>CALXXU010000069.1 GCA_944392765.1 uncultured Anaerobiospirillum sp.
GGGCTTTGGTTTTTGTCAGCGCATCACTGCGTGACAACGGATGCGTATTTTAGAGATTTTTTACAGCGGGTCAACACCTTTTTAAAAATCCCCTAATCGCCTAGCTTAATCTTAGCCTCAAAAAACCTCAAGAAAAAGCTATTTTATGCGGTTTAGTGACACACATCACGTCATTTAACTTTATTTTAACGCCAACATCCCCAACAATCGGTTACACTGGAAAGTTAACGCCGTGCAAAGCTCCCATGCCCCTCACGCCCGCCCCTACCCCGACCTTAAGCACCAGCTCTGACCTCAGCGCCCCCCCAAAAAAAGAACGAAGGGCTTAGGTCACCTCACGGTGCCCTAAGCCCCTAATTCTGGATTCGGGTATGAGCTTAAGCTATGGCTTCAGCAGTATCTTCAGTTGTGGCTTCAGCTTACGCCTTTCCGCTCTCCTTTAGGCTGTGACGCAGCACGCTCCTTAGGGCTGTGACGCAGCACGCTCCTTAGGACCGTGACGCAGCACGCTCCTTTAGGCCGTGACGCAGCACGCTACGTCACGGCCCTAACCGTTACTCTTAGCCCCTACTCACTAGAGCCTAAGCCCCGGCTCTTTGCCCTACTGCTCACTTTGCGCGCTCAACTCAGCTAAGCGTGCCGTTAAGCCGCTCGCACGCTCCACTGAGTGCTCGAGTGCGTAGTAAAGCGCCTTAGTGCTCGTAACCATCGAGACGCACTTTTTCGCGCGCGTGATGCCGGTATAGACCAGCTCCTTGGTCAGCACGCGGTTAATGCGCTCTGACAGCATGATCTCCACTTTGTCGTACTCTGAGCCTTGCGACTTGTGGATCGACATGGCATAGCCCAAATCGTAGTTGGTCAAAAGCAAGGTACTGATGACATTGACCTTGAGTACCGACTTGCCGTCGCGCTCTTCTGCGCCCACTGGGATAAAGACACGCAAAACCCGCTCTTTGCTTGGTTGAGCATCCGTGCCCAGCTCAGCCTCTGTGTCTGATTTCTTCTCATCTTCAGACGCGACAAAAGCGCAGAAGCCCACGTTACCATTTACCAGACCCAGCACCGGATCGTTCTTGGTGATGATAATGATTTGGCCGGGGAAAAATTTCTCCTTAAGCCAAGGCTGCAATTCTGCATGGGGCTTGAGATAGGTGTTCTTGACCTCTTGGGCAATCGCCTCATTGAGTTTGTTGTCACCTAACTCACCGACGTGGTTAGAGCACAAGATGCGGAACTTATCCATCTCCTTGAACAATAACTCATAATCCTCAGGCGCAACCGCAAATTCGAGATCCTCTAATTTTTTCAAGAATGGAGCGTAATTGTCCTTAAGGTCCCGTTTAACCGCATGTTTAGCACGCTCCAGGCACAGCGCATCTGCCTTTGCTCCTGGCTTGAGCTCAATTAAGCTCAAAGCAGGCAGATTAGGCTTATCCGGATTTTGGTCGGCCTTGTGCGCGGCTTGCTCCAGCAAGTTGTAAATCGGGGCTAAGTTCTGCCGCAGTTGGGCCTCATGCTCCTGATCCTCTTGTGCTTGCTGCTCTTGCGCCTCAACTAAGGCCGCAGGCTTGAAGTCACCCAGCTCGGCACAGACCTTGAGATAGGCGCTGAGATCTCCTTGCTTGATAGCTTGCTCTTGTTGTTCCTTTAACTGCTGATCCACGCCTGCACTTTGCGCTTGGGCTACACAGACATTGTTGTTGACCAGACGCGCCAGCTGACCAATCTCTGGTACGTCCTTAGAGCGGTAACTGTATTGCAGCAAGCATGCGTGGTCGGCGATTTGTCCTGACAACAGCTCTTTTGGCGTGTAGCCGGTCAACTCGGCCACTAAGTTCAGGGTCTTAGCATTGATGCGATCAGCCCCTTGCTCATTGAGGCGGGCACAGATATCACCTAACACCTTACCAGCTTCAACCGATGCCAGTTGGTCTTTATCGCCCAACAAAATGAGCTTACACTCAGGCTTGAGTGCCATTAACAGCTTATAGAACAAGGCCAAATCAAGCATCGAGACTTCATCGACCACCAAGACATCGCAACTGAGCTTGTGCTCGGCGTTGTAGATTGGGGTGGACTGATTTGGAATCACCTTGATCAGGCTGTGGACCGTCACCGCACTCTTAGGCACGAAGGCAATAAGCTCATCTGCGCTCAAGCCATAGGTTGGCGCCAGCTTGACAATGTTCTTTTGCATCCTCTGCTCTTTGAGTCCATTGCCAATCGACTCACCCATGCGTGCGGCGGCCTTACCCGTTGGCGCGCACAGCTGAATGTTGCGATTATGCGGATCTAAGCAAATAAGCAACAGTAAGATACGCAAAATGGTAGTTGTCTTACCGGTACCTGGACCACCTGAGATCACGGTGAAATTGGAGGTGGTAGCCATAGCGGCCGCGACCTTCTGCCAATCCATGTGCTCCCCTTCAGGAGGAGTTGGGAACAGATTGGTTAAGCTCGCTTTAAGCTTGGTTCTCTGCTTGGGGCTGAGCTCTAATTCCGGCACTTGGGCCACATAGTCCACGATACCTTGCTCGTAGTAGAAGTAACGGCGCAAATAGAGACGCTTTTGGTCAAAAAGCAGCGGGGCGTTCGGCTCATTGCTTGGGTCAAAACCTACCGCTAACGAGCGCTGTAACACCTCGTAGATGCCCGCGATCGAGTGCGGCGCATAGCGCTTGACCATGAGCAAGAAGCGCTCATTGCCCTCAATCTGCTGGGTCTCACGCCAGCTGCGCTTTTCCCCTTTTGGGCCATCATCTTGCTCAATATTGAGCACCGCACTCAAGTGAGTTTCCTGCCACTGCGCTACGATGTCGTAGAACTGCTCTAAGCTAGAGAGATTAAGGCAGATATCGCCCTCGCCCATCTTATAGAACAAGGCTAACAGCACAATGTTAAAGCGCTGTTGATCGGCAAAATTACCCAGCGGAAAGTGCTCTTGCAGGTAGGTGCAAAAGGCCAGGCTGCTCTTAGGCACTAAGGAGCTAAAGTACGCGCAAGTCAGCACATTGCGCTCTTTAAGCTGCGGGCCTAACTCTGGGCTTGAAAACAAACGCTCTTGCTCGGCGGTAAAGTCCTCAGTGGGCTCAGGCTCGCATGGCGTAAAGTACTTGGCATCCCCATAAATGACCTCAGGGCGATAGCACGTTTTTATCAGCACCTGACGCGCGGTATCACGCTCCTTTGGGCCCAGATCCTGATTAATCTGCAATAAATCGAAGTCTGACGGCTTGCTTTGCGCACTGGCAATAACATCGCCTGAAGCACTCTTAACCGCGCTCGCCCCTAGTTCCTCTGTGGCCTGAGCGGTGGTACGGTCTGCACCTTGCGGGAAGGTAAAAGGCTCTACCAGCGGCTTATCAAAAGCATTGGCCGGAGTTTCCTCGGCTTCTTCACTCTTAAGCCAAATAGTGCCGGTCTTGACGCCCACTTGCTCAATGGCAGGCAGTAAACCCGCGCGCGCGGCAAACTCAAGCTCGGCATTAAAACGGGCTGCGGCCTGATTGCTCGGGGCGGGGCCATAACTGCCATAGTCTTCAGGTGCCCGCTGCTCGTAATCATCGAGCGACCAACCTTCGTCCGGGCGATAGGAGGCAGCTGGTGCGGACTTGACCGGTGCTGCCTGGGTCGGCGCGGCAAAACCTAAGCTCGCATTAAGCTGCTCCATCATACTGGACTCAAGCTCAGCTTGCTTAGTTTGAGCTTCATTCTTGTTTGGGTCTAAGTGCTCTTGGTCCATAACTACTAAGCCTCCTCGTTGTGCAAGCTGAACATCTGGTCGAGTTCGTAAATCACGTCAAAATCGAGTCTGGTAGCGAACACACCATTGGAAAGGTGGTCGCGCAGATAGTTGGCGCGCATACCACGTAAGAATAAATAAATCACGCCGCCAATGTGCTGGTCATAGAAGGCTCGCAGGTCCTCATAGTCAGCATCAAACGGCACCGCAAAACGGCGCTTGAGGAAGCGGTAGAGCGCTAAGGAGTAGATCAAGAACTGCACGTCATAGCGGTGCTCATAGACGGCCTCAATCAAATGCTCGCGCGTATAGCAACCATCGAAGGCGCCCAAGTAATTGGACTTGTAGTCGATGACGTAGAACTTTTCGTTCGCACCTTCCGCAGCTTGCAGCGTCTCACTCAGACCAAACTCTGGATCATGGGCCAGCTCTGGGTGTAAGCCCTGGGCGATCTCAGCCTTTAATTGCGCACGGGCTGCCGCCAACTCTTGCTGCTTCTCTTGCGGCAGGCTCCGCAGTAAGTCGGCACGTTCACTCAGCGGTAAGCGCGCATTGAGGTCAATACTGCATGCCAGGTCAATCGAGCCGGTGATATAGCCCACCAAATCCTTGGCCTTGAGCTCCAAGGAACCACGGAATTTTTCCTTGAGCTTCGCAGGCAATAATTGATCGGCCACTTGAGCACAGAGCTTATTGAGCGTTTGCGTGTTGAAGTTGTGATTGGACATCAAGAACTCCATCTCACGCTCGTAGTGATGCACGCGCAAATCAGCTAAGGCAAAGCATTGGTGACGACCGGCGACAATCGGCGCTTCGAGCACATCGTTGAACCACAAGGCTAATGGCAGCTTGTCATCTTCGTAGCTGCGTTCACGCATAAAGCGCGTATAGCGTAAATTGTGCGACCAGCTAAAGATCTGAGCCAAGGTCGTATCCAAGATGTACTTGAGGCAGCCTGACTCTTTAACTTGGTCAAAGTCGACCTGCTCTAACACTTCGTGCATGAACGAACCAGGACCAGTACCGCACGGGAACTCAAAACAAGCACGCTTGCCACGCGGCTGCGGTGTAAGCATCATAGGGTCATAGAACTGCTGCTTACGCTGCCACTCATCTTGCATCAAGGCCGCTACCGAGTACCTAGGATTGACTTGAGCCTGATTGAGCTTAATCTCAGGTGTAGTAGCCATCTGGTAAGCAAGCTTACCCTGCGGCATGCTCTCCTCACCTGCGGTCGGTGCCCCGTCCTTCACCTCGTTCTCACCGTACATAGTGTTCTCAGTCGAACCGGCATAGTGCAGCTCGGTGGTGTATTGACCTGCCACTAAGGATGAGTAGGAGAAGATATTGAAACTGAGATCAACCGCGTCTTTATAGACAAAAGACTGCGCAATAGGCGGCAGCTTCTGCCCTGGTTCCAGCTGCGCGATATTGAAGGAATCTTGCGTATATTTAAGCTCCCACTTCGATTTAACGCGCTCGGGCTCATCGTTTTTTGGCGACGATACCGGCACCTGCGCTGGTTCCTGCTCTAAGAGCACGGTGCCATCAAGCACGGTAAAGCACTCAGGGTGTGCCTGGGCCGCCGCAATAAAGCGCTCGGCGCCTGCTTGCAGCCCTTCCTTGGTCTCAAGATTGACGACATCATCCTCATGATCGATATCCACGGCATAGCCCTGGCGTGCTTGGCCTTGGATCGCCACTAAGGCATCTTGGTATTTAGGCTGCTTGCCTCGACCAGGCTGATAGCTGCCTACTAAGAAGAAGTTGGCATAACGGGCACGAGTTACCGCAACGTAGAGCAAACGCATCGCCTCACGACGCTCTTCGGCCGTGATAATGTCACTTGGGCGCAAGGTCACAGGTACTGATTGATACTTGCCCAGGTCAAAGCTATCGGTGCTGGAGTGATAGACCGGTAATTTCTCTTGGACAAAGAACTCACGCTCGGGCGCCACATCGAGCACCACATGCTTGAGGACTGGGTCGTAATAACGCTCAGCATTTAAGTAGTCCTCATTGGACTCACCAAAGGAACCACCCTCAAACACCGGCAACCACAAGAATGGCATGAAGACGATTGGGAACTCCAGGCCCTTGGACTTGTGAATGGTGATAATGCGGATTTGGTCTTGCTCTGACTCTAGGCGCTTCTTGGTCACATCTTCATCGAAGATGTTTTGGTTGTTGTAAAGAAGCTCAAAGAACCAATTGAGCTGGGACTGAATGCCACTTTTTTGGCTGTGGACACCTTGGATGATCTCACCGATATGGCAATAGTTGGTGTACCAACGCTCACCATCCTTGAGCGCGAGCAAACGCTTGGTGACATTATGGCGTATGTCGTGGGCCCACTGCATAAAAGCCGGCATAAAGCCATAGCGCTGCCAAGTTTGGGCACAAGACGATAACAGCTTAACCTCGCGCTCAAAGTTCTCGTTTTGGCACTGCTCTTGGTACTCCTGGGCATTCAGACACAGTAAGCGCGAGCCCAGCACTCTAAAGACCTTCTTGCGATTGGTGCAATCACACATGGCCTCCATCAAGTAACCCAGCTCGATCGCCTCAAAGCTCGGCTCCTCACTCGAGCCTAAGACCGAGCTGCGATCGGAGAGATAGACGCTCGGTAGCTGCAGATTACGCAGCGCATCTTGGATGAGGTCACTTTCACTGCCCTTGCGCACAATGACTGCAATGTCTCCAGCGCGCACTGGTCGCTCCACGCCATCGACCACAATGCGACCTTGTTTTAACACACGATCAATGAGCTGGGCGGTCACTTGGGCATAAGCTTGCGTGAGCCCGCCCTTACCGCCCTCCTCTTGATGGCCCACCCGTACAACATAGGAGTTAGCAGGACCGGCAAAGGCTAAGATTTCACTTTCTTCACCGTTTTTATGCTCAAGCGGATAGTGACTTACCACCGCTTGATTAAGCGGCACCGTAGGTGAAAGCTTATCGAGAGCCCGAGGATCGGGATCGTAGAACAGCTCCTCTACGTCCTTAAGATAGAAGTCACGGCGGTTGATGACTACCTGAGCGCGCTTGGCCTCGGCAAAGCCCACTTGTGAGCCCTCTTCCCACGGCATGTGGTTGGCCCCATCGGTGCGCCCGGTCGGCACAATCAGCTTTTGGCCTTGCGCCCTGACTTTAGCTAATAAGCCCTTAGCCTTACCTGACTTAACCGCCTCAAAGGTGATCCGACTTTCGTTGAACGGATTGACGTTGTCAGGGTTTAAGGTCAGTCCAAAGATCGCATTAGCCGCCGCGACCACATCAGGGGAGGAGCGGTAATTGGTATCTAAGGTGTAAACGCCCGCCCCCGAAGTCAGCTCAACAATCTTATCGCGGGCCTTGAGGTAGGAATTGATGTCCGAGCCACGGAAGGCATAGATCGATTGTTTTGGATCACCGATCAGGTAGCAGTAAGCCTTTTGCTCTAAGGCTTCAGTATTGAGATAAACCGAACTGAAGATGCTGAACTGAATTGGATCCGTGTCTTGGAACTCGTCGATCATCGCCAGCGGATATTTGGCGCGAATGGCGCGTGCTAATGACTCACCTGCACTGCCCCGCCAATTCAAGGCGTAGTCCAAACGACGCAGAATGTCATCGGCATCCATGACATGCTGTTCCTTGCAGCGACGCTCGAGCTCTTGCTTCATCAGGATAGCGGTCAATAAGCGCACTAACTGCTTGCTCTTATTTAAGATGCCGTCATTATCTGCAGCAAGCTTTTGGAGCCCAGCCACTAAGTTATTAACAAAGTCATCCAGCTGCAACTTGCAGGCTTGTTCGGCGGCATCCTTAGGCTTTTTGCGGCCGTCGAACAAGGAGTTCTTATCTTTCATGAAAGCAGGTAGCTGACCGAGCAGAGCTAGCACTTGATTCCACGGGGCACTACCTTGGCCTAAGCTGCGCGCTTGCGGCATGAGCTCATAGCACTGAGCAATGAGCATTAAAAAGCCCGCCATTCCAGAACGCAGTGCAATCTTATTAGGACCTGAGCCAATGGTATTGAGCTCACCTGAATTAGGCTGCACGTAGCGCTTAAACTGCTCATAAGGTAGGGTATCAAGCAAGGCTTGCCCGACCTTGATCAGATCCACTTCATACTGTTTGAAGGCCTGCCCCAGCTCACCGATATAGGCCTGAAGCTGCGGCTCAAGTGGTTGTTTGCGATCAAGCTTGCACTTGCAGCTTGAGATTAACTCATCAATGCCGTTGAGCTGATAGCCATAAAAGCCCCGTTCATCGCCAGACAAACGGACGCCATTGAGCAGATGAATTGGACCGACCAGCGCTAGGGGTGAATTGCGGTCTAACAGCTTTAAGAGTAAAGGCGAGCTGTTCTTTTGATAGAACAGACGGCGCCAGACACTGTAGTAGGCCTCATGGATTTCATCGGACAGGTCCAGCTTTAACTCTGTGTTAAAGGCCTCACCTGCCTCCAGCGCATAGATCTGCGTCAGCATGCTGTTGCAGAAGGAGTGAATCGTGCAGATCGCAGCGTTGTTGATATGACGTTCAGCACGCACTAAATGATCAACCGCACGGCGCAGCGGCGCTTCCTTGCGCCCAGTGCTACGCGCTACCAACTCCTTAATAATGAACTTGGTATTGTCATCTTGCAGGGCGCAGCGCTGCTCGAGTAATTCATCGACATCGATACCGACAAAGATGCCATTGAGCTCTTCTTCAGAGTAATTGTTGGCCAAGAACAGTTCTTGCTCATCGTCCTCGGACAATTCCAGCAAACGCGCGGCGTATTCGGCGCGCTCTTCAGCCGAGAACTCTTGATAGTCCCCGCCTAATTCCTCTTTTTTGAGCAGAACCACGTCCGCAGCGCCCCGCTTTTTGGCCTTGGCCGCCACAATGCGGGCACTCTTAGGGTCAAGCTTGCCCCCGCGCTTTGGGTCTTTGAGCTGTTCTACTACTTGATTTAAGGCTAGGGTAATGAACTCCTCTAATGCCAGGCGCGCACTGCGGATACGCTCATAAATACGCTGGCGTAAGTCGGCGGTCGCCGCATTAGTGAAGGTCACAATTAAGAGCTCGTCGACCTCAAGCGGGCGGCTTAAACAGGTCTCACGCGTGCCCACACCGAGCAAAGCGCGTAACACTAAATTGGTAATCGAGTAAGTCTTACCCGTACCAGCGCTCGCCTCAATCAAGGCCGGTTGGGCCATGACAAAGGTCTGGACGTTGAATGTTTGGCTAGTAAAGGTGGAGTCCGAAGCTGAGTGCGCACGGGCTAAATCATTAGTCATAGCAAAACCTCGCATTAATCCTGCGCATCAGCGCCAAAGACAAAGTGGGAAGCCAAGTGCTGAAGATAAAAATCACGATAGGACCAAGCACAGTCGTACAGCTCAGGGTAGCGCGCCAAATCGGCAAGCGAGGCAAATAAGTACTCACTCTCTTGGTCGTAGGCAATAGCAGGTTCCGGCAGCAGGCGCTCCCCATCCTTATTCCATTGCAAGGCCGTGGTAATGCTCGCGGCCAGCGGCAGAGGACGACTCTGGCTTACGAGATAGCACACTAAATAGGTGTTAATGAGAGTGCGCAGCTCCTGCTCTCTAAAGGCTTTAAGCGTAAAGACCTTACCCTCACTTTCAACCACCGAGACATCCAACAAGACGCCCTCAGCACAATAATGACCGATCATTTCTGCCAGCGCTGAGTACACGACCTTAGGCTTGGACGCAGCGGCTTCACAGCAAGAAAGCTTATTGCCTTGGGCATCAAAGCCCTTAGCGTCCGAAGAGCTCAATCGATTAAAGAGCGCAAACACAATCGGGATCTCATGACAGCTACTTTGCAGCGTTACATCAAAGTGATAGAGCGCATCCGGCGCGACATCCTTAAGCCAAGACGGCACGTAGCTCGGCTCAAATTGCATCCGCGTAAGATCGGCTCCCACCTGTCCAAAATCAATGCTCGCCGTACTTTCAAAGAAACTATGCGGCAAAGTCAGGAACCAATGGGTATTAGGACAATCCTTTAAGCCAATTAAGGCACTGTGCGCTAAACCAAACTCGGATTGCAAGGTCGCGGACAAAAGATCAAGCTTGGAGTTGATTTGGGTTTTCAGCTCATTAAAGAATAGGCCGTATGGCAGATGACCTAAGTCCGCCTCGCGCTTGAGGTAAGCGCCCCGCTTTGCAGGCGGCAAGGCCATCAAGGCCGAGACCAAGCAATTACTCTCGAAGTTATCGTAAGTAAAAGGCTCGTCCGGACTTAAGGTATTGTCATCACTGTGCCCCAGGGAAATCTCGAGCACATTGCGCATGAAATAGCGCGACGGCTCACGCATAAAGGCCAGGAGTTGATTTAGCTCAACGAGCTGATGGGTGCGTCCGCCCATATCAGGCTTAAAGACGCCATTGCCTAAGATTTCACGCGGGGTCTTTAAGGTATTGTTGCGAAAAGCGATGAACTCGCGGCTAAAGCTTGGCACCTGTGGCGGCAGGCTCTGTAAGGCCGCCCGGTATTGCTCTAAGGCCGAGCCTGAGCCCTCATGGCCTAAACGCTTGTGATAAGCCGCCACGGTCGCATTAAGATCCTGCTTAGAAGTTGGCTGGGCATCAGGATAATTGGCCGCATGGAAGTTCAGCTCATCGTAGGAGGTGAGGTGCTCGTTATGGCACAGGCGCGTGCGCACCGAATCTGGACGCTCACTTTCCTTGATATCTTCTAAACCAGCCACGGCACAGCTATCGCCCAAGAAGAAAATCAATTCACTGAGCACAATCGATGGATTGAGCGGGCTCTTGTCGTTCGGGCTTTGACCGATATAGGAGAAATAAATCGACTCACGGGCCGAGATAAGCGCCTCTAAGAACAAGTAGCGATCATCGATACTACGCGAGCGGTCGCCTCGTCTAAAGAGCTCTTTATTGGCGATCAAATTGAAGCTTGGCGCCTTTTCCTCACGTGGGAAGTCGATATCATTGAGGCCCAAGATAAAGACGTGCTTAAACGGCACCGCACGCATTGGTACCAAGGAACAGAAGTTGACCTTCTCACGCAAGAACGGCTGGAAGTTGCGCTGCGCGGTCAAGCCTTGACGCAAGCAGGCCGCAAAGACCGGCAGATTGATGCTTGGCTTATGGAATAAGTGGGTAATCGTGACCTTAAGATCATCGATCACCTCGTCAACGCCGCGCAATGCTTGCTCGGTTTCAGGAGCATCATCAAAGAAACGCTCCTTGATCATATTATTAAGCTCCAAGGCCCACATATCTGGGGTCAGCGCGAGCTCAGGGACAAAGCGCGCTCTAAGCTCACGTAAGGCCTGCAAGAAGTCCCAGAACTTACCTAAGATAATAGTGTCCGAGCCCTCAATCTCGCTCCAGCACGGCAAGGAAGTATCGCCCATCAGGGCACCTAAGATCATGCGCTCAAGGCCCAGGCTAAAGGTACCAGGAATGACAATTTCGGCCACCGGGCTGACATCATGCGCATCAAGCCCCCAGTAGATATTGGTCGCCTTAAGCCAGCGCACAATGACATCGACTTGATCACGCGACAAGCCAAAACGCCGTGCAATCGCATTCTCCGCTAAGAGCTCTGCGACCAAGACCGAAGTAATGCGTACCGTACCAATTTCCAACAATTTCAGAAGCGATTGGGCCACGCTATTGGCTTCGCTCTCAGTGCGATCGGAAATGACAAAAGGGATATAGTCCGGATCACCCGGCTTAAACTGACCGCCAAAGACCGCAGAAATATGCGGGGCGTAATCATTGATGGTTGGCACCATCACCACGATATCACGGGGATACAGTGGGCGCCCCTCTTGGCGCGCGCGGTTAAAACAGGCCAAGATAGCATCGTGCAGCACCTCGACCTCGCGGCGCTTGGTGTGGCACGAGTGCACCGATAAGGACACATCATTAGGGGCAATGATGTAGCGCTCCTTAGGTTGCTCTAAATTCAGCAGCTGGTGCTGTAAGAAGGTCAGGAGCGTACCGCCGCGCACTTCCTTCACCTTACGGTTATGGCGCAGCACCCAAGTCTCGCTAAAATCACCGCCATCAGGCAAATCAGGCTCACTAAAGCAGGCGATATTGGCCGGGACTGGGTCACGGTCATAGAATAAGTACAGATTGTCGCGGCCTTGCTTGCCATAAGAGAGCAGTAGCGGATGGCCCTCGACGCGCTCACCGGAGGCATCATAGGCATTAGGCACCAAGGACTTAAGCGACAGCGGCAGATATGATGTTAGCTTGCCCTTATGGCCCACGGCACTAAGGTGCGGCCGCTCTAAAGCCAAGTCATGGGCGGACTTGCTACTGCCTTGGATCAGCTTGACGTACTCTTCAAACTTGAACTTTTCATCGACGCGCAAATCGGCCCAGTACTCTTGGCATGGGTTTAACAGCATGACGTTGACGTCGCAGTGCAGCGCGAGCGCATCGAGGAAATCGACCACCAAGCGCGGCATGGCGCTAACGCCAAAGACGAAGATACGCTGATAAGAGTCAACCAAGGTCTTAACCGCCGCTTGGGCCTGATTAAATTCAGTGGCGTCGACAAAGGCCGCGCGCACTTCAGGATCGTCATAACGCCGCGCCACCAGCTCCCCACTGTCCTCATTAAACTTAGGGGCCAGGGCCTTAAGCTTGGCAATTAAATTGGTCACAACCTGAGAGCGATCTAAATTGCGCAAGAGCCAGTCAAACGAAGCTGGGGTCTTATTCTTCAGGGATACGCCTTGGTCGGAGTTAAAGGAGTAGTTATAGCGCAGCAAGCACCACAGCTTAATCTGCCACACATTGTTCTTAAACAAGGTGCGCACGCGCGCAACGCGCTCATGGGTGACGCGCTCTGCGATCTCATCATCCTCTAAGGAATCCTTTAAGGCTAAGGCATCAACCTCAGTGCCGAGATTGACCATCTCATCGGAGGCCGCCGTCACCTCAACCGCAGCCGACTTAGGCTTAAGCCCGGCCTTCAGGCGCATAAAGTGCTGGCACTCACCTTCGATGAACTGATTGATCGGATTGTTCGGATCGTCCGGGTTGCGCTCATAATCGACCAAGGCTTGCAGTGGAATCTTATCCCAAGCCAAGATCCACTCTGGGCGATACATTTGGTAGCTATCTAAGGTATCGGCGATCTTAGCGGCCAGCTCATAGGCCTTATCGCCGTAGCTATCATTCTCAAGATACTGGAGCAGGCGCGCGTAAATCGGTTCAGGGCCTGCGGACAAGTCTTGTCCGGCAGCAGCCGCTGCGCGCTTTTGTTCTTGCCACAGGCCCATTTGGGTGAAGATATTCCAGGTCAAGTGGCTGCGGTCAAAGAGATTTAAGGCGGTGAACTCCTCGCCCTTGCTCTGATTTAAGATGCGGTGCGCGGCAAAGATGAGCTGCCAAACCTGCTTGAAATCGCACAGGGTATGAATGCCGTTTTGCAGCGCGATACGCTGGGTCACATAGGTACGCATACCTAGGTTCATGACCACGATATTTTCGTGGTCAAAAGGTGACTTTAAGGGATACTCCGACATCAAAATGGCGCAGATATCGCCCAAGCTCTCCATATTGTTGGACATGTACAATTTCAGTCCACGCCGCATTTCACTTTGCATCGAGAAATCCCCACAACGGCCGATAAGCCAAAGAAAAAGGACAAAACACCTCAGTGGGTCAAAGACTCGCACCAAGGTGCCGCTCAAGTTATCTAAATTATAGTACCTTTAGATACGGAAAATATTAATTAAATCGTTTTTACTCTATTCCATCACAAAATTTTCATGCGCGCACCGCACCCGCCCCCAATCTTAAAACGCACCCACGCTCAAGCCCGCTGTCGGCTCCAGCAAGCCCCCAGCCCCTTAAAGCGTGCAGCTGGAGCCCCATTTAAGCCCGGTGGAAAGGCCACGCTAGGCCTTAGTCTCTAAGGGGAAAGGGTCTGAGTGTTCAGGCTCTGTGACCTGCTCAAGTACCCCATGTGATGAGCGCAATAACGTAGCTCCCACCCTCCACCCCCGCCGCCACCTGGTGGTAGCGACTGCCCTGCTCTGGACTCCAGCAAGACTGCATAGCGCTCAAGATCGCAGCTGGAGCCCCATTAAGCCCAGTGGAGAGGCCGCGCTAGGCCTTAGTCTCTAAGGGGAAAGGGCCTGAGTGTTCAGGCTAGGTGGCCCGCTCAGGTACCAGGTGATGTGCGCCAGCGCATAACCATCCTAGGCGCTGATCACTCTGGGCGGAGACTGGTGGGCATTGAGAAATTGAGCTTGAGGCAAGCAGGGGCGCGCAAGCTTGGGGGCAGCTTGGGGTAAGGGGCGGGGAGGTGAGTTTGGTCGGGCCCAAAAACAAGTAAGCTGCTAACCTCCAAAGGAAGATAGCAGCTTACTTGGGTCTGGGCTCATGGTCCCAGGTCACAACTTAAAGCAATGCTAAAAAGCAATTACTTCTTGTAGCGACGAGCTAAGTTGTCTAAACGCTCGTTAGCACGGGCAGCATCGGACTTAACGAATGCTACGTCGTTAGCTAACTTGGACTGCTGGGTCTTTAAAGCGTCAACGTCAGCAGCGATAGCGTCAACCTTAGCGTTTAATTGATCCATGCCGGCATTGTTAGCGCAGCCAGATAATAAGGTAGCGCCTAAAGCAGCGGCGCCTAAAACAACTGCAAACTTATTCATGAGAAAAACTCCAAACTGTTATAACAGAGACAGTCACAGACTGCCTAGCAAAATTCTAACCTAAAACTAGGCCCGTGCACGCGTTATGATGCTAGGCTTTTAACCCGTCGCACAAAAATATCTAGGAAAATGCCAAATTCAGCCCCCAAAAGGGGCATAGCCCACCTAAGCCCCCCAGCCTAGCCCCCCTTAAGGTTAGGCCGAGTACCCCTGTTCCAGGGGTGCAATTAAGCCTAGTTCAGGCTCTCAGCACGGCCCTTAGCGGTAAATGCTATCGACGTAGGTCTCAATCACCGGCTTTAATGGGCTGTTCTCAAGGAACATATCGCGGATGTACTTGCTGCGCGCGTTCAAGGTGACCGAATTTAACAGCTCGACCGAGGAAGTGTCGTACATATCGACGTTGAGGCCGACGTTACCTGGGCTAATCTGCGAGTCCATCCAATAGATCGGCCGCGTGATCACGATAATATTGCAATAGTTTTGGCGCGCAATGTCTTGCAAGTTAACCGCAGGCACATCCTCAGCGTGAACTGAGCCCAAGTCCACCGCGCCCTCGAGGTTGTACTGCTGCATCGTGGTGACGAAGATCCGATGCATAAAACGCCCAGAGTTCTTATAGCGGGTGCCCGAGTCGGTGATCATATCGCCGCCGTTGAAGATACAGGCGCGATCGGTGGTAGTCATTTGGTGTGCTTGCTTATGCACGTCGAGATTGACGTAAGGCACATTTGGGATTGAGGTGTGGTTATAACCGGTAAAGGTTGGCATTGAGCTGCAAGCACTCAAAGCCAATGCACTAAGAGCCACGAGGCTCATCAAACCACGACTCATTTGCTTGATCATTTTCACTCCTCAACATAGCCTGCCGTGCCCTGGGTGGGGCGCATTAGCGGCCCGCTCTCAGGCAGCACTTGTCCTCATGCGCACGTGGCATATTCCTGCGCTAACGCGGCACTTGCCCTACGCTAACGCGGCATACTCCTGCGCTAACGCGGCATACTCCTGCGCTAACGCGGCACATAATCCCCACGCTCTAAGGCCCGCACCCAGCTCGGTAAATCGGCAAAGCACGTCAGATGGTGCAAACTAGGCTCCAATTTAGAGCGGTCTTGCGCCTCGTCTAAATGCGTCCCGACCAAGACTAAATTGCCCACTTGAGCGGCGGCACCGGCGCGTAAATCCGATAAATGGTCGCCCACCATAATGCTGTGGGGCAGATCGAGCTCCAAGTCAGCTTGCGCCTTAAGCAGCATCCCCGGCTGGGGCTTGCGGCAAGCGCAATCGAGCCGATAGGCCGCCACTTGGGCCTCTGGATGATGCGGGCAATAATAGTGAGCACTCAGTGCAGCGCCGGACTTTGCTAGTTCACGCTGCATAAAGTCCATCACCGCTAAATGATCGGCTTCACTGTACATCCCGCGCGCGATACCTGACTGATTGGTCACCACGACCGTGGCGTAGCCCAAGTCTTTTAATGTCTTTAAGGCCCAAGGCACATCAGGCAGGAACTCAAAGCGCTCAATACTGCCGATATAGCCAAAGTCGCGGTTGATCACGCCATCGCGATCTAAGAACACAGCCTTACGTTTCATAACGCCACCTAGTAGAGCTGGCAGCGCAGCAATTGCTGCTTATAGACTTCCGCCTTTTGCGCTACGCTCTTGGCGGTATTGATGAGCCAAGACTTGGACTTGTAAGTACCTTGGCGATAGCCCGCCCAGCCCTCATGGTAATTTAAATACTGCTTGTAAGCGTCTGACAGCGGCACGCCATTGATGGACTTGGTCTTAGTCATATACCAGCCGATGAAGTCCAAGGCGTCAGCGAAATCATCGCGGTCTGAGAACCACGAGCCCTCTTCATCGACATAGTGTTGCCATACTTCGTCTTGGGCCTGAGCATAGCCATAGGCCGAACTGCCCCGGCCATACGGGACAAATAAGAACCAGCGCATTGGCGGTTCGGCGTCTTCGACAAAGCCCGACTCATGGAACATAATCGACATCGCCACATTGATCGGCACGCCGTACTTGGTGTGAACCTTATGGGCGGCAGCGTACCAGCTATCCTTTTCTTGGAAGATCGAGCAGATATTATTAGGGTCGTTGGGCACCGAAGTTGAGCATGCGCTCAAACCTAAAGTAGCGGCCAGCAATATCCCCACGGCCATCAGGCGCCGTGCCCGCGAAATAAGACTCATCTCACCCTCCAACAAAACAAGCCAGATACGAACGCAAGCTTAGCAAATCGCATCCACACTGACTAGATTTATGCTAACGCAATGAAGGATAAAGCATGGTTCCGTAGGGCAAAAGATTTCAGGCCCCCAAGAGAGGCAAAAAGAAAGGCGAGGAAAAGAAAGGCGAGAGTAGAAGCTAAGCCCACGATCGCAGTTTTACGACTGCACATTTAACAGGTGGGCTAGCTGGGATCGGGCCGTGGCACCAGCACAATGAAGCTTAAAGCGCTTGAGAGCCAAGCGCGAGCTAGATTGCTGGGCCGAGCTAAACGGCAAGCACTGGCTTGAAGGCCAGGCGCAAGCTTTACGGTCAACGCAAGCTTTACGATCAACGCAAGCTTTACGGTCAACGCAAGCTTTACGGTCAACGCAAGCTTTACGATCAACGCAAGCTTTACGGTCAGCGCAAGCTTTACGGCAAAAGGCTGGATTTGACTACGGCTCGAGCTATGCCAACTAGCAGCAGGCAAATGAACTTGGTTGGTGGGGGCGGTTCTGGTACCTTGCGCCGCAAGGAACTCCGCCCAACCAAGGGCACGCGGCATGGAGCCTGAGAGTAAGCGGCAACTAGATCGCGTCGTCGCCTTCTTCACCGGTACGAATGCGGATGACGCGCTCGACCGACGATACGAAGATCTTGCCGTCACCGATCTTGCCGGTGTGGGCACCCTTAGTGATTGCCTCAATGCACTTGTCGACATCCTCGTCCTTGACGACTAACTCAATCTTAGCCTTAGGCAGGAAGTCCACTACATACTCAGCACCACGGTATAACTCGGTATGGCCCTTTTGGCGTCCAAAGCCTTTGACCTCAGAAACGGTCATACCCGAGATACCATTAGCACTTAAAGCCTCACGGACATCGTCGAGCTTAAAAGGCTTAATAATCGCAACAATCTTCTTCATATCAAAACACAGACCCAACCAAGAACCAGCACTGGCTCTTTCTTGGCCAATCCGTCTCCACTACGAATGAAGCACCATCGGTGCTATACCAATACCCCGTTGTTAAGCAAAGAGCTCCTTGCTTAACGGGCAGAAGCCTAACCTCTTCGTGGTGACTGTTGGGACGTGCTCAGGCTCCAGATGACGCTGCGCCTCTGGCAAAAGCCTGGGCCATCATAACCACTGAAAACTACAGCATGGAGCGTGACCGGGTTTTGACCCGAGCGCTCTGTGTGTTACCACCGATGAGGTCAGGCCTAATGTAATAGATCCAGACCGCAAAGATGGGATTTGCCCCTATATCATGCACGATGACTTGATTCGGGCGAACCATGGTGCCCCAATGCACCATCAAAATGCACGTATTCTAGCCGCTTTTGGGCCAATCTCTGCGACCAATTGTTGACTTAGGCCATAAAAAAATAGTATGTTAGAGCACCCACCGAGGCGCAAAACGGCATAAACAAGCGCTTTTAAGCCCTTGGCACAGATGTTGCCGCCCAATTAGAGATTTTACTATCTCACCATTTTGGTGAGCAAAGTGAGGTCTTGCTCCATTCGTGCGCACCAAAAAATCGGTGTGTGGAGCACCAGATCCCCCGCTCAAACCATTGCCTCATTCCACGATTTTACCCTTCGGAGTTGTTGCGCATGGACGCTAATCCAACCTCATTTGCAGGCAGCAAGACGTTAAACCTCGTCATGTTGTGGCTGTTCTGTGTGACTTTAGCGCTGTTATTTCTACCTTTAGAGATGGTCTCGCTGGAGCTTGCTGACCAAGTTGCCGCCAACCGCACCTATCTCTACCTTGCTTTGATTGTCGAGGTCTCCAACTTCTTAGCTCAAGGCATTTTTATGGCCGTGAGCTACTACCTGCATCAGCGCCAGGTTCAGCGTGAGCAAGAGGCGATGAAGACCACGGTCAGCCGCTTAGACTTCGCTGAGCGCGCCCTGTTGCGCGAGTTTGTGCTCCAGCGCAAGTCGGTGTTAAATCTGCCTGAGGCTGAGCCTTCGGTACGCTCCTTACTGGATAGCAATGTCTTGCAAATCGTAGGTGAGCACGAAGAGGACACCACCCGTGCCCCAATGATTATCACCAAGCAGGCTCGTCCTTTCATCACCTATCGCGCGATTGGCTTAACCCGCAGCAAGATGAACGATCAGATGCTCGAGCAGATTATGAACGCCCGTCCTGATTTTGCCCGCGAGAAGAAGACCCAACCTCGCGCCTATCGCGGGATCAAGGCGGCCTGAGAGGATACCGGGAGCCACAAGCTCCTCAAGTAGCCCCGCTGCCTCTAGGCACAGCCCAAAAGAAAAGCGACCTCTGGTCGCTTTCTTTTTTTACGCACTGCCCAACCATGAGGCCCGGCCATCATTGCGGTGCTGCCTGGTGGGCTAACGCCGCCGGATCTGGCGCTTCAAGCTTGGTCCCGGCCTGCATCAGGCGCAAGGACGCAATGTGCAACACGCACGGCACCAAAATCTGATACGACGGGCGTCCCACTAAACCTTGCATCAGCGCAGTCAGGCGCACCATGGTCGCGGTAAGGCTAGCGTTAAGCTGAGTCCAGGACTGGCCCACGACCGTGTTGACCGTATTCCAGGACTCCAAAGAAAAGCCTACGACCTTGCCCACCGCCTGCGACACCATGGTCGCCACGAGCAGGCGCCCCTGCGCACTGAGCTTGGAGTAATCCCCCTGCTCCACTGCCACTAAGGCCGTGCTGCTCGCTTGGGCCGTGCTGTTCTCATCTGCCGTGAGGGCTGCGGTAAGCTGCTTTTGCTCAGATTCACTTAGATCCTGGTAGCAACCTGACATCACGTGGTAGAGCAGCTTTTGCTCTAAGGCCACGATCCCGTCATCCTGAGCAAAGGTGACTTTTAGGTGCTCGGCTACGCTCTTCACGACAGTGAGGTACGAAGGCCCTTGCCCCAAGCGCAAGAGATTGCCCATTCGGTGTCCACCCAAAGCGCGCAGCTTGACGCTGATAAGGTGGATATAGCGGCGGTGATCAGGATAGAAGCGGGCGTACTCCGGGCACGAGCTTAAAGGCTTGCCACTGTGGTCCTTGCTTAAGAGCAAAACCAAGGGCTCAAGCTCGTCATTGTGCGCCGCTTGCAGCACCACATCTAAGTCCGTATCAAAGGTGTAAGCCCACGTCGCCATACTCTGTCCTCAACCCACCAACCATAGCCTAAGCCCATATTTTAGCGGATTTGACTTAGCCCAAATACGACCAAGCCCAGAGCTTAAAGCTCTGGGCCCGAGTGCGCGGCCACAGATGTGGCCGAGGGGTGAGCGCGTTAGCGCTGCGAGGGTGAGCGCGTTAGCGCTGCGAGGGTGAGCGCGTTAGCGCTGCGAGGGTGAGCGCGTTGGCGCTGCGAGGGTGAGCGCGTTAACGCTCGCTCTTAGTAGCGAACCGTACTCATCGAGGCGAGCTTCTTACGATCGTGCCATGCCTCGATATAGCGGACGGTACCGGTGCGGCCACGGGTACACATCGAGGTGGTAACGGCATAGCCGTCCTTGTACTCGACGCCGTGTAAGATATCGCCCTTGGTGACGCCGGTTGCGGCAAAGAAGCAGGTATCGGAGGTGACTAAGTCATCAACGCCACGGATGGCCTTGATATCAAGGCCGTCAGCGATGATGCGCTGCTCTTCCTCTAAGGACAGTGGATTCATCTTGGTGAGCATCTGAGCACCGGTGCCCTTTAAGGCGCAGGCAGTGATTACCGCCTCAGGGGTGCCACCAATACCGATTAAGACGTCCATCGAGTGACGTGGGTCAGCGGCCATCAGAGCACCGGCAACGTCACCGTCGGTGTATAAGTGGACGCGGACCCCTAATAAACGCAGCTCTTGGATTAAGCCGGTGTGACGTGGCTTATCTAAGACGAAGACATTGAGCTCATTGACGGCCTTGCCCTTGGCCTTAGCGATCTTGAGCATGTTGTCCTTGGTTGGGGCATCGATATCAATCACGCTGGCGGCGTCCTTGCCCACTACTAACTTCTTGCAGTAGTAGGAGTGACCTGGATTGAACATACCACCCTTTTGGACGGCGCCAATGACCGAAATGGCGTTAGGACGGCCATAAGCTACGGCATTAGTACCCTCAATTGGGTCCACGGCGATATCAAGCTCTGGACCGTCGCCAAAGCCGACCTTCTCTCCGGTATAGAGCATTGGGGCGTGGTCCTTCTCGCCCTCACCGATCACAACGGTGCCACGAATATGCACGGACTGGAAGGCAATACGCATCGCCGAAACGGCAACCTCGTCGGCCTCTTCCTTATCGCCACGGCCAAAGTAACGAGCCGAAGCCAAAGCACCGGCCTCGGTGACGCGCACTAAATCCAATGCTAAGTTTTTGTCAGTTAAATGCTGTGCAGGCATATCCGTAAACCTCTTCTCCTATCTGTGTTCCAACTAAAGAGCAAGGCTTAAAGCTCAGAGCTCACAGCTCAAGCAAGCACTGGCCCCTTAGTTGACCTTGTCGCGCGCGTCTCAGCACTAAGAAACAGTGAACCCCGACCATGCTCTGGGTTCTAAAATCGGTGCAAACAAGAACAGCTGAAACGCAAGTTACTAATGCTAAAGATAGCCAGATCTGCATTTGCGGTCAGTGACTTAGCACCCACTTTCACGACCTAATACCCAAAATTCTCTCTCACGGTGCGTGAGAGCTTGCCCTGGGCTCAGGTGGGGGCATTGTAGCACAGGCACGTGCTTTGCGGTAAAAAGGCACGGTGCACGCAGTTAGTCACAAACCAAAAAAAAAAAAAAAGCCGCAGCGGACTTACCCCTGCGACTTTTTTTTTGGTCAAGTTAAGGCAGAGCCTCTAACTAGTTAGAGCGCCCGGCCCAAGCTTGCGTACTATTACTCGATGATGTTGGAAACAACACCAGCGCCAACGGTACGGCCACCCTCACGGATAGCGAAACGCTCACCAGCAGCCATAGCAACTGGGTGGATTAAGGTAACGGTCATCTTGGTGTTGTCACCAGGCATAACCATCTC
>CALXXU010000070.1 GCA_944392765.1 uncultured Anaerobiospirillum sp.
CAAAAACGTCAGCCGTGGTGACGACCGTGTCATAAGCGGCAGTGCCCGCAAAGACATTGGTTAAGTTGGTGCCAGCCGCAAGGCGTAACTCACCGGCCTCGATATTACCTGCGACAGTCGTGTCGTTGCCGACTTCAACCGACTCAACACCCTTGATCGCACCTAAGATTTCGGTCGTGCCAACCGCAGCGCCCGAGTGCATGCCTTGGGTGATGACGAGCTCAGTGCCAGTGGTACCGCCAATAGCACCGATCTTACCGGCGCCGTCTAAGAGCAGGGTAGAGTCAGCGGCTAAGTCGACACCGACTGCGGACTGTTCACCTGCGGCATTAGTCGAGAAGACGAAGTAACCACCGTTCTCACCACGGGCTTGGTGCAGACCTAAGTTGCCATCAACCTGTAAGGCGGTTGGGGCGGCAAAATCAGTCTGAATGGCACCGTACTGACCACCGGTGATAACAGTACCGACTGCTACTTCGTCGATCAAGGTGGACATCAGCTTATCGCTGGTTACGCCCTGGACGTTGGCAAATTCCTTAACGCTATCCCAAGAGGTGGTGAGAGTATCCTCATGATCCCACTTGATATCTAAGGAGCCCGAGCCAACATTCAAGATGCCATTGCCCATACTGTCGATTAAGGCAGTCTTTAAGTCCTTGGCATTTTGAGCGGTGATAGTGGTACCCGAGTCAAAATCAAGGTAGAGCATACCGTGATTTACAAGATCGATGGTCGCGTCGCCAATAGCCTTGTCGACCTTCACCGTGGTCTTAGCAGAACCCTCTAACTGAGCGGCCGTGATCTGAACTAAGGTCTTGGTGGCGACATTGCCCAGCTTGAGTTGGGCCTTAGGGCCGGAAACAGTAAACTCAGCGCCAGCTAAGTCGATACCTGCGGTCTTATCGGCCTTCTTGACCTCATCGATCTCAGTGGAAGCAGAGCCGCTAACGATGTCCGAACGGCCATTGATGGTGAACTGGCCTTGAACATCAAAGGTGGCTTTTTCACCTGCCTGCATGGTGTTAACCGTGAGGCTACCGCCCTCGGCGACCAAGTTGCTGGAAGTGCCCGTGACATTTAAGTTATCGAGGCTCAGCGCAGCAGTGGCGCCTTGTAACTCAAACTCTGCTTCGTCAGCACCGACCTTGAAGTTAGCGCCACCGGCAAAGTAAGCGTCCTTGCCCTCGGCCATCGCCCACTGACCTTGCTCAACCTCTAAGGCAAAATCACCAGCGGTGATGTTCTCAGTAAAGCGCAGGTTGGTGTTGATTAAGCCACTGGCGTTGTTGTCATCGGTATCTAAGAGCAGCTTGCCAGCATTGCTCGAGCCATCGGCCTTAAACTCGATCACGCTATTAGGCGAGGATAAGCCGCTGGCGACCTCTAAGGTACCACCGGAAACAGTGAAGACGTCCTTGGCTAAGTCGCCCTTATCCTTAGCCTCGATACCCTTATTGTTCAGGGTGAGGCTTTGGGCCGAGATGTTACCAGCACCAATAGCCAGAACCTCATTATTGGCAGCATCGGCGGCGATGCTTAACTCGCCATTGGTAGCAAAGGTACCACCACCCGAGAAGTAGACCGTACCAGCATTTGCGGCGGTAGTGCCGCTAGCAAACTTGCTGACGTCGATATCGCCTGAGATGGAGCCCTCGGCAAAGAGGACGCCATCAGCGCCTAAGAGAAGCTTGGTCTCAGAGGCATTGGTGCCGGAAGTATTGATGAAGTCCTTGAACTGAGCGCCCGTGATGAAGACTTGGCCTTCACCAGCATCGGAGAGGATGTCGTTCTTGCTATCACGTGCGGAGGCACCAGAAACGGTGATCGAGCCGGAGCCCCAAGTTACGCTGGTGTTACGCAGGTCTAACAGAGCAGTAGCGCCCTTAGCACCGGTGACAGTGACATCAGCCTTGGTGCCGTTATCACTCTTATTGATGATGAACGAGCCACCATTGATGACTAAGGAGGTGTTAACACCGCCTGCATAGTAAGAGACGTTATTGGAGCCTCCCAGATTTAAGCCATCTTTTTTCTCAGTACCAGGTTGCGCCGAAACGGTGAGGCTGCCATCAGCGACCTTGATCGACTGACCTTGAGCGGTCGACCAAGCGCCGCCTGCGACCTTGAGCGAGCCCGCAGTGCTGTTCGATCCGTCATCGTAGCCGATTACGACATCATCGCCCTTTAAGGTGCCGGTGTTCGAGTCGTTAGCCGAGCCTAAGATATTATCGCTACCTAAGGTGGTATCGAGGACGACATCATCTTGCAGGTAGAAGGTGTCAGAGCGACCATCGATAAAGGTAATGGACTTGTGAGCCTTTAACTCATGAGCGCCAATCTGGCTCTTGGAATCAAAGCCATTCCAGTTGGTATCGTCGTTGAGCGTGCCCTTTTCCGAACCTACGGTCAGGTCATTAGCCTCAAAGCGGAAAGCCAGCGAGGAGTTGCCGGACTGAACCTTTTGGACATCTGAACCGGTTGCTTTGGCATCAACCAATAAGCTCTTGCCGATCGACATATTATTGGCCACGATCGAGCGCGTGCCATCCATGGCATTGGCATCGGTACCAACAGTGAAGTTTTGGTAGATCGAGCCACTATCAGTCAGACTAGGCGAAGAGCTATTGATATCAACATTGATATGGCCTGCACCGGCCTCGTTATTGAAGGCAAATTGCGAGATCTCAACCTGGTTGGAGTCGGTTAAGTGGATACGACCACCTAAACCTACGCTGACCTGGCCCTTGCCATCATTTACGTGAGTCTCGCCATCGGTGATGGTTTCCTTTTCGGAGTTTAAGAACTGGCTTAACTTGGCCGAAGACAGCTCTAAGGTCGATAAAGTGGTGCCTTTATGGTCGTGAGTGGCCGTATCCTTAATGCCTACATAAATGGCGCCGTCGAGCTTGCTTGCAGGAGTATCGGCTACAGCAGCGGTTAAGGCAACATCATCTGCGATCTTTAAGGTACCACCACGGGTGACCATTAAAGCGCCATCAACTTTTACCAGACCGCCGGTAATCGAGGCTGTGCCGTTGTAGTTGATGTTAGCGTCATTTTCTTCCGGCTTGTCTGCAAATTTTGTGGTGTAGTCTTGCATTTCGAGATTTAAGACCACGCCATCCTTAATATCGAGCACGGAGTTGTTTAAGGCCGTCTCATGAACCTCAAACATAGCACCGCCGGAGGCACCACCTGAGACTACGATGCGCGCATTGTCGGCAGTGAAGCTATTACCAGCCACGCGAGCCGTATAACCTACGTGATAGTTGCTATTAAACGAGCTTTCGACTTGGATACCATGGAGATTTAAGGTGGCACCCGTGATCTTGATGTTCGAGCCTTCGTATTTGACAGTGCCGTCCTCGGTGCGCTCTTGCTGCCAACCCAGAACAGCCTTGGTGTTGCTGGTGGTTGCACCACCGCTCAGCTCCGTATTGCCCACATTGACCACGGTGTCAACGCCGGTGATCTCCATATTGAGACCACGGAGAATAGCATTGGCCTTATTGGAGCCACTACCTACGGTGTTGTTGTTGAGGTTAACCAGTGCGCCATTGTTGATGATGATATTCTCGGCACCGACATCAACACCGACTTGGTTGTTGCTAGAATTGGTGGTTGAGTCAGGAGTGGTGAGATTTACCTTAGCGCCATCAATCTTTAAGGTGCCTAAGTCCTTGATTTGGAGCTTGGAGGTTACCTTAGAGCCACCGAAGGTGAAGCCACCACCAGTTAAATCATCGTCACTGATGGTAATGTTGTGGCCTTGGCCGTCTAAGACTACGGTTGAGCCTGCGGTGTTGCCGCTTGAGGTTTGGATGTGGTGAGCCTTATCGCCTACGATAATATTGAGATCCTTATCTAAGCTTTCACCGCTTGAAACTTTGAGCTGTAACTGGTTGTTGCCATCAGCTGCCTCGCCATCAATCTCAAAGATTTCATCAGTTGAGTCATTGATGGCCGCGATATTTGAAACAGCAGATGCCTGAGCTTGGCCTGCGGCTAAGCCTGCGGTGAGCAGCACGGCGCTGGCGATGCCCTTGACGTAGGCACGCTTAAAGATTGCGCGATACTGCGCAAGTAAGAAGTTTAAGGCGTTGTTTGAGATTTTCACTGAAGTGAAGTCTTAAAAACAGAAAAGATAATGTGAGCTTTCTTCATTTGACTCAAACCAAGGGCAAGCCGCGCGCCTTTAGGGGCTGGCGCTGACTCCTATCTAGCATCTACCTGAGTCCTCTTCGTGTACGCTGTGCTCTTACCGGGGTTAGGCGATGTTCACTAAGCTGCGCACTTTCTGCGTTGCTTGGCGTACCTACGCTTTAACCCTTTCGGTGAGGTCGAACATGTCTCAACATGTAAGCCCAGTTCGACCTGACGGGTAAAAACTGTTATTGGCGCTCAAATCTTTTGGTCACACGATCCAACGCAAGTAATGTGGCCGAGTAGTTAGCCCAGAGCCGGTATCGCATTAGAGCTGGACTCTGATCCTTGCTGGTAACAAAAGAGTTGGGCGCGCAATGCGTGATGATGAAGTAATGGAACGAGGTAGAGGAGATAGGGTGTGGTGCAGGGCATAGGGCGTCCTGCCGCGAAACGGCATAATTGGGGTTGGTATGACCTTTTGCTTGAGCCATAAAACCATGAAGCCGCGCGCATATGCGCTTGGCCCTGCATAGAGGAGTGTGGGCCTAAGCTCAGCTGGTGCTGGGATCAGGCCATGAGCTTACCGCGTTTATAATTCCCTTTGGCTACGCGCGCTTAGGCTTAGGAGGCCTAAACGTACTGGTAAGCTGTAATTCCCTTTGGTTTCTTTGGTCAGGTTCTTTTAAGGTGTGACTTATTGGGTCGCAAAATCGGGCGCACAGCACACATGGTACTGGATACCCTACTGCGCGCCCACACCAAAAGAACCTTGCGCCTGCTTGGTTCACCCATGCTATCCAGTGCATGTTCCTTTGCGGTGAACCGGCGGCGTTCCAAAATCGAGCATGTCGCCTCGTCCAGTGAGGCCTTGCCACCTGTTGGGTGGTCATGCCCATCAGTCAAATCAGCAGATTGTGCAGACTGTCTGATCAAGAAAGCTCGCTGTGTTGTGATTTTCTATCCCCGGATCCCGATGCATAGCACAAAGATTCACGGTGGATCTAGAAATTGACACAGACGAAGCAAAAATGAAGCGAAAATGGACGCGCACCACCCAAGAAAAGAAAAGACCTAACACTAAGAGCCTATAGGTCTGTTTTGATGGTTTTTGTGCATGCCAAAATAGGTACGCCAAAACATCACGAAAAGCATCGGGGTAAGGTCGGTAGCCGGTGCCGTTGGGTAGGCTTGATTTGGGGTGATGGTCTGGTTCTAGCTTCAAGCATGATCGGTCGCTCGCGCCTATGCTGACCTACTCGGAGGCAAAGCCGCTCAGTCGATACTAAGCTCATGAGCGTGTGCGACTGTCGGTTGCCAGGTTATGATCTGCGCTGCGGCCTGCGTTCGTTGCTTTGCTTAGACTGGTGCTCTGCGGCAAAATCTCGATGTTTGCTGGGCAGGGTGAATTGGAATAGTGGGGAGATTTAAGTGGTAATTTTACTGACCGGTGCCTCGCACACGGGCAAAACGCTCTTAGCGCAAAGGCTGCTCGAGAAGTACCATTTCCCATATCTCTCGCTCGACCATCTGAAGATGGGCCTGATCCGCAGCGGCCATACTGAACTTACGCCCTTGAGCTCGGATGCTGATTTGACGGAGTACTTGTGGCCGATCGCGCGGGAAATGATTAAGACCGCGATCGAGAACCGGCAGAACCTGATCGTTGAAGGTTGCTATATCCCGTTTTCCTGGGCTCAGGATTTTCCCGCTGAGTACCTTAAAGAGCTGCGCTGCTATTGCTTGGTGCTAAGCGAGCGCTACATTAGGGCGCATTTTGACGACATTAAGCGCTATGCAAACGTGATCGAAGCGCGGCTTTGCGATGATTGCAGCTTGGAGCAGGTGCTGGCCGATAATGCGTACTACCAGGCTCAGGCGCAAGCCCACGGCATTAAGTGCATCATGATCGATGATGACTACGAGATTGATCTGGACTTGCTGTGAGCGCTTCCGTGCGGAGTGACTTAGCTTGCGACAGAACCTAATTTAGCGGAACCTCATCACCGAGATAGCCATCACTTGACCTCCACATGCGTCAATCTGGGCTATTCTGCGGCTTAAATGGCGCAACGGGCTTGTGAGGCGAGGGGCGGGTTTGAGGCGGGATTTTGAAACAAGAGTGTCTGAGGGTGGACGAGCGTAGAGCAGGCGCTGGACGGAAAGCAGCGCTGAACGTTAGGGCGGGCGCTGAGGGAACAGCTGGTCGTTGGTCGCGCCCAAAAGAGCGCGCCTAACTCCTAGTGACCTGACCGCTCGGGGCTGGGCTTAGGAGTTAGGCGCGGGGAAAGAGAGCTAATTGGGGCTTTCTTAGGCCTCAGGGGAGCCCTTCTCTTCCTTGATTTGGATCAGCATGTTCGAGAGGATTGCGGCAACGCCACCGGTGGTGATGCCGGAGGTGAAGATGTTGCGGATGACCTCTGGGCACTGCTTTAAGATGTCAGGCACGAGCTCAACTGACAGGCCAAAGGAGAAGGAAATGGCCATGACCAGCACCGCCTTACGGTTGATGTGCTGCGAGGCAATGATACGAATGCCTGAGGCCGCAACGGTACCAAACATTAACAGGGTGGCACCACCTAAGACAGGATCTGGAATGAGCGAGAAGATATAGCCGACTGCTGGGAAAATGCCCAGGATGATTAAGAAGGCGGCAATGAAGTAGCCAACGTAGCGGCTAGCAACACCGGTGAGCTGAATCATGCCGTTGTTCTGGGCAAAGATCGAGTTCGGGAAGGAGTTTAAGCAACCGGCCAGCATCGAGTTGAAGCCGTCGGCTAAGATACCGCCCGAAGCACGCTTTAAGAAGGCTGGGCCTTGCACTGGCTCGCCCGAGATTAAGGAGTTGGCGGTGACGTCACCGTAGGCCTCAATCGCGGTGATGAGGTAAACGATACCTAAGGCAATGATGCTCGAGATATCAAAGTCTAAGCCGTACTTAAATGGCATTGGAACGTTAAAGCCACCGTAGCTTTGAACCTGCGAGAAGTCAACGCGGCCTAAGGCATAGGCGACGACATAGCCGATCACAAGACCAATCACAATCGAGCTCATACGCAGGTAGCGGTTGGAGCTGCGGTTGAAGATTAAGATCGAGACTAAGACCAGTGCGGCTAAGCCTAAATTCTCCATGCTGCCAAAGGTACCATTGCTCATGGCCCCAAAGCCACCACCACAGGCGGTGATACCGACCTTGATTAAGGACAAGCCAATCAGGGTTACCACAATGCCCGAGACCAGTGGGGTGATGATCTTACGGGTAAACTTGAGCACACGGCTTACTGCCATCTCCACCACTGAGCCTGCGATGACTGCACCGAAGATCATCGAGAGGCCACCGGTGGCGCCAGCGGCGATAATTGGGGAAATGAAGGAGAAAGATGTGCCTTGGATACAGAGCAAGCCGCAGCCAATCGGGCCAAAGCGCTTGCATTGGATGTAGGTGGAAATGCCCGAGGCAAAGAGTGACATCGAAACCAAGAACGAAGTGGTCTCAATATCAAAGTTCAAAGCACCAGCAATGATGAGTGGCGGCGTAACGATCGCCACGAAGATCGCCAGTAAGTGCTGGATCGCAGCAAATACGGCATCCTTGAGTGGAGGACGATCCTCTAAGCCGTAAATTAACTCAGCCTTCATTTCCTGGGCCGTAGCATTAGGCTCATGATAGGAGACATCAACCCCACCTTGGGCCTGAGCCTTATCAGGGGCAGCTTGGGCAGCAGCCTTCTGGGCGGCTACGTCTTGTGACTCTTTGGTCTCGTGCACAGACATGGGTTTACCTGCAAGTTGGAAAAAGAACGAACGAGCACTCACCTCGGGCGCCACCACCTCAAGGCCCTTTTAGGGGTTACCTTGGGTACCTGCTTCGACCCAAACTTGCTCCTAAGTTAATCCCGTTGTGGTAGTGTTTTTCTTTTCCGCAAACTTACGTCGTAAGCTGCGGATTGGAGCTTAGTCGGGCTTGATGTAATCGTTTACATCGGCGTACTTAAGGAATTTTGAGGTTGTGTGGCAAAGAGCATTAAGCTGAGCTCTCGCTGGAATTTGCGCGCATTGTACCCTAAGTCTGCGCTAAGTCACAAAAAAATTTGCAAAAACCTGATATTTGCGCGGGCCAACTGCGGAGTAATTTACATAACTGGGGCTCAGATCCAAGCAGCGCGGCGAGGTGCAGCAAGGAGCGGGCGCTGGCTCATGTCCTTTCTCGTTCTTAATCCGGGGCCTTTTGTCTCACGAGCTCATGCGTTTGCCGTGCTTAACCTGCTTCAGCAACAAGGGACAAAGTCAGCTTCTACTTAAGGCTCCGCCAGCTCCAGTCCAACCTCACATGACTCACATCTCATCGACTGCACTGCACGCTAAGTTTAGCCACCGCCGCTTTGGCTTAAACTCAGTGCTAGTTTCAGCAAGCAGCGAAAGGTTGTGGGGTTTAACTTAGGCCGTGCAGTGACTTTGCTCTAAAGTGCAGTCATCGGTTACTTTTGGTTAATGCGCCCGAAATAGGTGGAGACCCATTGAGCTAAGGTCTTAATCTCTCTTGGCTCAACCTCATAGAACATGCACATCACCCTAAATTCAGATGGGTTGATCTCGTTGTTTTGCAGCAGCGATACGATGTACAAAGCGCTCATGAAGCTGTAAGTGCGAACCTTAGGCATGGCAGGTATGATGTCATGTGCCGTATTGGTTGGTTGCACCACTAGCTGCTTAATGGTCTGAATTATCCTTTTGCTCCTTTCCTCGGGATCGTCAGCACAGTCTGCAAATAGTCGCTGCTCAGAATTTTCGTTGAAAGCGACCTCACTAAAAATTTCGAATTTGGTCGCTAAGGGCTGCCCCACCAAGTTGGGATCGAATTGGCCCAGGCGCGGCTTAGCCCAAGCTATGAAATCACGTCCTTCTTGTACGCTAATTTGGCGATTTTGGCACTTTCTGGCAAATTCAGCGCTGTTAACGCCAAAAACGCTGGCCACGTAAACGATGGCAAGCTGATTGAGCAAAGTAAGCTTGGACGCAGCAGTGTCGGGGAGTGGCCCCTGTGCTAAGAGGGGATTGCTCTTGTGGTTAAGCTTAGTGGCCAGTTTGACCACGTTGTTATGGATCTTGGTGTAGAAATCCATGGTGAAACTCCAGTTAGGTGGTTTTTGGCTGCTGCTTGCAGCACTTGCGCCAGCCCAAACAGAGCTCGCTTAGAGCCGTCTTAAGCTGGTCAGTTGACCTCGTTGGTCCCGCCTTTAGCTCTACCTACTTAGCGCCATTCTGTGATGTTGGCAAGAATGTGGACTGCACATTAGCCTCTGCGCGTTGGGCCTTGCTGTAGTATTGGGCATAACCTGTAAGTCTTAGTGCGTCTATGAACTCAAGGTTTGCAACCTGCGGCATAGGTGGAATGTGCTCAGGTGCTGGGGTTACCGGCTTACGCACAAAGGGCTCAAGTTCCTTGAGTAGGCGTGCTACGTCTTTAGAGCAACGGGTCATAGTTCTGATCTTGGTCGGTTGATTGAGGCTGATTTTGGCCATTAGGCCTGTGCTTAGGGGCGTGCCAAATTGTACTGCGGGCAAGGACTTCTGGTTGGGTTGTACTAATCTTGCTGAGCTTGCGCCTCCAGCTCATAGAGTTGCTCTGGGCTGACAAATTTCTCAAACCACACCACCAAAACCAGCGCGTCCAAGTAATCAAGACCTAAACTAGCACAATGGCGCTTAAACTCGATGCTAAACGGACCGTAGCTCAAGGCCGTTTTGGCCAGTTGCACCTCTTGGTATTCGCTCAGGTTACCAAGTTGCGGCATTGGAGGCGAACATTTTTGGCTTGTGACTTTCCCATCAGGCCCCATGGTTTTGATCGTGCGTACCCGCATCTTGCGTTGGGCCGTTTGCATGGCTTCCATCTCGCGCGCGGCACGATTAGCGCGCTCTTGACCTTGGGCAAAGCGAATTTTGGAGAAGTTCAGGCTGCCTAGGTAATCGTTGACCCATTGCACGAGCGCGGTCATATCTTGGAGGGTCACACCCGATGCCCGGCACTGGCTCTCAACCGAGTAGTCATTGATGCCAAAGAATTGGGCATAGGCTACGATGTTGAGCGCTTCAAATAAGCCTAAGCCATAGCGGTTAGGCATAGCTGGGATTTGCTCTAGCGGCGTGGCGCTGAGTGGGCCGGGAGCTTCGATGTAGGGCTTGAGCGTAGCGAGAAGCTGGGCGTTATCTTCGGTCATGGTGATTGCCTGAGGTTAATGAGAACAGAGTAGCTGTTGTGTTGTGGCTAATCGGGGGTCACAAGTGACTTGAGCCCCGCTTAGTTGGTTCCTGAGAGTTGAGTTGAGGCCGCAGCTAAGCTGCGGCCTCGGGACTTAAAGCTTAGTTTGGGCTATGTTCAGGCTCTTGTGCTGGCAGTGCGGCATGCTCAGCGCTATCGGTGTCGTTAGGTTGAGCTGCTTCCTCGTCCGTTGGCTCCAGGCTTGACTGCCCGTATTTGATGATACCTATATGGTCGGTGAGCCATTGAGCTAAGGCTTTGATTTCCTTAGCATCAACTTCTTCCTTGGCGCAAATTTGCTCTAGCTCCTGCTCATCGACCTGGTTATTTTGGACAGGGATGGCTAGGGCAACAGCTGGGAGGATGTGGTAACCACTAACCTGCGGGATTGGAGGTACGGGCTCTGGAACACTTGGCACAGGTTGAATGATTTGCGCCCCAAGCAGTTCAAGCACCAGCTGAGCTTGCTTGATAGGATCATTTTTTTGCTCAGCAATCGCTTTTTCTACTTGATCGCCTATGGTCATCATGGAGGCAACGAGGTGCTTGGCCAGCAAGATCGTGTAAATATGTAGAGGGTTAAAACGTCCCAAGCGGCGATCAGCCCATGCCACAAAAACACGTCCATTTTTGGGCTTAATTTGCAAGCGCTGGCATTCGTTTACAAAGAAGGGATCATTTACTCCAACCATGCGGGCCGCGCATACCAGCGCTAACTGATTCAGAAATCGTAGCTCATTGGTGGCCGTATCAGGAAGTGGTGCCTTGGGCAAAAGGGGATTACCCTTTTGGTTGATCTTGTTGATCAGCTCCTGAATCTTGCGTTTGAACTTTGCTTCAAGCATGGGTCAATGTCCTTATTCGGTGAAGATGGGTAAGGCGTGCCGCGCTGGCGGCGCGCCGGTGAGGTTATAGCTTAACACGGCGGGGCAAAGTTGAGGCAGCGATAAGTATCGGCAAGAGGGCTTGCCTCAGACTTAAGGTAGAGTCCCGCGCCGGTGAGCAAGATCGTCGCCAGCACAAACTTGACCTCATCGTCATTGCGCTGGGCCGAGAGGTTGGTGAGACGCTCAAGGTCGGGGTCTAAGTCACCCTTAACGCGCCGCGCGTTGGCGGTGAGGAAGAAGTTGCGGCCTAAAAGGCGCAGGTAGTAGTTAAACTTCCCGCGCTGGAGTCTAAGCAGACGTTGCTCATCGTCCTGTTGATTGGACAGCTCTAACAGCACGCGGCGCATCACATTAAGCTCTCTAAATGGACGCAGCTCTGTGATTAAGAGACTTTGGTGGCGATCTGAGCGCACCGCGTCACTTGCCTCTTCTGAGCTCAGTTGGCTCTGCGTTTTTAGCTTAGCGCTTGGCTCATTTAATAGCTCTAAGTACTGCTCCAGACTTAAGCGGAAGTAGTTGCCGTAGAGCAGGTGGTACTCAAGCTCTATGAGCTCAGGACGACTCAGCAAGAGCTGCTCTAGAGTAAGCTCGGCCGCAGATGTATCCGGGCGCGTTGCCGGGCGTGTTGCGTGTGGCGGCGTGACTTCAGCGGCTTGTACTGACTTTGCTGCTTGTGCTCCCTCAGCCCAAGGCAAATCTGTTACTTTCTCTGGGGTGAGCGCAACCTTACCTGAGAGCGGCAAACTAGGCTTAGGTGGCTGCTGTGCGCTGCGGGTGGTCTCAGGCGGCGTGTTTGCACCTTGCAATGCTTGGCGCTGAGCGTCTGGAGTCAAAGCGCTGGACTTAACTTCAGTGGCCTTGAGCTCATGGGCACTGAGGTGATCGTGTTCGGTATAGCCGGTCTTGATGTAGCGGCGTGCTTCTTGCGCCCGCGCCCGAATGAGTTCCTCCGGGGTGAGCTCAGGCTTGGAGCTGACGCTCTGCGCTGCCTCCTCACTCTCAGTGAGCCCCGCTTGCTTCTTATTGGCACGTGCTTGCTGCTTGGAGCGTTCCGAGTTGACCTCACGGGCAAAGCGGCGCAACTTACTCAGGGCATGCTGATCTTGTTGCTTATTCAAGATGGCGCGCATTTCAGGACTAAGCTCATCGGCTGCAACGCCCTCTTCCCCCATATGGTCGTAGAAGTCAGGGGCGATTTGCTCAAGCTTAGCGTGATCAAGCTTCAGTGGCTGGTAATCAGTTTGCGCTAACGCCTCGTAGGCAGCGGCAACTTGCCCTAAGCCCTGGTTTGGTTCGCGTACTGCAAGCGCAGTGCTGGCAGTGTCTGAGTCGTCATTGCTTGCATTAAGCTCATCCTCAGGGGTGGGATCCTCTTGGTTAAGCTGCGCCAGCTCCGCTAAGATCTTGGCTTGCGGCGGTGCGCGATAACCAAATTCCTTGAGTAAGGAATTGAGTAAGACCTTGGCTTGCACCATGACCTTAGCTTGTTCATCCTCACTTAATTGGTCAAACTGCTCATCACTTGGGATTTCTTGATCTGAGCGCTTATGAGTGCGCAAAATCGTGCGCAGCTCTTGAAGCACCATACGTCCTTGTGCTGCTTTACGACGGCGCTCGCGCCCGAGCTTTACGCGCTCAGCCATCTCACGCTCAGAGGTTGCAGCGCTGGCAGTATCAGTTGAGTCCGCGCTCTCGGCATTGGCATCACTCCCGCCAAATAAAGCAGCGGTAGCGGCCGCATTGATCTGGGCGCGCTCCTGCGAGTTCAAGTTGCCCGAGGCCCCAGTAGCAAGTCTTTGCGCAATATCATCGAGGTCTTCACCTACCGCAGCTGGCTTTGTGGCCTTAGCTGGGCTACGGCGGCGCTTAGTCTTGACTTCAGTGTCACCACTTTCAGCGGTGCGGGCGCTGCTATCAGCGCTGTTCTCAGTTGTAGCTTCAGCCGTGGTTCCAGCCTTAGCCTTGGTCTTGCGTGCCCGCTTAGGCTTAGCCGGGGTCTTAGCCTTGCTCTCTTCAGCTTCAGTACTAGCTGCAGCCGGGGTGGCTGTCGAGGCCTTGTCTTCAGAGTCAGTACCACTGGTAAGCCATGGAACTTGATCGACATCAGAGTCTAAGTCTGCTTCGCTAGAGGCGCTATTGGTATCCGGCATATCGGAGGCTGTGGTATCAGCGTCCAGGGCGTGCGCGCCAGACTTATCAGACTCATCAGAGCGTGAGCTGTCATCAACCTGAGCACTCTTGCCCTTATTACGACGCTTGGTGGTCTCAGTGCTCTCACCACTTAAATCCCAAGCGGCACTGGCCGCAGCAAAGGCTTCCTGGAGCTCAGGGGAGAGCTGAGCGATACTCTCAGCGCTGCCAGTAGTAATGACTGTGCCCCCTGACATGGAGTCATCGGCGCTTGGCGCTCCTTCCTCCTCAGCACTAGCGCGCTTAGAGCTGGAGCCTGCAGAGTCCGTATCTGGAGTGCTGTGAGCGCTTACAGTCTCAGAGTTCGTACGCTCCGAGGCGCTACCAGTTGAGCTGACAGTTGCGACACGCGCTGCTGCGCTGTTCTGAGTGGCAACAGCCGCAGCTTTTTCCTCAGAAGCTTCTGCTTGGGCTGGGATCACTAAAGTTTGAGTTGGAGCCTCAGTCAAGACAGCGTGCTGAGCGTCAGCATGAGCGTTGGACGCAGTGCCTGCCTTGGTCTGAGCTGCAGCTAAGCTGTCCGCACTGACACCTGACAATACCAAGGTGTCTTTATCAGCTGAAGTCAGAACACTGGCATTGGTTTGCGACACTGTACTGGACGACTCAATTTGAGCAGGCGCACTCGCACGCTTAGACTTAGAGCGCTGAGATGAGCGTGCTGGCGCAGCCGATATGGATGAAATGCTTTCATCCTTGGTGCTACGCTGGGAGCTTGCCAAGCCTAATTGGGACGTGCGGACTGGTTGAGCGTTCTTGCGTGCCTGAGCCGCTTGCTGCGCACTCTTTACGGCGTTAACTGTGCTGTGCCATAAGTCGGCCGCACTGATTGGGGCGCTCGATGTGCTGGTCGCTGTAGTTGGGCTTGGGGCGGTTGGATTGTCAGAACCAATGATGGTAAGACCACCAGTGCTTGGCGCAATAAAGTTAGTCCAAGCATTCGTGCTCTGGGCCGCCGTACTAAAGGTTAAATCTAAGCTGCTAGGCGAACCTAAGCTCAGCTCTGAGCTGACTGCGCTCTGAGCAGGCTGGTCTGCAAGGCCTTGATCTGAGCTGAGCACAGCAGCGCCCGCCCCCGTGAGCTCTGGGGCTTGCTCAGCGGCAGCAGTGGTTGCACTGGTAAACTCTAAGGTCGGAGCTACGTACTTAACTGGGCGTACTGCTTTCTTAGCTGGAGCCTTAGATTGGGCCGAGTCAGCTTGCACCTGGTTCTGAGCTGAATCACCTGAAGTAGTGCTGGTAGTTGCAGTGTCCTGTGGGTTAGGCGCTGAGCTGTTCTCAGCGGCAGCGGCCGCTTCAGCTGCGGCTTGGGCGGCGGCGTATTGAGCGGCACGGCTAGCGCGCAAGGCCTGGAACTCAGGGGAGTTCATCTCAGCCTCTAAGCGTTGCTTTTGGTCTTGCTCAATATCGCCAATAGTACGCTCAGTGGTGGTGTTATCACTCTTACGCGAGAAGATCTTAACACGCTCATCAAAGCGCGCATGGGCCGAGCTGGCGCCATAGCGCTCACGCACACTGCTGCTAACCCAGCGCTCAGGATTGGTTTCTTGTACGCGGCGCTCACTGATATCGCTTTGACGCCAGACACGCTCTTGCGACTCAGCTACGCGATGTCTGCGTCCTGAGCTGAGCTTAGCGCTATTAGTGCACTCGACCGACTCATTCTGGATCCGGTCTGAATTGGCACTAGTTGGGCGATCCTCACGCGCATGCTCTGCTGAGGCAAAATCTGAGCTTGCTAGTTTATTGTCTGATGTCTCAAGATCCGAGCTTTCAGACGTGCTTGCATTGGCTGCCGCATCAGAGAATGCGGTCTCAGTACAGTTTGCATCCGTGGCTCTAGTAGCCGTAATGGCGCTAGTGGCAGTGCCAGCACATGTTTCCTTAGCGTTAGCTTGAGATTTAGTATCAACATCAGTAGCGTGGACAGCAGTGTCTGAGACCGGGGGCGTGACTGTTGGGGCGGCCGTTACTATGCTTAAGAGCTCAGCTGAGCTGACATCGCTGGTAGTCGGCTTAAGTAAGTCCCAAGTATAAGCATGCTGGGTTAACGTGGATGCGGCTAAGGCATTAAAAGCTGGGCTCCGCTCTAAGCTCGAGGCTGTTCCTAAGCTTAATTCTCCAGTCTGAACATGAGTAGCTTGAGCTACAGCTGGAGTCTGACCTGACGCAGTGACAGAAGTGCTAAGCGCGCCGGAACTTGGCTCTGTGGCTGACGCAGCTGAGGTTAGGGCTAAGCCTCCATGCTGAACTGCAAGGCCAGACTCAGTGCTGTGGTTCTGAACAGAGTCTGCTGAAGTTAGGGCTAAGCCCGAAGCTGCAGCCGGAGCATGATGTGACTCAGATGCCGGGATGATACTTGCACTCTGGGCGCGCGCGCCACTAGGCTCCAAGTCCGTGGCCGCAGCTGAGCTAGCAGCTGATGCGGTGCCGACATTAGAGTCAGGAGCTGTGCTGGTAGTTTGATCCGTATTGGAGCCAGGCTGGGCCGGGCTTGGAGCCGGTGCAGCAGCAGCGTCGGTATCAGGCTGAGACTTGCTCTCAGCGCTGACAGCAGCGCTGGCTGGAGCAAACTCTAAACCGCTGCTTAAGCCTGCCGCTTGAGTTAAGTTAGCTGGGGCTTCGGTGTCAGCGGCAGAAGTAAGCTTAAGGCCACTGGACGCGTCAGCTGGGCTCAGGCTTAAGCCTAAGTTCCCAGCACTTGAGGTTGCTTGCGTCATATCAGCGCTGTTGCGGACACTTAAGTCACCAGCAGCGTTAGTTAAGCTCAGTCCACCCTGATTATGGGGCGCAGTGCCCTTACCTGCTAAGCTCGAAGTAGATAAAGCGCTCACAGGTGCATCAGAGACAGCGTCAGAGCTTGCTGTTGTCCGGGCGTCGCTACTTACAGCGCTATGCTCGGTACTTAAGTGAGCAGCATGATCCTGAGCCGGAGCAGTTTCAGTTTCGGCCGCACGCTCGGCACTGGCCGCACCCCATTGCTGAGCGGCACTGACCGCGCTCGAGCTATTGGCGCGCTCAGTTAAGTGGGCAGCATTATGCTCATCTGAGTGGGCACTTGAGTTGGCCTCAGCGCTCTGAGCGTGCGTGGATGTGAGTGAGAGTGCGCGGTCTTGGGATACGACAGTTTGAGCCGAGGCAGTGGCTGTGGCGGTCTTGGTAGCTAGCGCTGATTCTGAGCCCTGAGGCGCGATCGCAGAAATAGTGTCTGCCGGGGTCAGGGTTAAGCCTGCACTGAGGCTTGCCTGGTCGGTTGGCTCAAGGGAGCGGGCAGAGCTTGATACCTGATCGGCCGACATCAGCTGAAAGCCAAAACGGTCAGCATGCGCTAGGCTAAGACCAAAGCTTGCGCCAGCTGCAACTAGGCTCGTGTCAGTGTCCGTGCTTAAACTGCTGTGCGTCCCGGAGCTGTGCCCTAAGCTCAGCCCCTTTGAGGCCTGAGCTGGGCTTGGCTCGAGCAATGAGGCTGGCTCAGCAGGCTGAGCGCCTTGAGCTTCAGCAGCAGGTGCTGGCGTGGACGATGCGCTAGTCTTGCTAACAGTCTCTGGGCTGGCTGGAGTGAGTGCTAATCCACCCCCAACATCAGAGCTCAGCATCGAGCTGGTTGCAGCGGTAGAGGCAGCCGTGAGCTCTAAGCCAGCACTGGCTACGCCTGCAGTATCGGCTGCGCTTTGGTCAGCACCTGCTACGGCTTGGACCGTTGGAGCTGTGGCTGCTGGAGCGGGCGCTACATGAGCGCTTTTAGCACGAGAATCAGCTGGTGCAGCATTGGACTTAGTTGGCTCGGCTGCTTGATCGTGCGCTGTGGCGTCGTGTGGAGCTACTGCAACCGCTGCCGCCTGCTCAGTCTCAGTTGCGGCCTCAGCATCATCGTGCGGTTGAGCTTCTGCTGGTGTCTGAGCTAAAGCAGGGGCGCTGGCCGGGGTAAGTGCTAAGCCGACAGCAGGTTCAGACTTTTGGGCCTGATGTGCTGGAGTGGCTACACCTGTGCTATCAGCTCCCAAATTGGAGGCTTGGACTGGCTCTGAGCACAGCTTGCTCGCAGCGGCGCCGCTTAGGCTCAGCCCGCTTGGAGCGGTAGAGGTCATAAGCTGCACTGCACCAGCTGCGCTGGCCGCACTGGTAAGCCCTAAGGAATCCTTGCTCGCAGTGCTTTCCTTGGCCCATGAGCTTGCCTGCATGGCTGAACTTACTGCTAGAGCGCTCGTACCGCCACTGACCGAGCTCTTTTTAATCGCCGACTCAGGCTTGAGCTCTGATTGCTCAGAGCTTTGGGCTGACGCAGTGCTCATTGGAGTACTGGCGGCATTGCTGATACCGAGGCCCACAGCGCTGTCAGTGCTTGCTGCATTAAGTAAATTCAGTCCGCGTGGAGCACCCGCTGCTGCATTGGTGCTCAAGCCCATAGTGCTGGCAGCTAAGCTCGAGGCAAGGCTGAGGCTTAAGTCTGACTTTACGCCAGGTGCGTGTGCTGCCGTACCACTTGGTGTCGTGGCTGAAGTTTGAGTTGGAGCGGCGGCGACGCTGGTCATTGGGTCGGGTGCTGCAAAAGGATTACCCCAGCTGGTGCTTAAGGTGGCGCTGGCGGCAAAGGACAGTTCGGCGCTTGCTGCCGTGCTGTCTTGAGCTGGAGCTTGAGTTGGGGCTGGGGTGGTCGCACCGCTAGCCGCGTCGTTTAAAGAGGCTAGTTCATCGGCGGCTACGGTTAAACTCAGCTCTTTTTTGGCCTGATAGAGCGGGCCTTTGTTCTTAGGGCCGACGTCCATGAGCTCGAAGTCATCAAGCTGGGGCTTGAGCTGTTGGGCTTTGGCTTTTAAGCGGGCAAAGGCGGAGCTTTGCACCAGCGCATTAAAGCGTACCAAGGCGGGATGGTCTGGGTTGTTATTGGCGCAAAAGTCACTGAGCTGAGCGATAAGCTCGGCCATGGTGGCGTGCGGTTGTAAGCTCTGCAGGCTGTGCAGGGCTTGCATGCTCTTATCAAGTCCCAGTAAGGCGCAGCCCACTAACGGTGTGGCGAGCTCCTTCATGTCGGCGCTGGTCGGCAGTAAGGCATCGACTAAGGATACGAGCTCTAAGCTTGATTTAGTAAAGCTCTCAAAATCGCAGATCACCGTGGCAAAGAGGGCGATACGCTCCTTGCGCGCCTCATCTAAGCCGTCAAAGACGGGATCACTCATTTGCTCGGGGCTAAAGTCACTGCCCTTAACTCCCATCTGGTGGAGGAAAAAGCACAAAGGATAGAGCTCTAAATAGGCGGCGATACTCTGCAAAAAGGTCGCGGTTATGCCCAGGCTGCCTTGGGTGGCGACCAGCGAGTTAATCTCTAAGATGCGCAGCGTCTGGTAAAGATCGGCATCTTGCTCTAAGTCAAACTGCTCGCCTTGGGCTGCGAGCGTACTTAAGATCTTGACCTGATAGCGCTCCTTATGAGCCTCAAAGTCGGCCCCGTGGGCCTTGAGCAATTGCAGCTTCTGTTCAATCTTGGTGACGGCGGCCATGACCTTTTGGGCGCACTCGTCCTGCGCTAAGGCCTGTAAGGTCGCGCGCTGTTTGACGCTATAAGGCATCAGTACGGCCCGAAAACCTTGATCTTGGACCGTAGGATGATCTAACAGGAAGATTTCTTCGCTGTTGAGTTTAGCCTTGGCTTCGTTGCGCCACGGCTGCATTAAAGCGGCAAGAGATTGAGTCATCGCAGAAAAAATAGCATCCTTAGGAGCAAAGCTGCTTGGCACCACCAGCCACTTTCTCTCAAGCAATACCAGCTGAAGACTGAACGAACAGTCCCAGCAAGAGGTACCAAAGGAAAGAGAGATAAGACAGGTTACAAGCCAAGTCAAAAGCGTGCGCAAAGCAGACTGGGCGCAACCACGGCGGTAGCACGTAAAGCAGTGCGGTGACAGGACCCTTAGGAGCAGTGGCCCTGAAAAATTACATTTCAGGCAAATTATAGGGCATTGGCGCGCACTTGTCAGGTTAAGAGCTAGGCCCCAGTCAGTACAACCAAGAGCGGCGCTCAGACTAAAGGCCTGAGCTCAGCGGTGCGCCGTTTGCGTTGTGCAGGATGCTATGGCCACGCCGCAATCAATTGCGTTCTGCGTCTAGCTCAACACACAAGCGCCTTAGCATCGTGTTTGAGCTAAATTTCGCTCTGAGATCAGCTGTTTGATCTCGGGCTTACAGCGTGGCTGTTGGGATGCTGCGGTCTAGCCTGAGCGCGCTTTTATCGGGGCCTAAGCTTTGGCAGCGTGCCTATCACACACAGCCCAGAGGGCGGGGCCTTCCGGGCGGTGCGATCTGCGCTGTGCTCTCAGGGCTGAGCCTTAAAGGAGCTTAGTCGTGGTAGCCGATGCGCCCTGAGTCTTCATAGCCTAAACGCTCTGAGGCGGCGGCAGCGCCCTTGGTACGTTGCTCTTCGGTGAGGCTGTACTTATGGCGCAACATGGCAATTTGGATCACGCACGGAATGGTCACGCGGTAGGCAGGGCCTGCCAGGTCAATCGCGGTCCAAAGTCCGGTGATAGCCCAGCCGATTGGTCCGGCGAAGACGGCGATGCTACGGGTGAGGGTGGCGGTGGCCGCAAAACTCAGTCCGCGCCCTAAGACAAACTTAGCCACAGCATTGGCGACGATCACCGCAAGCTGGTAGGACGCAAAGCCACCCATGCGAATAGCTGCTTGTAGCGCGATGGCAGGCACGGATGATGGAATATGGCCGGGAACATCTACTTTGAGGTTAGCTACCGAGTAGAACTCCTTGCGCTCTTCCTCGGTCATCTTCGGCCAAGCTTTGGCTAAGACCGCAAAGAGGATAGCATCCTCGATCGCCTCGACCGAGTTATGTTTCTCATACTTGACGTCCATTTTGTCGGCGACATCATGCACCACCTCCTCGTAGCTGATATGGCCCATGTCAAAGAGGATGCGAAAGGCGTTAGCGAAGGTGTTGCCACCGAAATCACGGATTTCCCGGTCGATCAGATCCACGTATTGACGGTGATCAGGGTGGTAACTCTTGTATTCGTCGCTATCTGAGAGCGACTCCGAAATTTCGGCATTAAGGATATAGCCGACCAGTGGGTCGAGATCCTCGTTGCTGGCCTGACGCAAAAAGCTCAGATCGCTATCCATGTTAATTGCTTCCTGTTAGCTTCAGGGCACGCGGCCCCATGCCCCGTGCGCTGGTGCGTATGATAGCGCTCCATCTTTCCAGAATTTGGCAAGATCAAAAAATAACCCCAGCTTTTTGGGGCAGGGGTTATAGCCCCAGCTGGACGCTGGGGATGATTATAAGGAATTGAGGCGACGCTAACGCTGTCAGGGGGCGCGCTACTTGCGCGGCTCGTCCTCATCGATGCTTTGGGCGAAATCGTCGCTAAAAGGATCATCAAAGTCATCAATGAGTTCAGCGGCCAGCGAGGCTAAGCTACTGGAAGTCGAGCTGGCTTTCTCCAGCTTTGGATTTTGCTCGGTCTCACTGAAGCTATTGCCTAAGAAGTCCTCTTCACTTGCCTTCATCAGATCATCGCTGTGCTCAGTAGGTTGCAGCGAGCTGGATAAAACTCCGGCAACGGCTGCTTGAACCGCAGCGGCGGCACCACTGGTGCTGCGCTCATGGTTAGGAGTTGCTGCTTGCTCAGCGCCATCACCACTGACAAAGCGTTTAGGGGCGGCAAAGAGCAAGTTCTCAGGGACGTCAGTGCCGTTTGCTGCCTTGGTAGCTGCGCTGGTGCTTGGCTCCTGCTTCTGAGCTGCTTCTGCGGCGGCACGGGCTTTAGCCTCAGCCTCTTGGCGCTCACGCTCTTCTTGCTCGCGGCGCGTCTTCTCAGCGGCCTCAGCTTCAGCGCGGGCTTTAGCCTCTGCCTCCTGACGTTCACGCTCTTCTTGTTCACGACGGGCACGCTCAGCGGCCTCGGCTTCAGCACGAGCCTTAGCTTCAGCTTCCTGACGTTCACGCTCTTCCTGCTCACGGCGCGCACGCTCAGCGGCTTCAGCTTCAGCGCGAGCCTTAGCCTCTGCCTCTTGACGCTCACGCTCTTCTTGTTCACGACGCGCCTGCTCAGCGGCCTCAGCTTCAGC
>CALXXU010000071.1 GCA_944392765.1 uncultured Anaerobiospirillum sp.
ACTTCCTACTCAGCACTCTGCGTTACAGGACTCCTTAATTACCATGGAAAAAGTTAAGACCCGTTTTGCGCCTTCGCCTACCGGTTACTTACACGTCGGCGGTGCCCGTACCGCTCTGTTCTCGTGGCTCTATGCGCGCCACTGCAACGGCACTTTCGTCTTACGCATTGAAGACACCGATCGCGAGCGCTCAACGCAACCTGCTATCGACGCCATCTTAGAGTCGATGCAATGGCTGAATTTAAACTGGGATGAGGGTCCTTACTACCAGACCAAGCGCTTTGATCGCTACAAGGAAGTGATCGACCAGCTGATCAAGGAAGGCAAGGCTTATAAGTGCTACTGCTCCAAGGAGCGCTTAGAGCAAATGCGCGCTGACCAGATGGCTCAAGGCTTAAAGCCACGCTATGACGGCCACTGCCGCGACGATCACTTTGAGCACAGCCCAGATGAGCCTTACGTTGTCCGCTTCCGTAATCCAGATAGCGGCGTGGTTGCCTTTGATGATATGGTCAAGGGTCACTTAGAGTTCCAAAACAGCGAGCTCGATGATTTCATCATCCAGCGCTCTGATGGCACTCCAACCTACAACTTCTGCGTGGTCGTTGACGACTACGATATGGGTATCACCCACGTTATCCGTGGTGACGACCATGTCAACAATACCCCACGTCAGATCAACCTTTACCGCGCCTTAGGGGCCAAGGAGCCAACCTTTGGTCACGTCGCCATGATCTTAGGCGATGACGGCAACAAGCTCTCCAAGCGTCACGGCGCCGTTTCGGTGATGCAGTACCGTGAGGATGGCTATCTGCCAGAGGCGCTGCTCAACTACTTAGTCCGTTTAGGCTGGAGCCACGGCGACCAAGAGATCTTCTCGGTGTCTGAGATGATCGAGCTCTTTACCCCAGAGCAGATCAACAAGTCCGCCTCGAGCTTTAACACCAAGAAGCTTGAGTGGCTCAATGCCCACTATATGAAGACGCTGCCACGCGCTGAAGTCGCAGCTGAGCTCAAGTGGCATTTAGCCCGTATCGGCATCGACACCGATAAGGTTCAAGGCCCAGATTTAGAGCTGGTCGTGCAAAACTACTGCGAGCGCACCCACACCTTAAAGGAAATGGCCGAGAAGGTTCGTTGCTACTTTGAGGATATCACTAGCTACGATGCCGCTGGCGTGAAGAAGTGGATCAAGGAAGGCTCGGTTGACATTCTCAAGGACAGCTTAGCGGTCTTACAAGAGCTGCCAAATTGGGATGCTGCTGCCATCGACCAGGCCTTAGAGGGCGTCGCGCAAAAGCACGAGGTCGGTATGGGTAAGGTCGGCCAGCCACTGCGTCTTGCCATGACTGGTACCCCAACTTCTCCAGGTATCGGTGACACCATGGTCTTAGTCGGCCGCGAGCGCTGCTTCAAGCGCATCGAGGATGCGATCGCCGCCTTCTCGAAGTAATTAGGCCTTACGGCCTCAGGCCAAAAAGAAGAAAATTAGGCCTCAAAAGCCACGAGCCCCAAAGTCTGATGACGGCGGGGCTTTTTTTCTTTCTGGCAGCGACCGGGAGTAAAAAGAAAAGAGCGCTAGATATGGCGCTAGATAGTGATTCTATGGGGATGAGTTGACGCAACTAAAAAGGCAGGAACTGTGCTTTGGGCTTAGACACTGAGTTGGCGTGGGGATGATAGCGGTACTCCGGGCGCAGGAATCAGGCCCTTTTGTCATGCAAAAGAGCCTGCTAGATACTAAATGCTCAAACGCATTTATTATAGAATAAATTTGGGCAGGCTGCATTTGTGCCCCTGCAAATGCACGCTAGCTCACAAAAATCTAGCATTTCAGCTACATCTAGCGCCTATTTTGCGCGGATTGAGCCAGGCGGCTGAGTGCACTAAAAGAGCGCGCACTAGGTGCCGCATTAGGCGCGGCGCAGGTGGAGCACCGGATAAGGCTGGCCTTGATCATCAAGCTCGCTGCGCGACTCGACCTTAAAGCCCATGTGGTCGTAGAAGCCACAAGCCTGCGGGACGTAGCCCTTGATGGTGGTGATTTCCGCGTCCGACAGGAAGTGGTGGGTGGCGCGCACCGAGCGCTCCCACAGCTCCAGGAGCTCAGAGGTCAGGGGCTCAGTACGTTCTCGTAAATATTCATAGAGGCCTCATAACAAACAAGGGAGCGCTGTGGCAGCGGCTCCCTTGTGGAGAGCGGGCCGAGGCCCGCTCGGTTAGAAAAATAGGGTGGGTGATTTTACCACCACTTTGGCTTAGCCAAGGCTTCCTTGTAGAGAGCTTCGTACTTCTTGCACGACTCATCCCAATTGAAGCGGACGCGCATGGCGTTTTGGCGAATGCGCTGCATCTCAACTGGATCCTCGAGGTAGAAGATCAAGGTACGACGCAGGCAGCTTAACAGCTCTTCTGGATTTGGATCCCAGAAGATAAAGCCGTTGCCCATCTCGTGGTTGTCGTCGTAGTTGGTGACGGTATCACGTAAGCCACCGACGCCACGGACGATAGGCAAGGTGCCGTAAGCCAGCGAGTACATCTGATTTAAGCCGCATGGCTCGAAGATCGATGGCATCAAGAAGAAGTCCGAAGCAGCTTCGATCTGGTGGGCCAGAGCGTTGTCATAGACCGAGCGGAAGATCATCTTGTCTGGGTGGCGTGCAGCAATCTCGTGCATTTGCTTCTCGAGATTTGGATCGCCCGTGCCCTCAATGATAATCTGGACGCGGTGGCGTAAGAAGCGCTCTAAGATTGGGATTAAGATGCCGACACCCTTTTGATCGGTTAAGCGCGCGACCATACCGTAGATTGGGTCATCGCACATTGGCAGGCCCAGATCCTTTTGCAAGAGGTACTTGCCTAAGATCTTTTCCTCTAAGGTATTGATGTCGTACTGGATCTTAAGGTGCTTATCGGTAGCTGGATCCCAGTCGGTGTAATCGCAGCCGTTGATGATACCTACTAAATCAGCGGCACGGTTTTGGAAGTTAATCGTCATACCGTGGCCACCTAAGTAGGTGGTGAGCTCGTTGGCATAGCCTGGCGATACGGCCGTGATCTTGTCGGCGTAGAAGACGCCGCACTTTAAGAAGTTGATATAGGTGCCCTGGGAGATCATGTCGTTATAGACTTGGCAGATCTCAGGGATCATATAAATCTGGCTGCGGTCAAAGACGCCTTGGAAGGCGCCGTTGTGCACGGTGATAATGGAACGGGTCTTATCAAAGAACTTATCCCCACCGTACTTGATACGCAGGATCATTGGGGTTAAACCGGCGTGCCAGTCATTGCAGTGGACGATATCAGGGCAGAAGTTTAACGCCTTGCAGCAATCTAAGGCAGCGGCAGCTAAGAAGCCATAACGCTCGCCGTTATCCCAATAAGCTTGGTTGTTATCGCCGTAAATCGAGGTGCGATTGTAGTAGCGTGGGCACTCTAAGAGCCAGACCTCTAAGTCGTTGGCGATCTTAGTGCTACGAATGTTGTAGTCGATTTGGCGGTCGGTACCAGGATTGAGGCTTGAGTGGCCAATGACAGGGAAGTTTTCAACTCCCTTGATGATGCTATAGCAAGGCATGATCACACGGACATTATGACCATTAGCCTTAAGTTGAGCTGGCAGAGCCTTGGCCACGTCAGACAAACCACCGGTCTTGATGATGTCTGCAACCTCGGACGAGATAAATATGATGTTCAAAAAAGTTCACCTTCTGCTAACGCGCTCAAGCCTTTGTCTATAGGCTCAAGGGCTGACTGACTAACCCTAGTCCGGACGCTCCCAGCGTTCCGAAGTAGCAAGGTGCCCCACCAAAAAAAAAAATTAGGATGGAACCCCATAAAGCAGCGCGGTAACGCCGCTTGGCAAGTCAGAAGAAAACTTATAGTGCGCGGGTACGGGCCCGCTGAGCTAAAGTACCACGTGCTCTGAAAGCTTGTGCCCCAAAACACGCAGTTGGGGTACCGCACATGCAAGTTGGTTTAACCTACCAACTAAGGGTAAACCAAGTCACACGCGCTCGTGCTTAGAGTACCGAAATTTAGCCCCCAATGGAAAACCTTAAGTGAGGCAAGGGTACAAAGCATGCCCAGCCTCACATTTTGTTCAGTCAGTGCCCCATCGGGGCGCTTTAGGCCAGGGCCTAGGGCCCAAGGCCAAGTAGGCTAGGGCCCAGAGCCCTAGGCCTGGGCTGGGCACAGAGCCCTAGGCTAGAAGCCTAAGCGCATGCCCTTAGGGATAACAATGATGCCGCCCTTGGAGATTTGTGGGCCGCTCTTGTCATCTGGGTTGACCAGCTTCATATCGGCCTCGTGGTCATAGCCTAAGGTGAAGCCTGGGGCTAAGACTGTGTCACGGTCGATAATGGCACGGCGGATCTTGCAGCCAGCACCAATCTTAACGTCACCGATTAAGACCGACTCCTCAACTAAGGCGCCATCATCAGCCTCGCAGCGGAAGCCCAAGACGCTCTTTTGAATGGTGGCACCCTCGATATTGCAGCCAGCGGAGATCATCGACTGCGAAACGATGGACTTGTTGTCCTTGGTGTCGGAGAAGTGAGCAGGTGGAAGAGGTGGGTAGAAGGTGTGCAGGGCCCACTTGACGTTCATCAAGGAGAATGGAGCATCCTCCTTTAACAGATCCATGTGGGCATCCCAGTAAGCGTCGATGCTACCAACATCACGCCAGTAAACTTCTTTTGGCTCACCCTCGATTACGTTGTTGGAGAGGTCATAGACGTAGACGTTGCCGCGTGGGAAGAGCTTAGGGATGATGTCCTTACCGAAGTCGTGCGAGGAATTGTCGTCCTCAGCATCAAGGCGCAGCTCATGGCTTAAGACATCAGCCTTGAAGATGTAGTTACCCATGGAGACTAAGGAGTAGCCTGGATCGCCAGGGATCTCCTTTGGATGCTCTGGCTTCTCTTCAAAGCCGATCATGCGGCCGGATTGATCAACCTCGATTACGCCGAAGGCCTTAGCGCATAAGTGCGATGGCAGGCGGATAGCGGCGACGGTGAGGCCGGCCTTATTGGCATTGTGATAGTGGAGCATCTGGCGGATATCCATCTTGTAGATGTGATCCGAGCCGAAGACGCAGACATCATCTGGGTATTGATCTTCGATGAAGGTCAGGTTTTGGTAAATAGCGTCAGCGGTGCCGCGATACCAGTCTTTACCGGTACGCATCTGAGCTGGGATTGGGTCGATGAAGCAGCCTGGAATACCCGAAACCGTCCAGCCGTTCTTTAAGTGCATATACAGCGACTGGGACTTGTACTGGGTAATAACGAACAGACGTAAAATGCCTGAGTTGACAAAGTTATTAAGTACGAAATCGATTAAACGATAGCTACCGCCAAATGGAACCGATGGTTTGGAACGGGATTTGGTCAGTGGCATTAATCGCGTGCCCTCACCACCGGCAAGGATCATAGCCATTACACCTGACATAACGATGTACCTCTTCTCAGCTCAGGATGTCCATACACGCCCTCCAAGTAAGGGCAGCCAATTGCCCTTTGAGTGTAATTTCAGCCCTGTGAGCGCTCACATGTAAGAGCGTGGGCGTGAAGCTTGGAGCGGGTGACCTGTGATCGCGCGCGGCGATCAAAGGCTAGGATACGCAAAATGACCTGAGCCGATTTTGATACAAGACGCACTTTTAACAATCACCACCGAAGATCAGTGGGGCCACTGTAAGAAATGTGCCCTATTTCTCATTTTCAAGAAAAAGATCAGAGGCCCAAGCTCGCGGCCTCGGTGCCAAAAACCTCGTCTTAGCACCCCACATTTCGGAAACAGCCCTCAGATCAGTACGCACGCCCTGTTTTTGGGTAAAATTTGACCCTAATGTTTCTGGAGAAATTGATCATGACTTTATGCAAGGGGATGGTGAGCGCGGCCTTGTTGGCTGTGCTCTTGGGCGGCTGCCAAGATGTGGCCTTTGAGACCAATCTCGATCCTGACAACTTTACCGAGTACTTCAAGCCATCGAGCGTTGAGGTTTACACCAACGAAAGCATCTTGCAGCACCGCTTTAAGTCCTTAGGCTTGGTCACGGGCCTGGCGTGCCAAGAGACCGAGGATGACTTCATCGCCCGTGAAAGTGAAGCGCGCACTGATGCCAAGCTCAAGGCGGCCGACTTAGGCGCCAACGGCATCGTCTTTGGCAAGTGCATCCGCTTAGAGAAGACTGCCGCCTGCGTGGTTTCAGTCACCTGCTATGGCGAGGCCTTCCAGGTAGCGCAGGACAAGTAGCGTGAGCGAATTTGTCATCAAGCCCATTGGGCGGATTCGCACACCCTATGGCCAGAAGTTTGCGGTGCCCCGCCAGCCGGGCCTGGCGCCTGCGGCCTGTGAAATCGAGCTCTTTAAGCCGTATTGCGATCCGCAGGCGGTGGTCGGGCTTGAGGGTTTTTCCCACCTCCACGTCATCTTTGTCTTCGACCAAGAGCCTGAGCAGGACACTTTTCGCCCCATGGTGCGGCCACCGCGCTTGGGGGGCAATCAGCGCGTGGGAGTCTTTGCCTGTCGCAGCCCCAACCGCCCTAATCGCTTAGGGCTTTCGGTGCTCAAGCTCAACCAGATTGAAAACAGAAACGGGCGCATTGTGCTGCACGTCGAAGGCGCGGATATGGTCGATAACACCCCGATTATCGACATCAAGCCGTACATCCCCTTTGTCGATGCTATCCCTGAGGCCCAAGGCGGCTTTGCCCAGCAGCATCCGGTTCAAAAGCAGGTGGTCTTCAGTCCCAAGGCGCAGGAGCAATTAGCTGAGCCCACCTGGGTCCACCTGAACGAACAGCGCGCCCTGCTCGAGAGCATCTTGGCGCAAGACCCGCGTCCTGCTTATAAGCAAAAGGAAGCAGATGGCAAGGACTATGCGGCGCTCATCCTAGGCGTCAATGTGCGCTTTAGCGTGAACACCGATACGGTCACGGTGCTGAACTTTGAGGCCCCGCCCCAAGACTAGACCCAAGGATCTCTCCTCAAGCTTGCCGCAAGGGCGCTCCGCCCTAAGAGCGCTCCAGGGTGAGGGCGTCCCAGCGAGAGGGCGTCCCTGCGTGAGCGCTCCAGGGTGAGGGCGTCCCTGCATGAGCGCTCTAGGGTGAGGGCGTCCCTGCGTGAGCGCGCTCGAGCTCAGCAGGAGAGACGGGCGCCCTAGGGCGCGCAAAGTGTGAGCTGGCGCGGGCGGCGCTAATATTTCCAGCAAGGGATCTTGGGGGCTCTAAAGGGGGCGCTATAATCACCAAAGACTGTGCCTTGGGCGCGCGTTAGGGAGCTTTCTTTAGGTTAGCGTATGAGCAAATACAAACATCTTCTCTGGGATATCGACGGTACTTTGATCGATACCTACATGGCCAATATCGTCAGCATCATTGAGCTGCTCGATCGTTATCAGCCAGGGCATAACTATACTATCGAGAACTTATCCTATATCTTCGGCTTACCGGGCAAGGAAGCGCTGCGTGAGCTGGGCGTGCCTGAGGACAAGATGGCTTCAGTCATGGACGAGTGGGAAGGCTTAGTACGCGCGCGCTGCGCTATGTGCAAGGTCTTTGACGGCATTATCCCCGTCTTAGCCTTCTTAAAGAACCAGGGCTATCACATGGCCTTAGTGACCTCGCGTACGCGCAACGCCAATATGGGTGGACCTTTAGGCGGCTATTTGCCGGAGCCGGTGGCCCCATATATCGAGCGCTGCGTCTGCGCTGGTGATACCCCACGCCCAAAGCCATTCCCTGATCCTTTACTCCACTATATGGAGATCACTGGGGCAAGCCGTGATGAGGTGCTCTACATCGGTGATACCGCGACCGACTTACAGGCCGCCCAGAGTGCGGGGGTCGATTTTGCGTTGGCCTTATGGGGCTATCGCGGCAAGCAATTCTTACGTTGTGCCCACTACGTACGCAGCCCATGGGAAGTGGTCTCGGTGGTAAGCGCCAAGGAGCCAGATCTCAGCGTTGCTGGGCAAATGCACCGCTGGGCTCGTGAGATCAACGCGATCGGCCAAAATGGTCTTGCTTACGTGAAGGATGTCTTTGACAAGGAGCGCTATGAGCGCCTGTGCGACCTGGCTGCCGAGATGGCCAGCTACTACATCGATGAAGATGTAAAGGTCATCCGCAAGGAGTGGCTGGTCGACGGCTACAAGACACCGCAGGTTGATACCCGTGCCGCGATCTTCGATGAGCAGGGCCGCATCTTGATGGTCAAGGAGAAGCGCACTGGTAAGTGGAATCTGCCTGGCGGTTGGTGCGATGAGAACCTCTCGATTGTCCAGAATGCCTTAAAGGAAGTGCGGGAAGAGGCGAGCATGGAGGCCGTGGCGCTGCGCCTGATTGCGGTGCATGATCGCAACCGTCACAACAATCCTGATACCATTTGCGGCTGTCTCAAGGTCTTTATCGAGTGCGCCCCAGGACCAGGCTCCTTTGAGAACAATGATGAGACCGACGAACGCCGCTACTTTGCGCGCGACGAAATTGCCGGGCTCAATTTGCGCACCACGACGTGCAGCTTAGATCAGATTGAGATGTGCTTTGCCTGCCATCAAGACCCTAACTGGCGCACCGTGATCGAATAACAAGAAGAAAAACGAGATAAGGAGGCCAAAATCATGCGCTTTCTCGTAGATTTGCATACCCACACGCTGGCCAGCCAGCACGCCTACAGCACCATCAAGGAATACGTCGAGGCGGCTGATGACAAGGGCATTGCCATGTTCGCCACTACCGATCATGGCCCTGATCTCGAAGATGGCTGCCATCCATGGCATTTTGGTAACCTGCGTACTATTCCGCACATCATCGATAAGATTGCGATCTTGCATGGCGTCGAGTGCAATATCCGCAAGGATGGCAGCGTGGATCTTGATGACCACTACTTAAAGCGCATGGATATCGTGCTGGCGGGCTTTCACGAGTCCTTAGCTCCGACCACCAAGGAAGAGCACACCGCGATCTTAAAGCGCGTGATTGAGTCAGGTCAGGTCGACGTCTTAACCCACCTGGGCAATCCCGCCTATCCTTTTGACATCCAGGAAGTCTTAACTTGCGCCAAGGAGCACAATGTCGCCATTGAGCTCAACAGCTCCTCGGGCATCAACACCCGCCGGGGCAGCCACCCTAATTGCGTGGTTATCGCCAAGATGGCCCAACAGCTGGGCAATACCATTGCCTTAGGCTCGGACGCGCACATCTGCTATCGCTTAGGTGATTTCCGCGAGGTCGAGAGTGTCTTGGAGGAGTCGGGGATTGGCTATGATCACATCATCAACACCAGCCCAACCAAGGTCTTAGACTTCTTAGAGAGCCGTGGCCACGCCCCAATCGAGTCCCTGCGCAACTTTTTTACTCCGTTCTAAGCCCAAGCACAATCAGCGTAATCTGCGCAATCAGCGCACAGCGGTAAGGGCGCCCACCAAGGCCAGCAAGCTCAACTTGCTGGCCTTGGTGTGTTTGCCCGCTCGGGGGAGGCCGAGTGAGCGCTCAGCGCAAAGTGAGCGCAAGGATTGCATGGAGCTGCCGTTGTAATAGATAAAGAACCCCCAGATAAGGAGGCCCGCCATGGAATTGCATCACATAAAAGAGCATCTGCGCCTGTGGCAGATGAATCAGCTCTGCGCGCGCCGCGTGGTGCGTAAGCACAACACCGAGCAATTTGGTGAGCTGACCTTTTGCACGGGGCAAGTGAAGCACTTAAAGGAAATCCAAGCCTTACATCTGCGCCTGTTTAAGGTACCGATGCTCAATTGGCTCGTGTGGCTTTATCGCTTCAGAAGCCCGCAGCTCGTGTCCTTAGCCTTAAATCAAGAGGGCAAGGTCGTCGGCTACGAGTGCTTTATGATTAACGAAAGCGAGGTGAGCGATAACATCCTGCACAGCGTCTATGTGGGCGTGGATGAGGCCTATCAGGGCAAGGGTGTCGCGACCGCGCTGCGTAGCTACTCCATTCGCACCTACGACTTTGGCAATCTCACGGCGCTCTCGACCGTGGCCGGAACCCATGACATCAAGGCCTTACGCTGCGCCCAAAAGGCCGGTTACGCCATTGAGAAGGCGTCCTTAAAGCCACCGGGGCACTACTTAGTGCGCCACCTGACCTTGGGCCGTTAAGACCAATCAGGCCCTGTGCCCGTGGCGGACAGAACCCACAAGATCCCAAAGAAAAAAGCGCCGTACGGCGCTTTTTTCTTGAGTTAGAAGGGCAAGTAGAGGCTACTTGGCGACTTTCTTGAACTTCATGCGGTGCGGTTGAGCTTCTTCGCCTAATTCCTTCTTCTTCCAGGCCTCGTACTCAGTGTAGTTGCCCTCGAAGAAGCGCACCTTACCCTCATCACCGTAGTCTAAGATGTGGGTGGCGATACGGTCTAAGAACCAGCGATCGTGCGAGATCACCATAGCCGAGCCTGGGAACTCGAGTAAGGCGTTTTCCAGCGCACGTAAGGTCTCAACGTCTAAGTCGTTGGTCGGCTCGTCTAATAACAGCAGGTTGCCGCCAACTTGTAACAGCTTGGCCAGTTGCAGACGACCGCGCTCACCTCCGGAGAGATCGCCCACGCGCTTTTGCTGATCGGTGCTCTTGAAGTTGAAGCGACCGATGTAAGCACGCGATGGGATCTCGTAGTTGCCGATGCGCAGAATGTCTTGGCCGTGGGCGATTTCCTCAAAGACGGTGTTGTCGTCCTTCATATCATCGCGGAACTGCTCGACGTAAGCGGTAACTACGGTATCGCCTAACTTAATCTCGCCTGAATCCGGCTTCTCAATACCGGTGATCATGCGGAATAAGGTCGACTTACCAGCACCGTTCGGGCCGATAATACCGACGATGGCACCCTTAGGCAGGGTGAAGGAGAGATCGTCGATCAGCACTTGGTCATCATAGGCCTTGCACAGATTCTTGACCTCTAATACCGAGTCACCTAAACGTGGCCCAGGTGGAATGTACAGCTCGTTGGTTTCGTTACGACGCTGGTACTCAACCGAGGACAGCTCTTCAAAGCGGTTTAAACGCGCCTTGGACTTGGCTTGACGGCCACGGGCACCGGAGCGTACCCACTCTAATTCGCGCTCAATCGAGCGGCGGCGGGCGCTTTCGGTATTCTCTTCAATCTGGAGGCGTTGATCCTTTTGCTCAAGCCAGCTGGAGTAATTACCCTGCCAAGGGATACCCTCGCCACGGTCTAACTCTAAGATCCAGCCTGCGACGTTATCTAAGAAGTAACGATCATGGGTGACTGCGACCACAGTGCCTGGGTACTGATGTAAGAACTGCTCTAACCAGTCTACCGACTCAGCGTCTAAGTGGTTAGTTGGCTCGTCGAGCAGGAGCATATCAGGGCGCTCTAAGAGCAGGCGGCACAGGGCGACACGACGGCGCTCACCACCAGAGAGGACCTTAATCTTACGCTCGAAGTTAGGCAGACGCAGGGCATCAGCAGCGCGCTCGATTTGGCTGTCGAGGTTGTGGCCATCATGGGCTTGGATTACGGCTTCAAGCTGAGCTTGCTCCTTGGCTAAGGCGTCGAAGTCAGCGTTTTCATCGGCGTAAGCGGCATAGACTTCATCTAAGCGCTTTAAGGCTGCGGTGACTTCACCGAAGGCCTCTTCGATGACCTCTTTGACGCTCTTCTCAGGATCGAGTTTTGGCTCCTGAGGCAGATAGCCAATCTTGATACCAGGTTGTGGCCGGGCTTCGCCTTCATACTCTTGATCCACACCCGCCATGATCTTGATCAGGGTGGACTTACCGGCACCATTTAAACCTAACACACCGATCTTGGCCCCTGGGAAGAAGGACAAGGAGATGTTGTTTAGGATTTGTCGCTTCGGTGGGACAACTTTGCCCACGCGATTCATAGTAAAGATGAATTGAGCCATGAAATCCTCAGGGAAAAAATTCTGGGGCAATTTTAGCAATTTTAGGCCACTAAAGCCATAAAAAAGCCCGATTTGGCGCCATTTTTCCCCGAAAACAAAGCAAAAACCGAGAACCTCAGCAAGCAGGGCGCATGGCACAATGAAAGGGCGCCTTCATCCTAGCAGCAGGCCGCCACCACGGCCGCTCTGCTCAGCTCCAAAGGGAGGCCTAAGCAGAGGAAATAGGGCCGTGAGCCGCCGATACAGGACAGGCCCTAAGCCTGGGCCAAACCTAGGCCTAAAGCAGGTCAAAAGTCGGGCCCAAAGGCAGGTTCAAAGCCAGGCCCAGTGGGGCGGCCGAGCGTGGCCAGATCTTGCCGCTTGCGCCGCGCCTATGGGCCTAAATTTTTGGCATATTCCTTGCGTTGTGTGAGCGGTCAGTCTTTGCTACAAAACTGACTTAAGAACTTGCAAGAGGGCTATAGGGGGCCCGACTGTAAGCCTGCTCTGAACCTGAGCCGTCTACCTAAGATGACCAGAATTTTGTTTCGGGATGGCAGGTGCCTTACGCAAACTTGGGCCTTGTCAGAGCATTGTGACTGAAATGTTCGCGCTTAAGGGAAATGAGAGAATCCCAAGGGCGGTGCCGCAAGGTGCCAGAGCACGTAAGTTGTAAAGCTCTCGACAAGAGGGCTAGAGCCGTACCTCAAGGCAAACTCTAACCGAGGGCGCCTAAAAGGTCGGCTCGACCTCCCCTAACCTAAGAGAGCGCTCTTAGGGTGACCCACATTGGGAGTTTGACGATGTCGCTTTTTATCAACACTAACATCTCTTCGCTCACCGCACAGCGCGCGGCCCAGCGTGCTAACGATAAGTTAGATGCTGTCTTTGAGCGTTTAGCCTCTGGCAACCGCATTAATTCGGCTAAGGATGATGCGGCTGGCATTCAGGTTGCCAACAACCTGACCACCCAGTTAAACGGCTTAAACCAAGGCAATCGTAACGCCCAAGACGCGATTGCGTTTGCGCAGACGGTAGAAGGTGCCTTAGATGAAGTCACCAACATGCTCCAGCGCATCCGTACCTTAGCCATTCAGGCGGCTACCGCCACCACCACAAACCCAGATCGCGAAAGTATCCAAGCTGAGGTCGACGCCTTAACCGATGAGATTTGCCGTATCTCCGACGAGACCACCTTTGCTGGTGCTGATATGTTAAACGGCAATGCCAGCATCGTGCGCTTCCAATGCGGCCCAGATCCTTCGTCGATCATCGAGTTTGACTTAAGCAGCCCATACGATGTAGATGGACTGGCCCAATTAGCCCAAAGGTTCCTGCCAAGCCAGACTTTAACTGCTGCTATCGAAATTGATGGCGTTCAGTATAATAAGGGCGATAAGATCGAGGGCTACCTTAAGAGCACGGTTAAAGACGCCAATAACAACGATGTCGTCAGCTATAAAAAGTTTGAAGACCTGTTCCAAAACCGTGGCAAAGAATCGGGCATCAGCTTAACCTCAGCAGAGAATGCTGAGTGGGTCTTAGGCGGTATTGACTACTTGATCACGGTAGTTGATAGCACCCGTGCCGATTTAGGTGCGATGCAGAACCGCTTAGAGTCGACGGTGCGTAACCAAGACTCGATCAAGGAAAACGTCATGGACTCGCGCTCGCGCATCCAAGACACGGACTTTGCTGAGGATACGGCCAACTTAACGCAGTACCAGATCATTCAGCAGGCTACCGCCACCATTCTGACCCAAGCCAACCAGCGTCCACAGATTGCGCTGTCCTTAATCAGCGGCAACTAATAACAGAATCCGAGGCTTCCAGCCTCATTCCGGCCAGAGCTCGAGCGTGCTCCTCGCAAGACAAAACGCCCGACGTAATAAACTCCTTTTTGTTGGACTAAAAACCATCACTTGCGCTTTTAGGCACGGTGATGGTTTTTTTTTTTATGCCGTGCGTTTGCGTACCCTATTTTATTGTGGGGGCCCAAAAACGCGAAAAGAGCCGTGCGGCTCTTTTCTCGGTGGCAGCTTACTGCCTGAAATCTGGTGGAGGTGGTGGGATTTGAACCCACGTCCCAAGAGACTCTACCCTCAGTACTACATGCTTAGACATCTCTTTAATCTTAATACCAGCTGCGGAGAGTCACGCCACTGAGTATCCAGCTTGAAAAATTCTTTAATGCTTCCACCTCAAGCGGGGCTTCCACACGAGCTAGTGAGAAACTGACACCGGATTTGCTAGACGACACTAGCAGGGCCTAACACCGATGGCTTTACGCAGGTTATTAAGCTGCTAAAGCGTAGTTTTCGTCGTTTGCGACTATTTTAATGGACTTTTAACGAGGCAATCCGCCCTCGACATGCACCTTAGGCTCGGTAACTCCCGGTCGAATCCAGAATCACCCCCAAAGGTCGTAACATTCTAACACACTTGCTAGGGGCAGTGCAACTATTTTTTCGTTTTTATTTTTTCTCTATCTCTCTGAGCGAGCTGGTGCGGGGTCGACCTTAGTGCTGCTGGGCGGCCGCTGGGACTTCGGGATGGTCGAGCTCAGGGACGGTCGGATTGGTCATGACCGGCGCTGGTTCCTGCTCGACATTGAGGTGCAGCTCTTCAAAGAACTTGTGGCCTTCCTCGGCTTGCTTGTGTAAGAACTCTTGGCGTTGCTCCTGCTGGCGATTGGCCAGCGCCTCGGCTTTAGCTACCTGCTCCATGCGCTGGTAGCGGGCAATCTCGAGCTGAGCGTAACGGTACTCAAGATAGCTCGTGACTCCAGTGGTGATACACAGATGATACAGGTCGTAGGCGCGCTTATAGTCGCCTTCGTAATCTGCTTGCTTGCCTAAATAGAAGTAGGCTTCGCACAGACGGCGGGCCCGCTCTTCGTTGTCAATCTTGGCGCTGCGAATGGACTCAATCACGTCTTGATCGTCGCATTGGCCTAAGTAATAGTCCAAGACCTCAAGGCCCCACGGTACTTCAGGGTCGATCTTAGCGCGGCGCTCTTTTAGGTGCTGGAGTGCCAGCTCAGGACTATCGACTTCGCGCTCTAAGATATAAATCCAGAGACTGCGGAACGGATCGTCCTTATTCTTCTCATAGAAAAATTCGAGATCGGGAATGCCCAGCTGCGGGCGATTGCCGTAGTACAGCGCGATACCACGATTGAAGTGGGCGTACTCGTCCTCAGGGCTTAACTCTAAGACCGCATCGTAGGCGTCATAGGCTTCGGCAAAACGCTCGGCGCCGGTGAGGTAGATACCTAAGAAGTTGTAGGCGGGAGCGTAGTCGGGCACCTCCACCAAGGCACTCATAAACATCGAGCGCGCCATCGCCTCAAGACCTAAGCGGTCGTAGAGGATACCGAGTTGATAGAAGATTTGGGCACGCTGCTCGGAGGTCGCCGATGGATCTGATAAGAGCTTAGTGAGGTAGGTCAACATGACCTGGCTTTCCTCGCGCTCCTTGGTATTAGGCGTGACTAAGAAGATCTCGTCTTGGTCGATCGAGAAGGTGGAGTTTAAGGGTGGATCAAACTCAATGGCGTTAGGGGCCAAGCTTGAGTCGATGCTGGCATTGGATTGATTTAAGCTACAGCCTGAGAGTAGGGCTGCACCCAATACGGTCGTAGCTAATATTCCCAGCGGAGCGAGCTTTCGTTCGCCCCATTTTAAATTCTTAGCCATAGAAAAACCCCATTGCGCCAAAACCCTGGCCTCACAAGCTTACCCATGCTGGGTCGGCTCTTCCTTGTCTCGTCGGTGCCTTACGCAAACGCCGCGCCATGCGCTCAATCTAGCAAAAGTGGTTTAGGTTGAGCTTAGGCGTGATGTCGTGCATCGTTAGATTTTAGCAACAAAATAACATGGCGCTCAATGAGCTTGAGCCGGGGCTGCACAGGGAGCTTGAGCTGGGGTACGCTCGCGCTTTATGGGGCACAGCTGTGCTGTGGGCGGCAGCGCCTGCGGCCTGAGCGGGCCCAGCGCCACTTAAAAGTTAGACCATGGGCGCAGCGGGCCGCTCAAGCGGGCATCTGCTTGGCTGTTGAGGGGCTGGAGAGGCTCTGAGGTATCTCGCTTCAGCCGTGACGCTACAAGCGCTCTAAGAGGCGTGAGAACAGGCCCAGGCACGTTCTATAACCCACCGTTCTGCGGTGGCTGGCGTGCTGTAGCTGAGGGCCTTGAGAGCTGCCTTAGCAAGCGAGCATCTGCTTGGCTGTTGAGGGGCTGGAGAGGCTCTGAGGCATATCGCCTCAGCCGTGACGCTACAAGCGCTCTAAGCGAGTTAGAGAATAGCTCTACCAGCGGGGGAAAAGAAGGTCGACGTGTGTCTAGCGACGCTAGTTGCATGGCATCATCAAATCGCTTTACTGCCTTCTCATCAATGTGCTAGAAAGGGAGTTAGGGCTCATCGTTTGAAGGGGCGGGGAAAAATTTACACAAAGATCTTGACACTCTCCAGTATGGCGCCATTGTACGCCGGGGCGGGCGCTTGAGTGAGCGGTGGCTTGAGGCAGCTGCTTGAGCGAACCACTGCTTGAGGCAGCTGCTTGAGTAGTCTGTGGCTTTAGCAGGCGGTGGCCTTAGTGGGCGGCAGCCATGGTGGGGGCTGCCTGGGGGCTTGAGCTGACCATGGATTTAGGGGTTGGTAGGGGCGTTGCCGGGACGGCAAGTTCAGCGCAGGGTTCGGCGGCAGTTGGCTGTTGGCTGACCATTTTGGTTGGATTGCGACGCTGCATCTGCGCCAGCTCTTGGCGCACAATGGCTAAGCGGCGCTTGACCAAGGACATCTCGTCGTGCGTGAAATAGTGCTCCGAACCAAAGAGCATCATGACTTTTTTGTTGCCCGAGTAACCACTGAACTTGATATAGGCGTAATTGTCGCCGACCTTATGCCAAGAGGTTTGGGCGTGATACTGATTGCGCGAGAGTTCGACCATCAAGCGATTGAGCTCGGAGATATAGCTGGCAACTTGAGCCAATGGGGTACGAGGAGGCTCAATTTGGGGATAGCGCCGTTTTATGAGTTGGCGTAATTGATCGAGGATCGTTTCGTCCTCGAAGTCGAGCACTAATAAGATCGAGCTGAGGAGGCCGACCTCATCAAATTTAGCGTCCACGCGCTCAAAGCCGATCACCGGCAGGCAGGTTGAACCATAAACAGTGAGCCCCGATTCGGTGATCAGGAGGTTGCATGGTTTAGTGATGTTCTCACCCATCAGCTTTAAGTGGGCGGCGCGTGCGTTAAAGAAGCGTTCCCAAGCTTGTTGGTATTCGTGGAGAGTCACTTTGCCAATAAAGGCATAGCCTAAATCTAACGGCACGACGCGATGCTTGCGCATTGACGCATAAGCGGGATCGACTCCCGGATCAACGCGAATGGCGACACCTGGGAGCTTACTGACCGTATCTTCGTAGCGTTGGCAGGCTTCACAGCGATTAGTCGTATTGCTCAGCAAAGCCTCATTGATCGTAGCAGCTTGCACTCCAGGCACAATCAGGCCTAAGAGCACAGCAACTGTCCAGCGTAGACAGCGATCAGATTTGATGGTTGCAAGAAAGCGCGAAATTAAGGTCATGATCAAATTGCTCCCCAAATTCCACCAGCCCGAGCGGGCCTGCCCCTTAACCTGAGTTTTACCAACTCAAGTTGGGGCGCTGATAGCAAGCGTTACACCCACGAACCGTTATTGAAAAAAATTTTCAACTAGCACCGGGATGAGCTGATCTGAGTGAACGATTTTGTCTCATTATACCCCTTTTTAGGTCGTGTGGTTGTAACTAGCAGAACTTTGAAAGCGCAAATTTAAGCTTCAGGTTAAGTCGAGATCATGGCTTGGTTAGGACATGCAGATCACTTGGAGAAAGAGGAGTTAGGGGCGCCTTAAGACACAAAGCCCCGAAAGCGGAGCTTTCGGGGCTCAGGGCGGGCGTAGGGCCCGCTGGCCGTGGGCCGGTAGGCCTTGCTTTGGCCGTGGGCCGGTAGGCCTTGCTTTGGCCGGGGCTGTGGGCCTTAGGGCCGTGGCTTTAGGCCTTAGGGCCTAAGGTGGAGGCGACATCGAGGCCTAAGAGCTCTAAGAACTTGCGCTCGGCTGGGATCAAGGTGCGATTGAGCTCAGCTTTGAGGCTGAACTTGGCTTTTGGATCCTTGACCTTGAGCGAGGCTAAGCTCAAGAGCATTAAGGCGACACTCTTGTCCGGCAGCGTGATCGGATTGCGCAGATGATGGGCGTGGTAGTCCGCGACTGCTTGCTCCACCGACTCATAGAGCTCCTGACCTAAGAGCGCGACTAAGCTACCCAGCTGCGGCCATGGGGTCAGCGTCGTGTTGGCTCCGTCGAGGCTGACCGTGCACTGCGCGCGGACGCGCTGCTCGAGCTGATGGCGCTGCTCTAAGGCGGCAAAGACTAAGTCCTCGGGTAAGTCTTCGCTCGAGAGGACGACCTTGAAGGAATGCTCGGCGCAATACAGATCGAAGTTCTCGTTGAGCTCAGTGGAGTGGTCGCTGAAGCACTGGAACATCTGATCTTTAAGCGGCGTCTTGAGGCCTTCGTTGACGTGCTGCTCGACTTGATCGAGCTCGGTGGCGGCCTCCTCGTCGGTGGAGACGATCAGATCAAGCTGCGACTTCTCGTGTTGCTCATTAACCTTGGCGGTGTTGAGCATCATGATCTGCTTTAAGCGCTCGTAGTGCTCGGCATTAAAGTAGAGGTAGAGATACCAGTTGGGCTCCTTGCTGCTAGCACTCTCATGGTCGGCGGATGCAGCCTTGAAACTAGCTGGCTCTAAGCCATAGAGATCGTGCCAGGAAACGTTGAGCTTTAAGGCCGTGATGGTCATGCCATGGTAATGGAACTTGGTGCCCTGCGCGTTGACCGTCCCATCCATGAAGTGATTGCCGCAGATTTGACGGATCTTAGTGTTTAAAGGATCAAGCTCCATTAACATGCGCTGGCCTTGGGCGCGCCAAGTGCGCATCTTACTTAAGATCATGGAGTAGGTCAGATCAGGGCGGGCCATCACCATGAGCGGGGCGGCGACGCTCATAGCGTCATCAGGCAAGATATCTGGTGGGCATAAGCCGGCACCCTTGACGTAAAGCACGGAGCTAGCGCCAGTTAACTCCCCTTCATAAGGCGAGCAATAGCACAGCGCGCCTTCCTTTGGTAAGGCTAAGGCCGCCAGCTGCAGCGCTGGGCGTGGCACTGGTGGCGTGGTCAAGGTCGCGGCGATATTGGCAGCTAAGTGCGCGGCCTGGGCGTCAAGTTCCTTTAAGGCATCGGTGGCATCGACCCCCTTGGAGTCAGCCTCATTTAAGACCGCGAGCAGCATCTCAGCGGTGTGCTGGGCCAACAGGCGGCGCTTGGCCGACTCCATCGCCGGATCGATGGCCGCCGCTAAGCGGATATCGTAGATCATCGGGGTGAGGTCGCCACTCTCGCGCTTCTTGCCCTTGTCCTGGGTCACGTTCAACTGCTGGAACACGGCCTCATTGTGGCTGCGCCAGAAGCACTCGAGCTCAGGCTCGGTCAGGCTAGCGTTTAACAGATGCAGCTGCTTGGCGTTGACGATACCGTCATAAGGCAGCTCGTATGAGTCGAGCACCTCATTGAAGTCGACGATCTTAAAGTTCGGGCTTAAGGCCGAAGTGATGATGAGCGAGGCTAAGAGCTGCGAATCTTCCTCGGTTGGCACCAGCTCAGGCATGGCCTTATCAATTGGGTGCTGCGAGAGCAGGACATCTAAGCTTAAGGTGGCACCGATGCTGCGGCCATTAAGCGGGAGCTTAGGCTCGACCTTGCCCTTAGGCTCAGCCTTGGAGTCCAGCCCATGTTGGGCTAAGTCCTCTAAGCTTGGGCCTGAGGCCGTAGTGCTCTTGGTTTTAGGATCAGGTAAGTTCGGCAACGGCAGGATCGAGGTGATTTGCCATGGCAGCTTGAGGAAGTTGCAATCAGGACCGGTCAGCTGAGCTAAGAGCGGCTGGAGCTCAGCCTTGAGCTCAGGGAAGTTCACGCAGTACTTGTCAGCTAAATATTGGCTCAGGTCAAAATTGCGCTCTAAGGTTAAGCCATGCTTAGCTAAGAAGCTCTTGAGGGCTTCTTGGCGACCTAAGATCGGCTCAAAGGCATCGCGATCGTTTGGTTGCTCTAAGATCTCAAGCAACTGGCGATTTTGCTGGCCTAAGGTGTGGATCTTGAGCTTGAGATCGCCTCTTAAGCTCTGAGGATAGGAGCTATTGCGTGGGGATGGGGTCTGATCGTGCAAGGTGGAGCGGCGGCGATAGAGCTGGTTGCGCTCCTTGATCTCTTCGGTATCCACGTTGGTGGTAGCGTGATCTAAGATCGCCGAGAGCTTGGTTTGATCGCGGGGACTAATGTATTGATCTTCCGTCGTGTTGCGAATTTCGTCGTAGACCGCTTGCGCCAAATCCTGCGGGGTGACTTTGGTGCCCTTCGGTACGACTAAGACACCAGCAGGGCGGTTGTTTAAGCGATAGACATCCACGTCAGCATACTCAGGATGCTCACGTAAGAAGCGGTTGTTAAACTCAATCTTACCCACACCATTAGGTTGATCGCCGTAGATACGGCCAATCGTCACGGTATTGAGGCGGGTGGAATAGCCCGTGGTTGGGCTTTTGCCGTACTCGCAGGTGCCAACTAAATGGATAAAGTCCTTGCACTCTGGATCTTTGATTCTTAAGCGGCGCCGATTGGCGTAGATAGCAGGGAAGTTGGCTTTGAGAACGGCACAATCAGGAGCAGAAGACATCAGGCGCACCACTACTAGTTAAAACGACAACAAGAAGACAAATAGCCGCCAGCTGATGGACTCCCGGCCAAGCGCCTATGCTTCAACCGGTAAAGCGGCGGACTGGAGCGGGCTAATGCCCAACGGGCTGTGCCGCAGCGGGCTAATGCCACCACGGGCTGTGCCGCTAAAAAGTCCTTGCTAGAACCGGTAGAAGTCGCCTGACTGAAGAGAGCTCAAATCAGAGAGCCCCAATTCTGGGATTCAGCTGGGGTATTTTTAGAGTTAACCACGAAAAGTAATATTTGTCAGTTTAGCAAAACTGGCGCCGGAAATTTCAGAAAAATACGGCTCAATCCCGCAAATTAGGTCAGCTCAGCAGCACTGGGCAAGCGATAGCGCTCAGGCTAAGTTTCGGGCTGATGGAGAGAGCAAAGTTTAGAACGGCTTGGGGCGGGCGTTGGGAGGAAGTGGCCGCAGCTGAGCGCGGAACCTGGTAGATGGGAGCCCATTTTTTTTTGCGGGGCCCAAAAACAAAAAAAGCCAGCGCTTACGCGTTGACTTCAGTTTCATTCTCTGTGTTACATGGTGCCCAGGGCGGGACTCGAACCCGCACTCTCGCGAACTACCCCCTCAAAGTAGCGTGTCTACCAGTTCCACCACCTGGGCA
>CALXXU010000072.1 GCA_944392765.1 uncultured Anaerobiospirillum sp.
TCCACCATAGGTGGACTGAGGCTAGTCAACCTGGGCTTGATTGCTCAAGCCCCGGTCGTAAGACCGGGGTAGTTGACTGTCCTCACTAAAAATCTTTTGGGCCCCATTGTAGGCCAAGTTGCGCGTCGTGCTTGCGTTATTGCACAAAACGATTCAAATCGCGGGTGGCCTCAATCAGACTCTCTAATTCTGGGCGCACCTCCAAGCGCACACCATCGCGCTCAATAAAGGAGGCGCCATCTTGGACGAAGATGATGTTATCGCGCCGCTCGACCAAGATTAAGGCATCTTCCTGGTCGGCCACCAAGTAATCGCGTGAGCGCAACGAGCGCAGCGTATCACCTAGGGTGAAATTACCCAATGGCGAGGTGATATTTAAGACCTCATGCGCAATCGTAGCGTAGATATCCTGCGATGAAGTCAGAGCGCTGCTTGAGCCTTGGGCAGCGGCGCGCTGTGGGAAAAAGACCAAGAGCGGCACATGCTGCTGGGCACGCTCATAGCGCTGACCTAAGGCGGCAATAGTGCGATTGCCCTCATTGGAGGTAATAATCAGCACCGTGTTATCCAGCACACCTTCTTGTTTGAGCTGGGCGACAAATTGCCCGATGGCCGCATCGACCGTGCTTAAGGTGCGCTCGTAATTGAGCTGCTCACGCACCTGCACATCGGTTTGGGCCATGAGCGAATTTTCACTCGAGCTTAAGCTCTGGAGCACCTGAGCTTGAGCCTTCTCCTTAAGCTCACTCTCACTTAGCTCGGGCTGTTGCGCTTTGAGCTTAGCTTGCGTCTGCTGTAGCGCCTGCTCGAGGCGCAGCTTACTTAAGGCATTGGCTTGGCGTAAATCGTTGAGCACCACGGTCAGGGCAAATGGACGCTGCGCGCGGTCATGGAAGAAACGCACTTCAGTTAAAGCTTGAGCTAAAGCCTGCGCAGCCGTGAGCGTGAGATCGAGCTGATTGCGCCGCAGTGCGGTGCTTTGTACTAAGTGTTGCACATAGTATTGGGCCCGCGCGGCCTCCGGGCTTAGATTTTCCTCATTGACCGTGGCTCCGGCCGATACCGTAGGCTTAATCTCGGCGGAGTTGGAAGCGCCTTCTTGGGACAGGGCGTATGGCTCCGTCATCAGTGGCTGCAAGCTGATATCACTGACAATGAGGCGTCGGACGTAGTCTTGGCGCAGCATCTCGCTTACCATCACCGGTAAGGTGTTGGTACTGTAGAAGGCCTGACTGTACTTGATCGGCAAGCCGAAGTTGGCGCTAAAGGAATTGCTCAGCTCATCTTCATAGAGCAAATAGTTTTGCTCAAAGTTATAGCCTTGCTTGGCCAGCGCCATAAGCTGCGGGGTCTGCTCAGCGTTTAAGTTTTGATAGGACCAAGCATTGACATTGATCGTGATGACATTGAGCGCAGGGTGACTCTCCTCGACCGTAATCGGGCTTAACGGATAGTCGAGGTAGGCGGTGAGATTGGTTGGGGTCGTAGCGCTATCACTAAACCAGCCGTGGTTGTTTAAGAACGACTGCGCGGTCATCGGATAGTGTACTGGGAAGGTCGAGCGCAGCAAGGTGATACGCTCATAGTGAGTAGCATCAGCCCAGATGTGCAGCAAGTGCGAGCTGATAAAGCAGCTACCCACAATAATGAGCACGGTGCGCACAAAGTACGGGTGGTGCTCACGGTAAAGCGAGTGGGTCGTGACCTTAGCAAAGACGCACTCTAAGGCGATAACCAGCGGCACCGCAATAAAGAGGAAGTTGTAATTTAAGCCGGTGTCAAAGTCGAGCTCGCGCACAATCAGGTTTAAGGCGGTGACACTTAAGTGGACCTTGACCATCAAGAAGATCTTGAGATCAAAGAGCAAGATCGAGTGCAAGATCGAGGCGATCGCGACTGCTAAGACGCGATAGAGGCGGTAATTACCGATAAAGGCCAGCGGGAAAAAGAGCACTAGGTACGCCACCACGGTCAAGAAGCTCATATGGCCCAGCCAGCTGACATGCAGGTAGATAAAGGAGAGGAAGTCGCTGGTCGGCGGCGCGGCGTAGACGTAACCGTAACCTAAAAGGCACGAGAGCAGGATGTTGATGAAGATAAAGTAGTGGCCCCACGTAATCGAACGCGAAACTTGCTCTTTGTACGTGAAGTGTTTGCGAGTTTGAGAGTTTGCGCTCATAGCGAGCCCTATCACTACCAAGGCTGGATCTGCTTGAATCCAGCAACACCATCCCGGCGGCACACCTTGCGGTAAGCCGCAACATTGTGCGCTAAATTCTAACACAGCTAGCCTAAATCAGGCCGCAGCGCGCCGCGTGCCCCTGATTATCGCAAACACCCGCAAAAGGCACAGGGCACGCTCAATGGTTACGGCCCTTATGCCATAGCCCCCACTCCGCCCTTTGCTATCTCCCTCATTGCGCTTCTCTTGCGCCAATCAATAGTCCTGCCATTGCGCCAATCAAGCGCCCTGCTCTAGTTCAGGCCGGCCCACCGCACTAGCCGCTGTGGGCCCAGAGCGCATGGAGTACGCCCGATCACTGCTGGGGCAGTGAATCCCATACACTTTTGCTAATTTTGTTTGCTAAAAACTATACGCGATAGCCATTGATCGCACACACAAAAAAGACCAACCAAAATTTCTTTTGGGCTCATTTTGCGGTATCTAGCCTCAGCGGGCAGGCCTGATGGGCGGCGGGATGCGGTGTTTTTCCTTGGGGGCAAAACCACGCTTTTGGGCCCGATTAGTGCCTGGCGCTGAAGGGCCATTTTGCTCACTCCTTACTTCATCTATTCCATGATGAAGCTAGGGTCTGATGTGTTTTTAACTCACTGCGAGTTAACCACGAAAATTCAGCATCAGCTGCATCAGGCCCTTTTTAAGCCCGCGTGGCTTGACCAATCATAAGGAGCACCTATGCCCGTACCAAGTACTTACCGCGACGCGTTACCATTTATGGTCCGCAATTACGCGCGCCAATTTGGCGTAACTATTGAGGTTAAGGGCGCTCATGCCTACAGCACCCGCCACAGCATTGTGATCCCGGAGCTGGATCTAAGCGATCCGACCTTGGCACGCCTCACCTACGGCTTTTTAGCCCACGAGGCCGGGCATCTGCGCTACAGCGACTTCGCACTCTGCTCTAAGCTCAAGAACGAAGTGCTGCTGCGCATCGTCAATAGCCTCGAGGACGGGCGCATCGAGTATTTGATGGCCCGCAACTTCGTGGGTGTCTATGAGAACTTAGAGCTCTTAAACCAGTGCTTGATGCGTGATAACCACCAATTGCTGCTGCAAGGCCACAGCTGGAGCAAGATTGACCTCTTGACCACCGCCTTGGTGCTCTTAAGCCATGAGCGCTTTAACAATTACCCTGGAGTCGCGATCTTGCGCCGCGACTACCTCAATGAATTAAGTTGCCTCATGAATGAGGCCGATCTCCATGAGATCGTCGCCTTGACCTATCGGCTGCCGAACTGCCACTCGACGCGCGATATCATCGAGCTCGCCTACGAGATCTACGATATCATGCAGCGCCCGACCTGTTTTGTCCCGAACTTCACCCGATTTGCCCTGCGCTATCAATGCACCTCGCGCTATGACTTGCAAAACTGCCGCCGCCTCGCGGCCGCCTATGGTCAGACCTTTAGCGCGCCGGTCATCTGCCCTTACCCTGAGCTCAAGCTGAAGACTGCTCAGGACTTGGTGGCAGCCGCTGGGATCGATGCCGAGCTCTCTGAGCTCAATGAGGACTACGTCCCGAACTTTCTCTCCCCACGTGAGCCCAGTTTTATGCCCCAAAGCAACAGCGCTGCGCTCTTAGCGCGCGTCGGTAACGCTCAGCTGAGCCACGCCCAGGAGTTAAGCGACAGCAGTGCTGGGAATGACGCGGAAAGCGCCCGCCTTTTTGCCAAAAACCGCAGCTTGCGCGCGCAAAGTGCTGAAAACTTGGGGCGCGCCTTAAACGAGCTGATGCCGTCCATCAGTACCTCAAGCCGCGAGGGCCAAGCGGTGCGCGCCGCGCTCAAGGCCCGTCAGACGAAAAGTGAGCTGCCACCCAAGGAAGGCGCGCCCTTTGAGCTGACCGCCTTAGGCCATGCCTTAAGCTTCAATCCGGCCGCCTATGATGTCTATTTAGCTCTGGGGGCGCAGGAGGCGGTGCCCTTCTTTGCCGTCAGCGCCCAGCCTAGTCCCTACCAAGGCCCTTACGCCTCTTGTGGTGAGTGGGCCCAGGCGCTCAGTGTGGGCCAAATCAAGGCCCAAGACCAAGTAGGTCGGCGCCACGAGCACTTGCCCGAGCACTGGGCGACGCTTGAGAGCGAGTTAAACCAAAGCGCCCCGAGCGAAGAGCTCTACTGGCGCTTAAAGCAGCGCGATCTCGCACCAATTGCCGCGAGTGCCCACTTAACCGGTGAGGAAGTCAGCAAGCTGGGGCTGTCCCGCGTCACCCCATCCTTGGAGCTGTGCACCCGCCTCATCTTAAACGCCTGGGCGGACCCGAGCTTAGAGCAGCCGCTCTTACCGTGGCTCGAGCTGCGCAATCTGCCCCCGCAGTTTAAGGAGCTGATGTTCCTGGCCTTAAGCGCGCAAGATGAGCGTATCCAAAAGCTCAAGGCCCTACGGGCCCCGATTGCAGGACTGATCGCCACACCGGCCGAATGCGCGATGCAAACCCAGCATGCCTTGCAGGTCTGCGCTGACTTCTTTCAGGGCAGTTTAAATTGCACTAGCCTCAGTCGCGCCATCACCAATAGCAATGCGGTACGCGCCCAGCGCGGGCTGTGGCCGGTGATTCAGCTTACGCAAGAGCCGTTAGAGCTTGCGACCTTGGATTGGGGCAATGCCCCGCAACAGGCCAGCTCCTTGCCGCCTGAGCTCTTACATGGCGATAGCGCGACCATGGCCACCCCGGTCTTAGACGTGGCCGAGCACTTAGGCCCGTTCTTTAAGCAGTACTTATTGCAACGCCGCCGTGAGGTCAAATTCCAGCGCACTGAAGCTATCTTAAGCGAGCTGGGCCTGTTAAATAGCAAGAGCTTAGATGTGGCACCAAGCCTCAATCTCGCCACCTATTGTTACGACCCGGCCTCGGGGCAAAGCTATACGTACGACTTATTGCTGCGCCGCTTAGTGGCCCAGCGCGCACTGTTACACAATTGCCCAACCACGATCGCCCCGACCGTACACCCCAACCACTATCTGGGCTTAATTAACGCCCAAAGCAAGCATGGCTCTCAGCACGGTGCTCAGCATGGCTCTCAGCACGGTGCTCAGCATGGCGCTCAGCTGTCTGCGAGCAAGGATGTGCCCGTGGACTTTACTCAAGCCAAGGGCCAGCTTGAGCTCTTGCCCCAGGACCGCGCTGGTCTAACTGAGCGCTTACAAGCGCTCTACAAGAACCCGCAGCTCAGTTGCTGGGACGACGCCCCGGCGGCCTTTAACGCCGCCATTCCGGCCTTAGGCGAGCCGACCAAGGTCGAGGTGCTGCAAATGCTGCTCTCAGCCTTACCTGAGCCCGTCAGCTGCGAGCAGCAAGAGCAATTCATGCTCTGGCTTAAGCACCAGACTAAGGCCACTTCGTGGAGCCATCAGCGCGACCCGCGCCTTGAGTGCACCTTAACCGATGCCCTGCGCGAGTTTTGGTATGTGCGCAGCGACTATTGCCCCGAGCAAGACGTGCCCGCTACCGAACCGTGCGCGGTACTCGAGCGCATGGCGCAGCGCCAAGGCATCAGCGAAAGCTGGCAAGGCGGCTTAGTAGTGTGCCCACACCCGCAACAAGACCCAAGTGCCGAGTTGATCCCGAGCTACTACCAGCTTGACCTCAAGCAATTCGTCGCTCAGATCAAGCGCAAGTATGACCCGCTGCGTCGCAAGCTGCGCCAACGCCTGCAAAGCTACCTCGAGTGCCAACAAGAATACGGCAAATCGGGGCGGCGCCTGGATGTGCGGCGCGCGGCCAAGCTCTGCGTGGGTGAAACCCGCATCTTCAAGCAGCGCTCCTATCTGGCCGACGAAAGCACCGCGCTGCACCTCTTGGTGGATTGCTCCGGCTCGATGGGTCAGTGCGCTACCAACCAAGGTAACGCCACGCGCTTAGAGGACACCCGGATCTACCAAGCCTGTGCAGCGGCGCTGACCTTGGGCCTGGCCTTGGACCACTTATCAGGCCTTGAGCTCATGATCACTTTCTTTCCGCACACGCTCGAAGATCAACCTTACTTCAACGTGATCGCCAAGGGCGAGCACGTCAGCGCCCACCCCGAGCGCCTGTGGCATCCACCCTATGGCGGTACCCCGATGGATCAGGCCTTAAATTACGCCGCAGAGAGCGTACTGCGCTGCAATGCCACGCGCTCGATTGTGGTGGTGTTAACCGACGGCCAGCCCAATAAGCCTGAGGCCTTAATCAACGAAGTGCGCAAGGCCCAGGACTGCGGCATCGAAGTCTATGGCATTGGCATTAACGAAAGCGAAGGCCACAAGTACTTCGATCACTTCTACGACTTAACCGATTTCTCCAATCTCACCTACGAGCTGTGCACCTTGGTAAGCCAGGTGTTCAAGCTCCCGGAGGTGGCTTAACCACAGGAACCGATTAGCTGTTACAAGTAGCCGCTTCCTCTGGAAGCGGCTTTCTAACCGGCCCACTGTGGCCTAATCCATCTTTGCCCCAGCCACTGTGGCCTAATTTAGGAGGCACTATGACCAACCTCTACGATCTCGAAGAGCTCAACCCGCTCATCACCAATATGCCCCCCGAGGTTCAAGCGCAGTACTTACAGCGCTTTGGCCCCGGCCTTATCCGCCCCTTTAAGCGCAAGATCATCCTCCAAGTGATGAGGCGTAAAGTCGTGCGTACCATCCCGCAGGTGCCCGAACCGTGCACCTCGACCCAGGGCTTACGCCTGATTACGGCACAGCAGCGCGCCACGCATCCCACCATCACGTCCCAGCAAGTAAGGTACGTGGCCTATAAGGTCACTCGGCATTGCTTGCAGCAGCAAGATCTAGCCTTACGCGAGCAAGCGCAGGATGGCAAGGACGAGGCGCAAGCGGCCGCCCAGCATGGTGGGACTCAAAGCCTTAGGAGCGTAGGACTCTTGCTGCTCTCAGGCCTCTTGTTCTTAGGCCTAATCTTAGGCTTGCTCACGCCATCAGGTGCCCCCGAGCAGCTTAACGCCATTACCACTGAAATCACGCACCTAGCGGCCAGCCCCAGCTACAACGCAGTAAGCTTAAGCCCTACCACGGAAATCCCACCAAGCGTTTTAGCTGATAACGCCACTCAGGCCAACCACACGCTCATGGTGCTCAAGGGCCCACAGCTCTTAAGCCAGGAACTGTCCTTACAGGAGGTGGGCGGCACCTGTGTGCAGACCATGCCCCAAGGCGATCCCGAGCTTGCTGCCTACGAGCGTCTGCTCTTAGAGCAAGGGGTGGTTCCCATCGATGCCCACAGTGATGCGATTGCGCGCTACTACCTGCCTGAGCACTTAAGCCAGGTCGACTATTACGTGCGCGCCCGCACCTATCAGCCGCCGCGCACCCAGCTTCAGCCTGACTATACGCAGCTGCATGCCTTAAAGCTGCGCGATCAAGCTGGCAGCAGCGCGCCGGAGCAATATCTAACCCCGCTCTTTTACGACCCCGCCACCCCACTGACCGATCTCAGCGGCCTTGAGGGCTAACCCGGCCACCGGAGTGGGCGCAGATGCAGGCGCTGGGTCAGGCGCGCTTGGCTACCTGCGCAGGTTCAGGCGCTGGGGCAGGCACGCTTGGCTACCAGCGCAGGTTCAGGCGCTGGGGCAGGCACGCTTGGCTACCAGCGCAGGTTCAGGCACTGGGGCAGGCGCGCTTGGCTACCAGCGCAGGTGCGGGCGTGCATGGTCAGTTAGCCCTAAGAATGAGCACGGCCGCAGCCCTTGGGGGCTGCGGCCGTGCTTGTTAATGCTGCTGAAGCGTCTTAGTTAGCTACTATAAAGCGAGGTTGTTGTGACGCAGCAGAACCTTGCGCGCAAAGACACGCTCGCAGTAGTGGCAACGCATCATAACCTTGCCCTCTTCCTTGAAGATGGAGAAGCGAGCTGGTGCCCCCTTTTCGACGTGGGTGATGCAGTTGCTGTTCGGGCACTCAAAGGCACCCTTGATCTCGTTTGGTAAGCGCAGCTTGTACTTGTCGACGACCTTGTAATCCTTGATCGAATTGACCGTGGCGTCAGGGGCTAAGATTGCCAGCTGCTCGGTCTCGCTCGGCGAGAAGGTGACATCGGCGATCTTGATGATGTCCTTAGAGCCCATCTCACCGGACTTTAAATTGAAGCCGACCGTGATCTGATTGTGCTTGCCAATGAAGTTGAACAGACGCAGGATGTTCATCGCCTGGCCTGGAGCGATGTGGTCGATAACGGTACCGTTGGCAATAGCTTCAACTAAGAGCTTGTCGTTGGTGGTTGCGCTCATGATTAGATCTCCTTATTTAAGACTAAGGACAATAAGGCCTGACGGGCATAGACGCCATTGGCTGCTTGCTCGAAGAAGTAAGCGTGTGGGGTCTCATCAACGTCTAAGGCAATCTCGTCAATACGTGGCAGTGGGTGTAAGACCTTCATATTGGCCTTAGCCTCGGCCAGCATATCCTTAGATAAGATGAACTTAGAGCGTAAGTTCTGGTACTCGGTCTCGTCAAAACGCTCCTTTTGGACGCGGGTCATATAGAGGATATCAACCTCTGGGATGACTTCCTCAATCGTTGGGCAAACCGTGAACTTGACGTTGTTCTTAGCTAAGTGCTTTAAGATGTACTCAGGCATAGCCAAGGACTCAGGCGAGACTAAGTAGATGTGCACGTCGTGGTACAAGCACAGTGCCTCAGCTAAGGAGTGCACGGTACGACCGTACTTTAAGTCACCGACAAAGGCAATCTTGATCTCATCGACGTGACCTTGGGTCTCGTAGATCGTGAACAGATCAAGTAAGGTCTGGGATGGGTGCTGGTTGGCACCATCACCGGCGTTGATAACAGGAACAGGGGAAATGTCAGCTGCCAGACGGGCGGCACCTTCCATATGGTGACGCATGACTAAGGCGTCAGTGTAGGAGGTGATAATGCGGATGGAGTCCATTAAGGTCTCACCCTTCTTGCCCAAGGAGGTGTTGGAGGCGTCAGCAAAGCCGATAACACGGCCGCCTAAGCGATTGATCGCGGTTTCAAAGGAAAGGCGGGTGCGCGTCGAACCCTCAAAGAAAGTAACACCGATGAGCTTACCTGCAAGCAAATCGTTGCGTGGATGAGCTTTCAGCGAACGGGCCGTTTGCAGCACCAACTCGATATGATCACGCGTAAACTCGGAGATTGAGATGATATCTTTTTGGAAGAGGGGATTTGTCATTATGCAGCTTCCCAACTGTTCAAGTCACTAACAGTGGAACGGCGCACAGCTCAAGAAAAATAAGGCCAAGGCACAGGCGGCTCGGCGGCGGGCTTTTCAAGAACGGTTTGCACAGTTCCTGAAAACCCTATTATACAGCAAATCACCCTAAAGTGTGAGCTTTATCACGCTCAAAGTGCAAGAAAATGTGTAAATGCACCAGCTGCGACTACGGTTGCATTCTCAATCTCACTAAAAATGAGCGGCGCGCTCCTTCCTTCCCCTTAAATTCAGCAGAAACCAGCACGCCTAAGCGCCACACCTCAAGTTGGGGTTCAAGTCCCAAATAAGAACCAAGACGCCCCAAGCCTGATAAATAGCCCATCTTTGCGGCGAACCGCGTCCTTTCTCAGAAAAAAGCGGACGCTATGCTTTACAAGCACCACGAGGCTTACTATAATGCGCGCCATTGCAGGAGCGTAGTTCTAATGGTAGAACAGCGGTCTCCAAAACCGACGGTTGAGGGTTCGAGTCCTTCCGCTCCTGCCAGCAAGCCACCTTTTAGGTGGTTTTTGTGTTTCTGGGCCCCGCAAAAATAAAATCGCGCCCCGCACCTCCGGCCATCCGGCCCCATCCCCTTCTGACCGCTCATTTCCGCCCCAAGATGGAGCCTGCGCACCGTCATCAACCCCCGTCATTGCGGCCCAAGTTTGGCCAAAGACAGCCGCCCTAAAATACCGCCAAAACCATCATCCGGAATTTTCTATGATTCATCCCCTGTGGACTCAGTTAGCGCGCGGCGCGCTCCTTGTGTCCGGTGCACTCACCGCGCATTGGGAGCCTTTCGTCCAAGTGGGTAACGTCAAGTACCTGGCCACGTCCAAGCAACGCCAGCCCCGCTACCGTATCGGCAGCAAGTACATGTACTAATGGGAGCGGTTGTGAGCGCTCAGGCCTTTAGACCCCAGCCCAGCGCACCTCTTTAATACTGTTACAATACGGCCATCGATTTTTTTTTTCTTGGGACCTGACTTAAGCTGAGGGGAATTTAACATGCCTAAAACCAGAACGACATGGACGGTCAACCCGGCAGTTAAATTTGCCCTTACCCCAGAGAGCGCCGCGCCCGAAGCAACGGCGGAGTTAGCCGCCAGTCAAGAACCAACTCAAGCTGATGCCGCGCAAGCAGAGCAAGCTGCGGCGGCGCAAGCTGCGGCCGACGCGGCGCGCGCTGTACAAGAAGCGCATATGATCAGTGAAAGCTTTGAGACGCTGCGCACCACCTTAATCAGTGCCCAAAGCAAGAACGATCAGCAGCTGGCGCAAACCGAGAGCGCTATTGAGGAAACCAATCTCAAAATCAAGGAAACTCAGGACGCGCTGTTTAAGCTCGAGCATCCACCGGTCAGCGCGCCGCAACCTCAGCTCAACATGCCGCAGCCACCGGCTCCTCCAGTGCCACAGCCTCAGATGCAGCCAGTACAGCAGCCTCAGATGCAACCTGTGCCCCAGGTGCAAACACAGCCGATGCCGCAGGTACCAACTGGGCCGCAGCCACAGGTCCCAGCACCAGCTGCGCCGCAGGTACCAGCTGGGCCGCAGCCACAGGTTCCAGCACCAGCTGCGCCGATGGCGGCTGCCCCGATGGTGGCTTGGGGCGGGCAGTTACCGCTCCGCCCGCAGGCCGATATCTACGTGTGGCCTGATGGCTCCATTACCTACCTTAATAATATGTTGGCCTACTTTCAGCGCAAGGGTCTTAGTGTGATGTACTATAGCCCAGGCTTTAGCTACCAGCCTCAAGACATCATCATGCTGCCGTTTGCGCCGCAGCCTGTGCCGAGTAACTTCACCTTGGTGCTTGATAACAACAAGCGTCGCACTTGGGAATTTTTAAAGCAGGCCTTTGCCGCACGCGGTATCGCGATTTAAGCCTTGATCTATTTCGTCTAACTAAAGGAGCTGGGGCCTAGTCCCCGATTACACTCATGGGAAGCCGTCGCCACGCGCGTTTAGCACCGCTGAGCCTGAGAATCATTACCGAACCTACCACTGAGATCCTAAGTCAACTCTACCAGGTGGAGGTTAGCGCCCACCAAGAGCCGTGGACCCAGGATGATATCGCCTCAACCTTTTCTGATAACACCCGCTGCATTGGGCTCTATTTAAAAGAAGAGCTGATTGGTTTTGCTGTTATCTGCGTCGTGGTCGACGAGGCCGACCTTTACACCATTGGCGTGTGCAAGAAGTACCAGGGGCTGGGTTTTGGCACCAAGCTTCTGGCAGCGAGCTTGCGTGAGTGCGTCAAGATGGGCGCCACGCGCTGTTTTCTTGAGGTGCGCGTCTCCAATGAAGTCGCGCTGCACCTCTACGATCGCTTTGGCTTTACTATCACCGGCACGCGCAAGAACTATTACCAAGGCTCCCACGGCAATCCGCCAGAGGATGCCTACACCATGGTCTGCGACCTAACGCAACAACCATTTGAAGATATAGAAGCAGCCTCCGCATAACGCCAACTGCGCTCTCCTCTGTGGAGCGTTAGCACAAAGGGCCGGGCGCATTGGGACAGGGCGCGCCTAGCCGCAGTGCTGTGTCCCCGGCTCTGCGTTTGAGCCCCAGCTCAGCGCTTAAGGCTGAGCTCTTTAGACTGCGCTCAGCGCCGCACGCCCGCGCTTGTTCAAATTTTTACCCCAGCTCACCACATTTTGCCGGGCACCTCACAGCGCGGCGGCGCGTTATGTGGCACACTAGCTACAGACACGATCATCGGAGGCGCTTTCTATGAACAAGTCCCATACCGGCGCGACCGCTTGGACGGCGGCCTCAAGCCCAGCTCCCAACCTCACCATCAATCTCGACCGTTTGCTCGAAGATCGCTATTCCTGCCGCTCCTTTGAGCACAAACGCGCGATCTCACTCCACTGCCTCGAGCTGCTGCTAAGTGCAGCGGCCAAAGCCCCTTCCGCCTGCAATCTTCAGCCTTACCACTTTGAGGTGATCACAGGTGAGTCTTTAGCCCGCGTTGAGCGGCTGCGTAACTTCTATGGCGCCAGCGCCCTCATCATCGGCTCCTTTGATCCGCAAAACCCCGGCTACGTCAGTGCGCAAGGTCAGGAATTTCGCCTCTTTGACTTAGGTTTAGCCCTGATGACGATCGCCTTAAAGGCCACTGAATTGGGACTCGACTCCTGCTTTATCGGCTCGTTGCCGGTCAAGGAGCTCAAAGCCACCCTCAAGCTGACGACCGATCCTGTCATCGCCTTAGCCTTAGGCTACCCGGCCGCCGATGCTGCACCGAGCGAGAACCATGAGCTAAGACGCACCGGCGCCAAACTCTACACAATTTATGACTAAGCCGGACTCAAGCTCGGAATTGGGCTCTGCGCTGACTCAGAGCCTTGCTCAGATCCTCTCTTAGGCCTTAGTCAAGCACACCAAGGTCTCGACGTGCTGCGAGCCTGGGAACATATCAAAGCCCTGCACATAGTCGAGCTTAAAGCCGCCCTTGATGAGCAGCGGTAAGTCGCGCTTTAAGGCGGTCAGCGCGCAGAAAATCACTGCTAGGCGGCATGGCCCCGGCACCTTGCCTAAGAGCTTGGCATTGGCCTCACCTAGGCCGACGCGCGCCGGATCAGCAATTATGGCGTTGGGGCGCTTGCGCTTGATGAGCTCAGGGAGCGCCTTAGTCATATCAGCGGCGATGAAGTCGCACTTCTGCGCTAAACCATTGGCCGTGGCATTGGCTTGAGCAGCGGCAATAGACTCAGCTACGATCTCCACCCCGACTACTTGCTCAAAATGCTGAGCTAAGGCCAAGCTCATGGTGCCCACCCCACAGCACAGATCTAGAGCAAGGTCGTGGCTTTGCGCCTGAGCACAATGGGCGATAGCCGCCTCATAGAGCTTAGTGCAGATCTCATAGTTGACCTGCAAAAAGGTGTTGGGATAGACCGCAAAGCGCGCCCCGAGCAAGGTCTTGGTGATGGACTCGGCTCCGGCGATGAGCTCGAGCTCACGCGTAAATAAGGCATTGCCCGGCGCATTGTTATAGCCCACCGTAAGGCTCTCTAGGCCCAATTTCTGAGCGCTGTGCTCAAGCGCGGTACGCTGAGCCTTATTGAGCCGTCCGGTCATAATCAAATAAGCGCTGACGCTATTCACATCGCCACCGCGCAATTGCAGCGCCCGCACCGCCGTTTCAGCCTGAGGCTTGCGCTCATCATAACTGGGGATGCTCAGCTCATTGAGTATCGCTTCTAGACCTTGCGCGACTTGCGCAAAACGCTCCGGCTCCAAAGGGCAAGCGTCAACTGGCACTAAATCATGGGAGTTAGGGGCGTAAAAGCCCAGGCGCAGGGGCGTACGCGCTGAACTTGATGACGCAGCGTAGCGAATCGACTTGAAGCGGCAAGGGCGGGCGCTGGTTGGGATCAGCGGGCGCACGAAAGCCTCGGCTTGCTCCCCGACCACTGTACTCAGTGCGGCCACGATGTCATCACGCTTGTAAGCAAGCTGGCCCTCATAACTGACATGCGGCAGCTGACAGCCGCCACAGCGTCCGGCATAAGCACAGTGCTGCTGGGGGTCAACGCGATAAGGTGAGGGCGTAAGGATTTCCTTAATCGTGCCGGGGCAGCGTGCCGACTTTGGAGTAAAGGGAGCACCAATCTCCACCTCCATGACCTCGCCTACTAAGGCTTGGGGCACGTAAATTTGCTTACCATCATGAACGGCGATACCCACGCCGTGGCGATCGCGCCCGGTGATAGTCACGGTAGTCATTTAGCCTCTTCTCTTACTTTTTCCCAAGGATTATGCGTTAAGATAACCTGAGCCGCCGCAGTTTCACTGCGCGCTCTGGTTTAGGTTGCATGGGGGATCGTACGATGTTCAACCACTCACTGCGTTTAAGTCTGATTTCAGGCCTCTTGGTCACCAGTCTTACCGGCTGCACCAATCCTACCAGCAGAGCCGGTCAAGTTTCCTACTTCACCGAAGGTGTTATCACCGATATGGAGTACATCACCATTGACCTTGATCACTACAACAAGACCAACACGGCAGTAGTTGGTGGTATCGCCGGTGCAGCCGCCGGTCAAGCGATCGGTGGTGATAGCGAAGGCACCTTAATCGGTGCTGGTATCGGTGCGCTCTTAGCCGCTGGTGCTGCGGCCTTGATGGACCGTACCTCCGATGGTATCCGTCTGACTATCAATACCAACCAAGGCCTTATCTTAGTGGATCAGCCTTATTCGTGCACCTACCGCAAGGGCGCCAAGGTTCGTCTCATCAATCAAAACGACAACACGGTACAGCTGCAAGTCTTAGTTAACGGCAGCTACGTCACCGCTGAAAAGAACGATCGCGACGAGTGCCCGTTCTAATTAAGCCCACGCTCAGGTGATTACCCCAGCCCCTGCCCAGAGTTTCTGGGTGGGGGCTGGTTGTTTTTGCGGCAAAACAAGGCCGCTGAGCTCAGCGCCAAGGCTTGGCTCACTGGTTTGAAATGAGAAAATCTGGAAGCTGGGTGCCGGACGGCACCGAAGGATGGTAGCCCATTCCAGGCTCGAACTGGAGACCGAGCGATTATGAGTCGCTTGCTCTAACCGACTGAGCTAATGGGCCGTGGTGCGCATTATAGCCCGAAATGTCGTGCGGCAAAAGGCCCTAGCCCTTTGCCGCAAGATGCCGCATCCATTGCCGCATTCATTGCCGCACATAGCCGCATTCATTGCCGCAAGATGCCGCATTCATTGCCGCAAGATGCCGCATTCATTGCCGCAAGATGCCGCATTCATTGCCACAAGATGCCACATCCATTGCCGCACATAGCCGCATTCATTGCCGCAAGACGCCGCATCCGGTGCCGCACATAGCCGCTTCAGTTGCCGCAACCTGACACCCAGTGCACTCCTTTCTAGCTTTGGCGGTAGTTAAACTCGCGCAAAGCCGAGAGCTCCTTGAGGTTGTCCTCGGAGATATTGGAGCCGTTCATCAAGATGCTGCGGCTGCGGTTAAAGAGCGGTTCTGCGATCGCCTTACGCAAGTAGAAGGCAAAAAAGCCGATCTGGGTCTGGATGCTCCACTCCTCATGATTGTCTGGGCTGCCGTTGATGTTCACGCCCATCAGATACGAGAAGAGCGGATCAAAGTCCGTCTCGCGATACTCCTCAATAATGCCCGCACAGGTAATATTGCGGTCGCCATCGATGAGATGGATCAAGCGCTCGATGCACGGGTACTCGGTGATCTTAAGCCGGGCGCCCAGCTGCAAGAACTGCTCAAGCTTAAACTCCTCATAGACCTTAGCCACAATGGTCGGCTGCTGCAAAATAAAGGCGATGAGCTGATAAACCGGGCTACTTAAATCACGCGGGGTGAAATCAACGCCCACCACCGTGTTGTAAGTCTGCACTTCCTCTAAGGTCAGGCCCAAATTACGCTCAAACTCGACCGTGGAGAAGTAATCAGTAATAACCCCATGATTGACCGCGCCCGCTCCGGCCAGTTCACCTGCTTCAGCGGCCACTTGGTCTGCGTCAATCGAGGTCAAAATATTGCTCGTACCAGGACCACGACCGCCTTCGTAGTACTCACCGCTTGGCTCTTCCACGCGCTGATTATCTGAGCGTGGCACCCCATCAGGGCCTAAGTTTAGGTACTGACCGGCTGGGCTCTGCTGGTTTTGCACGATTTGCTCCGAGCGCACCTGATGTTGCAGCTCTTGCAGCGACACCACGCCGCCGCTGACCCCAGGAGCAAACGGCGCCCGGCTTTGCACTGAGATGCTCGGCTTAATCCCGGCTAACGGCTGCGCCATCCCCTGATTATATGGCTGCCCATAAGGGGGCACCAGGCCGGGGGCAGGCTGGCCTGGCTGGCCTTGCGGACCTTGAGCCGCCCAAGGATTGGCCTGGTTCATTTGCCCCCAAGGCTGGCCTAGTACGCCCGGCTGAGCAGGCATGCCCGGCTGAACTAGGCCGGGTTGGGCGGGCATGCCGGGTTGAACTTGTCCCGGCTGGAATTGGCCGGGCTGAGCCTGCATTCCCGGCTGAGCTTGCGCGCCTAGATTGGTGCGCGGCCGTCCGGTAAAACGGATGACCTCGGGGCCATGTTGCTGCGAGCTTGCCCAGGTCGGCACATTGGAGCGCCGTCCCTCATCATAGCTGCGCTGATAGAAGCCCCGCTCGCCTCGCAGCTCCAGGCTATCCTGGTAAGTGCTACCTTGCGCGCCATAAACCTTAAAGCCGTCGCGCCCTGAGGCTTCATCTGCAAAGTGGCTGCCCTCCAAGCGCATAAAGGCCTGGTCCGGTTTGACCTCGGAGCTTTGGCACATCGCCGTGATACTCTCAAACGGCATCTTGACGTAGCCTGAGAGCACCTGCAGCGTCACCTGCTGCAAGGCCATATTCTTCATCGCCTTGGCGATAGCCAGCACGCTGTTGATGAGGCGCACGCGCTCGCTAGGGTCAGCGACATTGTAGAGCTTGGACTCATGGAGCATGATGCTCTCAGGGTAGCTCACTGACTTATCAATTTGTGCCTCAAAGGCTTCCTTGCCCTGCGAACGCACCAAGGTATCTGGGTCGTGTCCGGCTGGGAGGTTGATAAAGCGCACCTCCTTATTGGCGTCGACCAGCACTGGGGTTACAGTCTGCAAGGCATGCCAGGTCGCCTTTTTGCCCGCTTCATCGCCGTCAAAGCAGCAAATGACCTGATTGGTGTAGCGAAAGAGCAGATTGAAGTGCTCGGCGGTGATGGCGGTACCTAAGGTCGCCACCACATAGTCAAAGCCTGCCTGACGCAGGGCAATGGCGTCCATATAGCCCTCGACCACAACCACCTTCTCGGGGCGGTTGCGCGTGGCCTTTAAGCACTCATAGAGGCCAAAAAGCTCACGGCGCTTCTTGAAGATCGGCGTCTCAGGCGTGTTGAGGTACTTCGGGCCATAATCCCCTAATTGGCGCCCGCCAAAGGCGATAATGCGCCCTTTGATATCAAAGATCGGGAACATCACGCGATTGCGGAAAAAGGCGCGCGTCAGCTGGCGCTGCTTGTCCTCATCAAAGCGGTCGACCTGCAAGCCCAGCTCAATGAGCTTTTGGTACTCATCAGCGTTGCGTGCAATCTTATTTTTCGCGTAGTCGTAGTCATTCGGGGCATAACCCAGGCGCCCCTTGACGATCGTGAGCTCCGATAAGCCCCGCTTATCCTTAAAGTAGGATAGGGCTTCAGGGGTGGCGCGTAGTTGACTGGTAAAGTAGCTGGCGGCACGATCCATCAGCTCGTAATAGAGCTGATAGCGATCATCGGCGCGCCGCTCGCGCCCACCCTGCTCGTACTCGACATCGACCCCGACAAAGCGCGCCAGCTCTTCGATCGTCTCCACAAAGTTGAGATTCTTGTACTTCTCGATAAAGTCGATCGCCGTGCCATGAGCACCGCAGCCAAAACACATAAAGGTTTGGCGGCTCGGACTGACCATAAAGGACGGGCTCTTTTCCTTATGGAAAGGGCACAGGCAGGAATAATTGGAGCCCGAGCGCTTGAGCTTGCAGTACGAGTCGATCAGCTTGACGATATCAACGCGTGGCAGCAAGCGATGCTTAATAAAGTCACGTGAAATCATGCCGCGCCCCTCTCTACATTAACAAAGAAAAAAATGGCAAAAGCTGAAGTTAGCTTAGCACAAGGCTTAAAGCACAGCGCAAAATGACCGCTTCACCCCACCTTGGGTGTTCATTCAAATTTTTTTTTTGCTTGGGGGTGTGAGCCCTTTGGCATAACCTGGGGTTCAGCCTTGAGAATGGCCGCCATTTTGCCGAAAATAATCAATTCGCTTTTAGTCTAAATTGAGAATGCCTTTTTCCTAACCGAGGTTGGTTGTTATGGCCACATACTGCATTGGAGATCTCCACGGCTGTCATGACGAGTTTGTTAAGCTCCTTAACCTCATCAAGTTCGATGAGAAGTCCGACGAGCTGATCTTAACCGGCGACTTGATCGGTCGTGGGCCACTGCCAGTTGAGACGATGCAGGAAATCTTTAAGCTTGGTAAGTGCGTGCAAAGCGTGATCGGCAATCACGACCTCAACTTCTTAGCGGTGCACTATGGCTTAACCAGGGCTCGCCCGAAGGACAACCTCGACGTCATCTTAAAGTCCAAGCTGCGCGAGGACATCGTGTCCTACTTCTTAAAGTGCCCGCTGCTCTACTTGCACTCGAGCAAGCCTTTAGCAGTTGCCCACGCGGGTATCTATCCATTGTGGGATATCAAGCGGGCGCGCAAGGAAGCCAAAGAGGTCAACCGCATCTTCAAAGACCCGCTGCAGCGCATCGTGCTCTTGCGCAATATGTACAGCGAAGAGCCTTACACCTATTCCTACGCCAATGAAGGTTTGCGCCGCTGGCGTTTTGCCTTAAATTCCTTTACGCGGATGCGCCTGTGCTACCACGACTGTTCCTTGGACTTCAAAAACAGCGCGGTCAACCCTGAAAGCGTCGCCAAGGACGGCCTCACCCCATGGTTTAAGCTCGCCCAGCCAATGCAGTACAAGAAAAAGCAGTACACCCTGGTCTTTGGTCACTGGGCCGCCCTAAACGGCAAGTGCAACGAGCTCAATATCAGAGCGCTCGATACCGGCTGCATCTGGGGTGATCGCTTAAGCGCCTGGCGCTTTGAGGACGATAAATTCTTTAGCGTCAAATCAGTGGGCTACGCCGCGATTTAAGCCCCACTTTACGCCCAGTAGGCCCCGCGTAGGCCCCGCCTCCTGGGCCATTGCCCGCAATTGCAGCGCCGCAGCGGCCTGCCCTAGGCCGCCGCGCGCAAGCCACGCGCCCTAACGCTTCAGCCCGGTCACGCGGCGATCAGTCCAGCGGCGCTCAGTCCTGCAGCCGGACGCGTGACGCTCACACCTAGGCCGTGCGGCGCTCAGCCCAGCGGCGCTCAGTCCAGCAGCCGGACGCGTGACGCTCACACCTAGGCCGTGCGGCGCTCAGCCCAGAGGTCAGCCACGGGGCGCTTAAGCGGGGCGCGGCGGGATCGCAGGGCCGTCGGCTAAATGTGCACGTACTTGAGGTGGCGGTAGGCCAGGCCTTCTTTTGGCAGATCGTCGATCACCTGTTCGCGCTGCTCGGAGTCGACTACCAGCTCGTTTTCATCAAAGCCTGGGATATCTTGGGCAAAGCCGCTTGGTTGGCTTGCCGCGCAATAGTAGTAGGCACGGTTGTCACCAGGCACATGCGGCTCCTGGCTTTCGCGCATGAACAGACCTAATTGCTCAAACTCAGGGAAGAAGGTGTCAGCATGCGGGAAGGTTGCGCGAATCTCGGTAATATTGAGTTCTTGGGCGTACTCCAAGCCCTCTTCAAATAGGCGCGCGCCGCCAATAATGGCAATGTGCTCGTACGTGCAGACCTCAACGTGGGTCGCGGACTTTTGCACCAGCGGCGTAATGCGATCTTGCGCTAGCTCTAAGGCGGCGCTTAAAGATGACACCACCTCGATGTCCGCTTGCGCCTCAAGCGTCGCGCTCACTACGATGTTACGACGCTGAGGGAGCGCCTTGCCAATCGACTCAAAGGTCTTGCGTCCCATAATGACGCAGCCGTCGATCGTGGCTGCCTTGAAATGCTTTAAATCAGCGGGCAAATACCAAGGCATGGCACCGCGCTCGCCAATGGCCCGATCAAGGCCCATCGCCACGACCAGGGAAATCTTACAGTGCTCGGCAGGCACATAGAGCCGGTTTTGCTCTGACATAGCAGTCCTTGTTAGGTAGAAAGTGAGCTGTTAATAGCTTGCACGCCATCAGTCGCTCTGATCGAAAAAGCGCAGAGAACTGCGCTTTTTCTTAATTGGGGGCAGTGCGGTCTTGCCGCACCTATTAGTCAGTTACTTCTGGGAGCTGTTGTAAATTAACTTATGCACAATTGTAGTGCGGCATCTTCAGTACCAATCTAGACTACTAGTAGTTAATCAACCAGATACTCTAACTAAATCACCAATTGAGCGATTTTTCTCTTTTATTAAAAATTTAGGATACTTTAAGCGTCCATCAATTATAACTTGATATCTGCTAGTGTTGTATGCCAAAACAACAAGGTCACATTCTCCTTTTATACAAACTGTTGATTTTGATTTTGGCAAGAAGCCTTGATTTAACTTTAGTCCAGCAAAGATGTGTTCTACCCGGCATCTTACACTCGAACGCTTGTTGTTCTCAATCTTCGGACTGTCCTTGTGGGGTTAGCACGCTTAATGCAATGCCAATTACAGCCTCGATTTTGCCAAATTTTTGATTAA
>CALXXU010000073.1 GCA_944392765.1 uncultured Anaerobiospirillum sp.
CGCCTGCTGCTCCTGAGCCGCCTGTTGCCTCTGAGTTAGGTGAGGACGAGGCACTGCGTGACTTATTAGGCACGGCCTATGACGCAGCGGTCGGCGCGCACAGCGTTTTAGCCCCGAGTGCTCCTGCTGCGCTGCCGCCTGCGGCTCCTGAGCCGCCTGTTGCCTCTGAGTTAGGTGAGGACGAGGCACTGCGTGACTTATTGGGCTCGGCCTATGGTGCGGCATTAGGGGCGCAAAGCGTTTTAGCCAGGAGTGCACCTGTTGCGCCGCCGCCTGCTGCTCCTGAGCCGCCTGTTGCCTCTGAGTTAGGTGAGGACGAGGCACTGCGTGACTTATTGGGGCCAGCCTATGATGCGGCAGTGGGGACGGAACCGGCCTTAGCGCCGGGCGCTCAGCGTGCTGATGAGCAGGTAACGGCTCCCGCGCCCCGTGCCGCGCGCATTGCGCCGTTGCCTCAGAGCTCAGCACCGGCGGCTCTTTACGAGCTGCCGCCGGAGTATTACGACCGGGTGCCACCAACTGAGTTGGGCCCGTCTGACTGGGTACCTCCGCCTTTGCCCGATGAGGCCTATGCGTTTTCTGACCAGCCGCCGTGGGCCGGGGATGAGCCGCCACTACCGGAGGTGGTGCCACCACTGCCCCCAGCTGAGGACTGGGAGGCACCATGGAACCATGAGTGCGTGCGCGAGCCCCAGGTTCTTGCGCCTCAAGTAGGTGCTGGCAGTGCGGGGCACGGGGGATCCCTGCGCTTGGGGGCGTCTAAACCATATCAGCGTAGGGCGTCAGAGCGTAACCCTCGTTTGGCATCAGGCGCGGCGGCACCGACAGCGCGTGCGGCTTCGGGGCGGCGCGCGCCGCGCACTGCTGAACCCGCTGTGCCTTTAGTTAAGGACTTAGATGAGGTCTCATCTTCGGTTGGGCTGCACCCTTACGACCCTGATGCTCTGTCCGGACGCCGGGGGCGGCGTGGTCCTGAGATTAAAGATCTTGATGGTAGTGCCAGCACTGTGTCGATGCCTTATGAGCAGGCGCTATCGGGCTATAGCATTGAGCTTGATGCCACCGGCGCTGGGGCTCCTGATGCAGCACCACGCCGTAAGGGGCTCGGATCAAAGTATCGGCAGAAGCCTCAGGCCAATAGCTTAGATGAGCTCTCAAGCTCGGTGACCTTGCCTGTGGGGGCTCAGAGCGCTGAGCACAATGAGGAGCCTGCTGCATCGAAACGCCGCAGCTCACGCTATTCTCGGCGCCCTAAGGCCCCGCAGGTCAGCAGCTTAGATGAGCTCTCAAGCTCCGTGACCTTGCCTATAGGGACGCATTCGGATGCGCCGGAAATAGCGGATGCTGCTGCGGCAGCTGTCTCTGCGGCCGGGGCGGACGCTTTAGGGGCGGCGGATGGAACTGATGAGGTGACGCTGGCCTATAACGAAATGATTCGGCTTTTGACCGCGCGTGAGTACTCGGCCTATGAGCTAACGCGCAAGTGCGCCGGGCGCTTTGCGGCAGCGGCGGTCGCGACAGCCTTGGCACGCTGCCAAGAGCAGGGCTTTCAAAGCGATGAGCGCTATGCCGATCTCTTGGTGCGCCATATGCGCCTGGCGCTATACGGTAGCTATAAACTGCGCCTGGAAGCACAGCGTAAGGGCGTGGACTGGCACTTGGTGGAGGCGGCGCTTGCTAGCAACGAGCTTGATTGGTATGAGCTTGCTTACGAGTGCCTGCGCAAAAAGTACACCGCAGCGGATCTGACGGACTATAAGACGCGGGTTAAGGCCAACGGCTTTTTGGGGCGGCGCGGTTTTGAGACAGCCGAGCGCGAGTATGCCTTGGCGCGCTTAGCCCGTGGCGAGTAGGGGACTAGGTACAGTTTGTGCATCAAATTGGTGCAGCAGGGCATGCTGTAGGTGGTGAGCTCAGTTGGGATGGGATTGCGGCACGCTGCAGCGTGCTTTCGTGTTTGCGACATACCAGAGCGTGCTTGAGGGTTTGAGCACGGCACAGCGGACTTGAAGGCCGTGGCTTTAGGCTTAGGTCTGAGTCTTGATCTTATCCTCTTGGAGGAGCGTTGCTATGGGCCAGAAAAAGCATTTTCGGCACTTAATGGAGGCGGTCAGTGACATCTGCTTTGGTGTTGCTGAGGTTGATTTTAGTGCCAATCAAGTTCAGATCCTGCACAATGCCCTCCGCCCGGACGAAGTGGGCGCGACCTTTAACTATGATGAGTACGTCGCCAAGCACTTGCCGGACTTGGAAAATGAGCAAGAGGTCTTTGTCGATCTGCTCACGCGCCAGGAGCTGTTAGATTCCCTAGCCTCGGGGCAAACCTCGATCGATATCAATGCCCACGTCTGCACCATCAAGGTCAAGTTCTTTACCAAGGACCGTAAGGGCAATCCGATCTTCTTCTCGAGCCGCACTATCAATCCGGCTACGGAGCCTTACAACAACGTCAATGATGACATTTGGGTCGGCTCAGTGGGCGATAACGGCGCCAGTGTTTCCTTAAGCTCCACCGCCGGCTTTGCCAATATGAAAGCCGCGCCTGCACCTGGTAGTTATGAGGGAGCGGGCCATGATACTTGGGATGGCATTGAGCGCCGGGGCGTTAAACCGATTTCGGGCTCGGCGCTTGGTACGCAGACAGACAACTTAGCGGGGCTGTCACCGCAAGACGGTGCCTTTTTCTTATCCCAGCACAATGTGGAACCCGGAGCTCACCTGGCATCAGGCAGCATGAGCTCGGCCCGTCACGATAAGACTGAAGTGCCGCCTGCCTATGCCGTGCCTGAGACCGATCCGGCTGCCAAAAATAGCGATAAGCACCAAGGGCAGGAGCCGTGGACGGGGGTGCACGCAGCGCCAGATTACCGGGCGGCACCGACAGAGACCTCCGCTCAAGCCAAGCGCGCGGCCCCTGATGACTTTGATTACAGCTGGCTTGATCAGGCGCATGTCTTTACCAGTGGCTCACGCGCCAAGGTCTCCATTGCTGGACTTGATATGCCCAAGATCGTGGCTCAGAGCCCGATCTTTGCGCACTTTATTGTGCTGCGCAGCGCCAGCAACAATATCCTCCAGCAGATCACCACCGCCTTCGTCTTTGCCAACTGCGATTACTTTATCTACATCGACCCGCGTAAGGGTACGGCGCTGATGTTTGTGGGCTCACAAAGCGGTACGCCGCTGCCGCCGCGCTACACCAACGAATATAACGCCGAATCGATCCGCTATGCCCAGCGCTTTGTCGTGCCTGAAGATCGCATTGCGCTCATTCGCGATATGGAACTCAACCATGTCATCGAGATGCTGCGCCACCAAGAGGCCTATATCACCTATTGTGGCGTGCAAGACCCTAAGCGCGGTTACACCCGCAAGCGCCTAGAGTTCCGCTACACCGATGATGAGCACAAGATGATTTCCTTGGTGCGTACCGACATCACCGAAATCTACGAATTAGAGCGCTTCCATCGCATGAAGCTGCAAGAGGCGCTGGATTTAGCTTACAGTGACCCACTCACTTCGGTGCTCAACAAGCACGGTTTTACCACCAAGGCTTCGGCACTTCTGACCGACCTTGAGCTGCAATGCAAGCGCTGCCGCTCGGGCAGTCAACAGCTGCGCTCCGTGGCGGCCCAGCACCAGGACTTTGTCCTGGCGGCAAGTGCCACCCAAGGGGCTCAGCATCAGAGCCCAGCCTGGATGAGCGCCCATCGGGCGGCGACGGGCTCATTGAACGTGGGCTCGCACCTCGATCCTGAGGGCCATTCCTTGGTTGATGGTTCGATGTGTTTGCGCAAGGTCGGTGTAACGCCTACCGCGCGGCCTAATCCGCCGCTCACGCAGCCGACCCCTGCGACCTGTATGGGTAATGACTGCACCTTTGCCGGGGCCTTGCTCTTTATCGACCTTGATAACTTCAAGCCGGTCAACGATACCTACGGTCATATGGTGGGCGATGAGCTCTTAATCAAGGTCGCGAGCCTGATTAAAAGCTGCGTGCGCACCACCGACTTAGTCGGGCGCTATGGCGGTGATGAGTTTGAGGTCTATCTCTTGTGTATCGGGCGCAAGTCCACGGCCTGCTCAATTGCCCAGCGTATCTGCGATGGTATTGCCGCGCTGCGCTATCGCTCGCAGGGCGAGCAGATCAACATTGCGTGCAGTATTGGCCTGGCGATGGCGCCATACGATGGCTTCACCTACGACGATTTAGTCACGGTCGCAGATCACCGCCTCTATCTTGCCAAGAGCCAAGGCAAGGGCAAGGTGGTTGCCAGCTCCTACGATATGCTGCCGTTAAAACCAGAGGACTACCAAACAAGCCCAGAGCAAGACCAGATCTTGGCTCAGCTCTACCCATATTGCGCCAGCTGTGCCGATCGCGGCTACTGCCAGGTGGCCACCTCCATGCTGCAGTCTTATAAAAACAGCATGAGTGTCCCAGCCCACATCTGCCACGACTAAGGACAGCCGCGCATGCTCCGTGCGCCCAGGACCGGCGCACCCAGCGCCTGGCCCTTAGGGGCGAGGATAGGCCACAAAGCTGGCGCTCAGCCACTGAGCTTGAGGCTCACACCTTTCCATTCGAGACCTTAGGGGCGCGGGGCAGTCACAGAGCTTGCGCCCAGCCACGGAACTTGAGGCTCACACCGTGCCTGATCCTTCGAGACCATGAGGGCGAGGAGTAGCCACAGAGCTGGCGCCCAGCCACTGAGCTTAAGCTCACACCTTTCCATTCGAGACCTTAGGGGGCGCGGGGCAGTCACAGGGATTGCGCTCAGCCACGGAACTTGAGGCTTACACCGTGCCTGATCCTTCGAGACCATGAGGGCGAGGAGTAGCCACAGAGCTGGCGCCCAGCCACTGAGCTTAAGCTCACACCTTTCCATTCGAGACCTTAGGGGGCGCGGGGCAGTCACAGGGATTGCGCTCAGCCACGGAACTTGAGGCTTACACCGTGCCTGATCCTTCGAGACCATGAGGGCGAGGAGTAGCCACAGAGCTGGCGCCCAGCCACTGAGCTTAAGCTCACACCTTTCCATTCGAGACCTTAGGGGCGCGGGGCAGTCACAGGGCTTGAGCCCAGCCTCGGAACTTGAGGCTCACACCGCTCCTTTCCCTTCGAGACCTTTGGGGGCGCGGGGAAGTCACAGGGCTTGCGCCTCGCTGCGCAGCTGGCGCGCGCGGCGGCGGAGGGGGTGGTGGGCGGGCAAGCTGCAATTGAGTAGGTCACGAAAGACGGCGTTCTGGGGTGAGATTAGGTGGAGGCGCTGGGATTGTTAGGCGCTCTGGGCTGGAGCCTCAGGCAGTGAGAGGTGCGTGGTGTAACCACCAAGCTTGCGCCCCACTGCGCAGCGGGCGTACGCGGCGGAGGTGAGAAAGTCACGACCGACGATGCTCTGAGGTTAGATGAGGCACTGAGTTTTTTCGGCCGCATGGGCGTGAGCTTTTAGGGCGGGCTTGGTTGGTGGCGGAGGCTGGGGCGCGACGCGCTATGATGGGGCGGCGGGGCGGGCGCTTGGTCTAAAGATGCGCAAAGCTAAAAAGTTTCTTGCTATAATTGAGCGATTTTGTTAGTGGCGGCACGGTGCTGCTGCCCCAACAATTGGGACGCAGGTGAAAGGTGTGTCCGAGTTGGTGAGCGACGGCTTTGCCCGTGCTCACAACGTGCGTCGACGCTTCAAGCAGAAGCTTGAGCTTTTGCGCTTAAGTCGCTTGAGGATAATGGCGCGCCGTACCTTAGTGTTGCGTGACGGTATGAGGCTGCCCTTGTGCCGCAACTTGCCACGCCCTAAAGTTCTTGTTTCTTGTGTCGTGGTGGCTTTAGGCACGGTACGGTAATGAAGTTCAACCGTAGCTCTTAACTTGACTACAGCCCAAGTGCAGATGGCTTTGCTCAATCTGCGCTTGAGACTTTGAGGACAAGCTCGTGCTGTTATATCTGATAAAACGCCTGTTGATGCTGATTCCAGTATTGCTGTGCGTCTCTATTCTGGTCTTCTTGATCATGAGAGTTTTCTCTCCTGATCCTGCCCTTATCGTTCTGGGCCAACACGCCACCACCGAAGCCATCGAAGCTTGGCGTGAGAGTATGGGCTTTAATCGCCCGCTGGTCACCCAGTTCATCGACTATATGGTCGCCATGTTCCATGGTGATTTCGGTGTCTCCTTCTTTACCAATACCCCAGTGACGACCGAAATCTTGGCCCGCTTACCAGCCACGATCGAACTTGCGGTGCTGGCCATTATCATCGCCTCGATTATCGGCGTGATCTTCGGCGTGATCTCGGCGGTCAAAAAGAACTCCATTATCGATAACCTCACCATGACCACCGCCTTGATCGGCGTTTCGATGCCGGTGTTCTGGCTTGGTATGCTGCTTATCATCTTGTTCTCGGGCATCTTGCACTGGGTTCCATCCGGCGGCCGTATCGATACCTTGATGCGCCCTTATGATGGCACCGGCTTTTACCTTTATGACACCTTGATTATTGGTGATTGGGAAGCCTTCTTTAATGCCCTGCAACACGCCATCCTGCCTGCTATGACCTTGGCCTGCTATTCGATGGCGATCATCACCCGTATGACCCGCTCGAGTATGCTCGACGTCTTGCACCAAGACTATATCCGTACCGCTAAGGCTAAGGGCTTAAGCTCCTTTAAGGTCATCGGCAAGCACGCCTTCCGCAACGCCTTATTACCAATTATCACTGTGATCGGCCTGCAATTTGGCAGCTTGCTCTCGGGTGCAGTGTTAACCGAGACTGTGTTCTCGTGGCCAGGCATTGGTGCTTACTCGGTCGAGAGCATTATGCGCTCTGACTTCCCTGTTATCCAAGCGGTTGTGCTCATCGTGGCCTTCATCTTTGTCTTTATGAATTTGATTGTCGATCTGCTCTACGCAGCGCTCGATCCCCGTGTTAAGTATGGCGCTGAGGGCCAATCATAATGTCAGAAGTTTCTTCTCCTAAGTCGGCTGCGCCAGTGGCCCCGGTTAAGTCCTCGCGCTTTGCCGATATGTGGGCCTCGCTGTGCTCCAATCGTGCCGCCTTGCTCGGCATGATTATCATCGCGCTCTTGGTCACGATTGCGGTCGTGTTAAGCGTGACCCAGGCTCTGGGTATCAATATCCTGCCTTATGATCCAAACCTGGCCAATATGGACAAGGCCTTTATCGCTCCTTGTGCCGAGCACTGGTTTGGTACCGACCAATTAGGCCGTGATATCTTCTCGCGTGTGCTCGATGGCACCAAGATTTCCCTGTCGGTCGGTTTAGCCGCAGTTACCATTTCGCTTACGGTCGGCACTATCTTAGGTGCGATGGGCGGCTTCTACGGCGGGCGCCTTGATAATCTCATCATGCGCCTGATGGACGTGATCTTATCCGTCCCTTCGATTCTCTTGGCGATTGCCTTTATGGCCGCGATGGGCCGTGGTCTTGATAAGGCCGTGCTTGCGATTGGCTTGGTCTCGATCCCAGAGTATGCCCGTATTGCCCGCTCCTGCGTGATGTCGGTTAAGGCCAACGATTATATTCAGGCTGCAATCGTCACCGGTGATAGCAATCTGCGCATTATCTTCCGCCATATCCTGCCTAATATCACCTCGCCAATTGTGGTTCGTGCCACCTTAGGTATCTCCACGGCCGTGCTCGATACTGCCGCTTTAGGCTTCTTAGGTTTAGGTGTGCAGCCACCATTTGCCGAGTGGGGCGATATGTTAGCGCGCTCGCGCAGCTTTATCTTCTCGGCCCCTTACACCTTAATTTTCCCTGGTATGGCCATTACTCTCACCGTGCTTGCCTTCAATCTCTTTGGCGACGGTTTGCGTGATGCGTTAGACCCACGCTCGCGCCGTCGTTAGGAGGATGTGATGTTACTGGAAGTAGAACACTTATCCACTGAGTTCACCACGCGGCGCGGTAAGGTCCGAGCCATTCGTGATGTCAGCTTTAACATCGCAGAAGGTGAAATCTTAGCCTTGGTCGGCGAATCGGGTTCTGGTAAGTCGGTAACCTCGCTGTCGATTATGGGCCTGTTAAATTCCAACGGCCGCGTGGTCGAGGGCTCCAAGATTATCTTCGACGGCCAAAACTTATTGGAGTTAAGCGAGCACAAGCTCCAGAAGATTCGCGGTAATTCGATCTCGATGATCTTCCAAGAGCCGATGACCTCGCTCAACCCAATCTTTACCGTGGGCGAACAGATCTTAGAGAGCATCTTGCTCCACACTAAGCTCAGTAAAAAGGAAGCGCGCGAGAAGTTAATTGACCTCTTGGATACGGTCGGTATTCCTAACCCGCAAAAGCGTATCCACGACTATCCGCACCAGATGTCCGGTGGTATGCGCCAGCGCATTATGATCGCGATGGCTATGGCCTGTGAGCCGAAGCTCCTTATCGCCGACGAGCCAACCACGGCCTTGGACGTGACTATTCAGGCGCAAATCCTCGACCTCATCTATCGCATGCGCGATAAGTTCAATATCTCGGTCTTGCTCATTACCCACGATTTAGGTGTGGTCGCGGAAGCTGCCGACCGCGTTGCGGTAATGTACTGCGGCCGTATCGTCGAGGAGGGCTCGACCCAAGAGATCTTGACCGATCCAAAGCACCCTTATACCTTGGGCCTGCTCAAGTCGATTCCACGCTTAGACGAGCAATCAGATCGCCTCTTTATGATTCCAGGTATGGTGCCACCGCCGGAGGAAGTACCGGTCAATGGCTGTGCCTTTGCCGACCGTTGCTCTCAGGCCTGCGCGGCTTGCTCGGCACATTTACCTGAGCTGGTATCCTTAGGCAGTGCCGGGCGCAAGGTGCGCTGTGTGCACTTTGAGCCTAAAGCTGCTTCGTAATGGGATGAGGGATGTATGACCACTAACAGTGATAACAAGGAAGTGCTCTTATCTCTCAAGGGCTTGAGCAAGCACTTTGCAATTAAGAGCGGCTTTTTAAACAGCAAGACCAGCTACTTAAAGGCGGTTGATAATTTAACCCTGGATATCTACAAGGGCGAGTGCTTTGGTCTGGTGGGCGAATCAGGCTGCGGTAAGACCACCTTAGGTAAGATGATCGCAGGCTTGTACAAGCCAACGGCCGGTCAAATCCTCTATAACGGGGTCGACTTAGGTGCGATTTCGCGCAATGAGCGCCGTAAGTACGCACGCGATATCCAGATGATCTTCCAAGATCCGTACTCCTCGCTCAATCCACGTATGACCGTGGCCGAGATTATCTCCGAGCCGATGGTGGTCAATAAGACCCACCATGGCGCTGAAATCTCCAAGCGCGTGGAGTACCTCTTAGAGTGCGTGGGCCTAGCTAAGCAGTACAAGAACCGCTACCCGCACGAGTTCTCGGGCGGTCAGCGTCAGCGTATCGGTATTGCTCGTGCGCTAGCGGTATCGCCACGCCTGATCGTCTGCGACGAGGCAGTTTCGGCCTTGGACGTTTCGATTCAGGCTCAGATCTTAAACTTGCTCGATGACTTAAAGAGCGAGTTCGGCCTGACTTACCTCTTTATCGCCCACGGCTTAGCGGCGGTTAAGCACATCTCCGATCGTATCGGCGTGATGTACTTGGGCTCGATGGTCGAGGTTGCGCCAAAGGAAGCAATTTACGATCGTCCGCTGCACCCTTACACGCAGTCGCTGATTTCGGCGATCCCGATTATCGACCCTAATAAGCGTAAGGAGCGCATCTTACTGCAAGGCGATCTGCCAAGCCCAATCGACCCGCCCAAGGGCTGCCGCTTTAATAGCCGCTGCTTTGTTGCTGACTGCAAGTACAAGACTGAGACGCAAACGCTGGTGCCGATGTTAGGTCATATCGTGGCCTGCAAGCACGTCAGTGAAGGCGGCTCGACCAAGCAGCAAGCCGCTGCCGCGATGCAGGCTTCAGCCGAGGCGCACGAGCAAGCTGCCGCTGCTCATGAGCAAGCCGTTGCTGCGCATAAGCAAGGTGCTAACGAGCAAGTGGCTAAGTAGCGCTAGGTGGATGTAGCGGCGCCGTGGCGCTTTAAGCTTCTTTTTTCGGCACAGCCCCAGGCCTTTTGGTTTGGGGCTGTGCGCTTTTTGGGGTGCTAATCGGGCTTTGTGCTATCATGAGCCAAGTTTGGTTTGCGCCCGTGGGGCTGTATTTGTTATTAAAAAGGTCGTGTGTCGTGGTTCATTCTATTACCCATCGTCTTAAGCTCAGCGCCCTTGCCTTGGCTTTAGCCTTGAGCGTGGGAGCTTGTACTTCCACTACCGAGCAACCTGCTGCATCAAGCCAGGTTAGCACCACTCAAGCCTTTAGTGCGCTCACTATGACCACCGACCAATACCAGCAGTTGGTCAAGGAATCAAGCGACTCCGATCGCTTTGCCGCCTTGGTCTTGCTCACCCGCTCTACTATCGTCGCCCGTGATTACGCCGCCGCCTCCGAGCTCTTGCGCGCACTGCGTGCGGCCGCGCAGGAAGATCCGGTGCTCTTAGATGAGGCCCGCATTATCGAAGGCCTCATGTATATGCATCAGGGCAAGACCACCGATGCGCTCTTTACCTTAAATAAGGTTCAGGTCGCAGCCTTGCCGGTTCCAGCTGCTAGCTTCTACTATCAGGTGCTCTCGAACGTCGAGCTCAATTTGTACCACGAGAGTCGCCAAACGGAATACTTAGTGCGCTCCTGTGAGCATAAGCTCGCGCTGATGCAATACGTCAACGAGCAGGCCCAGCAGACCGTAGCCTTGCAGGTAGTCGCCACCTTAAAGCAATTGCCGCCATCAGAGCTTACGGTTCTGATGACCTCTAATACCGATGCGCGCATGCAGGGCTTTATCGACTTTGCGCTGATTGATTCCTCCAAGAGCCTCAAGCTCAAGCAGCAGCTCATCACCAATTGGCAAGAAAAGTACGAAGAGCACCCGCTGTCCTTTGCCGCAGCTCAGATTGCCGCTGGCTCTGAGGCCCAGGTACAAGGTGGCTCGACCGGGCTTGATGCGGTATCAGGCCAAGTCGTGGGCTTAAAGGAGGGTGATAAGCTTGCAGTCTTATTGCCTTTGACCGGCCGTTTTGCCGCCGCCGTCGGTGAGCCTGCTCGTTTAGGCGTCTTAGCCGCCTTGCAAGATCGCAATAGCAAGCTTAAGGTCACCTTCTACGATACCAATCGTATGACGATGGAGGAGATCACCTCGGCCTTAGTGCAAAATGGCACCAACTTCATTATCGGCCCAATCTTAAAGCCAGAGGTGGATGCCTTAATTGCCACTAAGATTGAGCTGCCGGCGATCGTCTTTAATAACCCGGCCTCAAGCCGTGAGGGCCTGTATTATTACAACTTAGGTCCAGACTATGAGGGCGCCTTGGCTGCCGCTAAGATCTACCACGACGGTCACACCAATCCAGTCTTAATTGCTCCGGAGAGCACGCGCGGTGAGCGCGCCATTGCGGGCTTTAACGATTCGTGGCTCACGGTCAATACGCGCAGTGCGATCAGCTGCCGCTATAACGATATCAATTTGGTTGCAAGTGCGCTGACCACGTGCCCGCTCAATAATGCCGATGCTATCTATATCAATGCGACTGCCTCGGATGTCATCCGCATTCGCCCAAGTCTGCCGGATAATACCCCGCTTTATCTCACCGACCGCTCCTATATGGGCTTAAACCACAGTTCAGGTGAGATTGCCCTAGCGGGTGCGCAGCTAGGTGATATGCCATGGCTCTTGACTGACAGCGCCTTAAAGCAGGACTTAATGGCTACCTTGCCTAAGGCCGACAGCCAAGTACAGCGTATCTTTGCCGCTGCCTACGATAGCATCAACCTCTCATTTAACCTCGAGACCTTAGCGCGCGATCGCAATGATGTCTTGCATGGCATCTCGGGCGACCTGCAATTAGGTCAGGACGGCTTAATTGAGATGGCGCCAATGTGGGTTACCTTGGACGTCAACCGCCCAGTGCACTAAAAGCTCCCAAGGACTCAGAAAGCCCTAAAAATAATAAAGCCCGGCAGTGCCGGGCGTTGCCCTCGAGCTGAGGGCGTGGGCCCTCCAAGTGCGAGGGCTGCTGAGCCCGCCGTGTGCGGGCTTTGTTTTTTTTTTGTGTGTTAGTCGAGCATGGTGAAGTTGGGGTCGACCTTAGGTTGGCTCTTGCGCTCTTTGGCGTCGCTTGGACTTGAGTTCTCGGAGTCAGAGGTGATGGAGAAGGTGATGGCGCTCTTGTCGGACTCTTCTTCGGATTCGGCAAAGGCCGAGTCGTCCTCGCCGTATTGGCGGCAGGCCATGTCAATTGAGGACATCCACATCGAGAGCGGAATGCTGATCCCGCTGTCCGAGCACACCAGCTCCGTCATTGCGTTGTAAGGAATCGCGACGTATTCCTTCTTGCCCTTGAACTTGGTGTAAAAGGTGATCTTGTCGGGCAAAATCTCGAAGTCGCTGACGTAGAGATAATAGATCGAGATCAAGATCATGTCGTTGCTCACGTACTCGCGGGGTACCACGACGCCCGGTTTGGTGGCATCAACCATAATGCGTGGATTGGCTCCGCTGTCACGCAGCCAATTGTAAAACGCAGTGAAAAGGTACGAATAGATGCTTTTCATCACGACCTCGATTGTCCGATTATAAGTTGGCCCAAGCCAATTGTTAAATTATAGCGCACTTGGCTTTGGCGCAATAAAAAACCCCTGCTGGGGATACCAACAAGGGTTTTTTGCCCCCAAGAACCAAGCCAGGGGTTCTTGGGGCGGCATTGGTGATGCCGGAGTACTGTAAGCTTAACGCTTCGAGTACTGTGGACGCTTACGAGCCTTGTGTAAGCCGACCTTCTTACGCTCAACCGAGCGGGCGTCACGGGTGACGTAGCCGGCCTTACGTAAAGCTGGACGGAAGCTCTCGTCGTACTGCATTAAAGCGCGGGTTAAGCCGTGACGGATAGCACCAGCTTGGCCCGAGATACCGCCGCCAGCAACGGTGACGAAGATATCGAACTTGCCAACTAAGTCAAGGAGCTCTAATGGTTGAGCAACGACCATGCGGGCGGTTGGACGACCGAAGTATTGCTCAAGGGTACGACCATTGATGGACATCTGACCCGTGCCGCTCTTGATGAAAACGCGAGCAGTGGAGTTCTTGCGACGGCCGGTGCCGTAGTACTGATTTGCTGCCATTTGCTATTGCTCCTTATAACTTGAGTTCTTGAGGCTGTTGAGCAGCGTGGTTGTGCGACTCACCAGCATATACCTTCAGCTTGCGGAACATAGCGCGGCCTAATGGGCCCTTTGGCAGCATGCCACGGACAGCGATCTCTAAGACCTGCTCTGGCTTACGAGCGATTAACTTCTCAAAGGACTCAGCCTTGATGCCACCTGGGAAGCCAGTGTGGTGGTAGTAAATCTTATCGTGAGCCTTGTTGCCAGTTACCTTAATCTTGGAGGCATTGATGACGATGATGTAGTCACCAGTGTCCATGAATGGAGTGTACTCTGGCTTGTGCTTGCCGCGTAAACGACGAGCAATTTCAGTTGCAACGCGACCTAAGGTCAGGTCGGTGGCATCGATTACAAACCAATCACGCTTGATGGTAGATGGCTTGGCTACATAAGTTCTCATTAAGAAACCCTTTATATTAAGTTCAGCTCCCGCTGAACACGCACAACAAGCAAAATCAGGGGAGGCAACCCTCATGACTTTACTTGCATCGAATCACTTGGGTGGGAAGCCAAATAACTCGATCAGAGGGGCGCGCAAATTATAGCGAAGTTTGCGTATTTTTCAAGGATTTTTCAAATTTTGCGTAAGCCTGGGTTTAGGGCGGGTAAAGGGCGCGTGCTGGGACACGCGTGCTGGGACACGCGTGCTGGTGCGTACACCCCGTGCGTATGCCCAGTAGCACTGCGGGTGGGTGCTAGCGGGCCCAAAAAGCAGTAAATGCTGGAACGAAAAACAGCGGGGCTGGGCTGAAAAAAACAGCTGGGACTGGGACGGTAAGTAGTTGGTGGCGGCCACAAAGTCAGACGGGGTTGTACCTTGAGGTTAGAGGGACAGCGGCGGGGGCGTTAGGTCGCGATTTTTGCTAAGATATGCGCTTTATTGGGCCTGGGGCCACTACTTTTTTCGGGTTAGCGCCACCTAGGCGGCTGCATTTTTTCTTCTTGGGGTGATGGTTAATGAGCGAAGTGATTGAACTGCAAGTGTCAGATGAGTTTCATGGCAAGCGTCTTGACGCCGTGCTCGGAGCCTTGGTGGAAAATCACTCCCGCAGTGCCTTAAAGAGCATGATCGATGAGGGCCGTATCCTAGTTGATGGTGCGGTGCAAACTAAGCCTAGCTTCAAGGTCAATGCCGGTAGCCTGGTGACGGTTAATCTGCCTGAGCCCGAGTCCTTAGAGGCGGTGCCTGAGGATCTGCCCCTTGATATCGTCTATCAGGACGATGATGTGCTCGTCATCAATAAGCCGATCAATTTCGTGGTGCACCCTGGCGCGGGCGTTAAGAATGGCACGGTGATGAATGCCATGCTCTACCATTTTCCGCAGACTGCGACCTTGGCGCGCGCCGGTATCGTGCACCGCTTAGATAAGGACACCTCGGGCCTGATGGTCATTGCCTTATCGCAGGCGGCACAGCATGCCTTGATCGCTGCGATCTCCAAGCATGAGGTGGTGCGCGAGTATGAGGCCATTGTTGAAGGTGAACTCACCGCTGGCGGCACGGTTGATGCCCCGATCGGACGTGATATGCATATCCGCACTAAGATGGCGGTGATGCCCGAGGGCTTAGGCCGTGAAGCGGTCACGCACTATCGCGTGATGGAGCGCTTTAGAGCGCACACTCGCTTAAAGCTGCGCCTAGAGACCGGACGCACCCACCAAATTCGCGTCCATATGTCCTATATCCACCATCCACTCTTGGGCGATACCCAATACGGCGGCCGTCGCATCAAGCATATTGCCGGAGCCAGTGCTGAGCTTGATACGGCCTTAAATAACTATCGCCACCAGGCCTTGCACGCCAGCCACATCGAGTTTGAGCATCCGGTCACGCACGAGCAGATGAGCTTTGACGCCCCAATTCCAGAGGAGATGAGCAAGTTGATTGAGCTATTACGTGCCGACTACCAAGAACACGGCCTTTATTAGCCTGGGGCTTTACCGCTCTGAGCCAAACGGACTACCCGTACCACGGCACGGACGAGAGATCCGCACCACGACATGGACGAGAGAGCCGCACCACGGCATGGACGAGAGAGGCAGTTCTATGGCACGGATCAGAGCGGCAGTTCCATGGCACGGACCAGAGCGGTGGGGTGGCCGGGAGTCAGGTTGGTACTGGGCATAGCACTTGGGAGTGAGCGGTGCGTCATAATTTGAGGATTTCCTTGCTCAAATGTGATGGTTTTGGTGCCAAAGTAAGCCGTTTTGGCTTGACTCATTTGCGTAAGTTGTGTTGCAGCGCTCAGATTTGAGCGCGGAAATTTGCCCGGTATCTATTTGTTGGCCATACTAGATGCTTAAGGGTCGTGAGCTATTTTGGGGTTTGGCGTCCTATGGGACGTGGCTCTCAAGACCCAGGGTGTAAAGGTCAGTTACGCCGAGACAAGGTAAAGTCAACGCTTCTTTAATAAAGCAGGCCTGGTTCAGGCGTTTTGCTTTATTTGATGGGAAGCTAGGGGGGTGTCATGAGTGAAGTCAGTTCTAATGCTGGTGCTGCCAGCGTCGAAGCGGTGCGTGCGGCGTTAGTGCGCAGCCTGATCAAAGGCCGCTATATGGTGGTCGATTGCTTTGAAGATGGTGAGGTCACGGCCTTTGTGTCAACGCGTTTGGGCGGTGTGAGCAAAGCTCCTTACGATAGTTTCAACGTGGCCTTGCACGTGGGCGATGATCCGGTGCAGGTAAGCCAAAATCGCCTGCAAATGCGCGCGGATTTTGGCCTAGGCCAACTGTGCTTTATGAATCAGACCCACTCCAATAAGGTGGAGATTGTCACGGCACAAAATCGCTCACAGGACACCTTTGACTGCGATGCTTTAGTCACACGCGAGCGCGGCGTGGGCCTTGCGGTCATGACCGCCGATTGTCTGCCTTTATTATTGTGCGACGAAGCAGAGCGCGTGATTGGCGCGGTGCACTGCGGCTGGCGCGGGCTAGCGCGGGGTATTGTCGAAAATGCGGTCGCCGCCATGGAGAGCATTGGCGCCAAGCGCCGTAATATCTCCGCCTATTTGGGCCCGGCGATTGGTCCCAATTCCTTTGAAGTGGGCGAGGACGTACGCGCGGCGTTCATTGCGCAAAGCCCGGAGAATGCGTTGTGTTTTCGTCCCGAGCGCTGCCAAGATAAGGCGCAGCACGAGCAGATCTTAGCTAATTTGTCCGCAGGCTCGATGGCCTTAGGTGCGATGGCCTTTAGCCGTATCTCTGACTCTCCTGATGCCGCGTGTGCACAAGGCAAGCAAATCTACGCTTGCGACCCGAAGATGGACAAGTCCTGTGAGGTTGAGGTCAGTGCCGCGCTGGCCGCTAACTGTGTCCAAGGCAAGTACTGGTGCGATATCTTTGGCCTTACGGTATTAGCTTTACGGCGTGCCGAGACCTCAGGCATTATCTTTGGCGGTCGCTACGACACCTATCTGCAAAACTCGATTTTCTACTCGCATCGCCGCGCCAACCCAACTGGCCGCATGGCCTCGGTAATTAGCCTCAATCAAGACTAAGCTCAAGAGCGAGCGCTTAGCCCCAAAGAGCGTGCCCAAAAGAGTGGGCCTAAAAGAGCGCGCCCAAAAAAGTGCGGGCCTAAAGTGTGCGGGCGCTAACTTTGCGGGCATCAGCTCCTTGCTATAATCCTCGCAAGCAGATGCGATAAGGGGGAGAGATGGCAGAGCGCATGGTGGTTGAACGCGGTTTTTGGGCACGGCTGTTCTTAGGCCCTTTGCGCCTGGAGCATCACCCCGAAGTGCTCAAAGTGGTGGTGCAACGCAAGGGCACAGAGCAGGTCATTTCCTATGCTGAGCTGAAAAGTTTGCTGGTGTATGGGCGTACCTGCCGCCTGAGGCTTTACTCAGAGGTTGTGCTTGCCACCTGGCTGCCGCCCACTGAGCTTAAGGCCTTTAGCCAAGATGTTAACGCAGCGCTGATTGCCTATCAGCGCGAGGCGTGCCGTCCGGCCTTAGAGGCGGCACTGGCCTATCGCTCCCACTATGTGCGCGATAGTGAGTGGCCGCAGTGTGCGCATGTGCTGCTCGAGCTGCGCCAAAGCTTGGAGCTATGCCGTGACCATGGGGTGGATCCTTGGCCGGAACAGCCCTTTAGTGCCGAAGAAATTGCCTTTCTTCAGCAAGTCAGTGCGCTCACCGATGAGGAAAAGTTGCGCCACTTGGTGCGCGACAACGCCGAACGAGTGCTGCTGACGCAGCACGCTGCCTTTCTAGACCAAGTGGAGAAATACCCGCTCAATGCCGAACAGCGCCAAGCGGTGGTGCGTACCAATGATCGCAATCTAATCTTAGCTGCTGCCGGTACCGGTAAGACCTCCGTGATTGTGGCCAAAGCACTGTATTTACTGCAAAGCGGCGCCGCCTTGCCAGAAGATATCCTCATTATGGCCTACAACAAGGCCGCTGCTGAAGAGCTCAAGGAGCGCCTTAATGCTTGCGCGGAGCGAGCGGGCATCGATGGCTCCAATGTCAAGGCCAGTACCTTCCACGCCCTGGGACGCAGTGTCTTAGTCGATTGCGATTGTGCGGCGCGGGTATCGGTCTTAGCGACCGACGAAGTTGCCTTCAGCGACTGGCTCAATCGCTGGCTCTTCAGCTATCTCACCGTCGATCCGGCCCGCATTCAGCAGTTCATCAATCTCTTTATGGGTTCGGTGCTCTTTGACCAAGTGCTCAAGGAACACACCCTGCAAAGTGAGCACACCGAGGCCAAAGAGCAAGAGACGCTGCTGCAAGCGCCGCCTGAGCTCTATCGCACCCTCAATAATGAAAAAGTTAAGTCGCGCCAAGAGGTGCACATCGCCAATTGGCTGGCCACCCATGGTGTGCCGTACCACTATGAAGAGCGTTATGTGACCAAGCTGCGTTTGGTGCCGGACTTTGACTACAAGCCGGATTTCCACATCATCAGACCGCGCGAGCCGGGGAGTGCGCCTGATGACGAGCCGCCCATCTACCTGGAGCATTACGGCATTGACCGGGAGGGCAATACCAAGCCAGGCGTCGATAAGGAAGCCTATAACGCTCTGATTGAGCGCAAGCGTCAGGTGCACCAAGAGCATGGCACCATTCTCTTGGAGACCTTTTCCTACGAGTTCAGCGAGAAGACGATCGATGATCGCTTAGAAGAGCTGATGAAGTCGGTGGGGATCCCATTGCGCCCAGTCAGCCCTGAGGAGCTCTTGCAGAAGATTAAGGGCAACAAAGGCTTTGGCGAGCTCAACGAGCTGCTCAAGCGCTGTGTCCAAGTGATCCGCGAATTTAACTATAACCGCAACGATTTGCTGCAACGCTATCAGGACGCCGGGCTGCGCTATGCCGCTGATTATGCCGATTTCTTTGCTCAGCTTGTCCATGATTATCAGGCCTATCTCAACGAACGCGGTGAAATCGATTTCTGTGACATGATTGTCAGAGCAAGTGAGTTGGTCGCTGACGGTAGTTTCAGTCGTAGCTGGCGTTATGTCTTGGTCGATGAGTTCCAAGACATTTCCTTAAGCCGCTTGCAACTGCTCCAAGGCTTGCTCAAGTGCAATCCCAAGTGCGTCTTGACCTGCGTCGGTGATGACTGGCAAGCGATTTACCATTTTGCGGGCGGTATTCTCGACGCCACCGTGCACTTTGACCGCTACTTTGGCTCGTACACCTTGACCAAGTTGGTTCAAACCTATCGCTATCCGCCTTCAATTGCGGCCACGGCTGGTACCTTTGTCCAAGAAAATCCACAGCAATTTAGAAAAGATGTCGTGAGCCTGCAAGAAGATAGTGGCGTTAAGGTGCACTTGCTCGATGCCAAGGAAATGGGCGCGCTCACTGTCTCCTCCTTGTTCTGCCATCAGCTGCGCGGCCTTAATTATGTGCACAGTGCTATTACCAGCGCCATTGCGGCACTCTACCAAGTGCAGGTCATTCTCAAACAGCACCCCGACGCTACAGTGGCGGTGATCTCACGCTATAACAAAGTGCTTATCGGCATTGCCGGTTATCTCGAGCATATCGATGATTTTCCGGCCAATGCCTTGTTAAACCAAGATCCACCGCTTGAGCTTACGGAGGATGAGTCCCGTGCCGCCGCGCGCTTGCAGCTTGACCGCGAACTCTTCTGTCCACGCGACAAAAAGCGCAAGGAGCAGCTCAAGGCGCAAATTAAGCTGTGGTCTATGCACAAAGCTAAGGGCTTAGAGGCAGACTACGTCATTTTGGCGGGCTTTTACGGGGGCGATTTCCTATCCTTCCCGTGCCGCATCAAGGATAGCGAAATCTTAGCCTGCCTCTTGGACTATAATGAAGACTTCAAGGATGCCGAAGAGCGTCGTCTCTTCTACGTGACTTTGACCCGCGCCAAGCACGACGCTTTTCTTATCAGCGACACCTCGATGCCGGTATCGTCCTTTGCCGCCGAGCTCTTGCACCCGAAATACCGCATCGATCTACAAGTTAAGTCGTTCAAAGAAGCCTATTTGCGCCAATATGGCTGCAAGGTGTGCAATAGCGGCACCTATCAATTGCTCCAAGGGCAATTTGGTCCGTACTACGCTTGCACCAATCCAGCTTGCCCGAGCAAGCCCCGTATTTGCGCCAAATGTGGAGCACCGAGCGTGGATCAAAAAGGCTACTCTGAGTGCACAAATCCTCAATGCAAAGAGCGCATTCCGCTGTGCGAGCGCTGTGGTCGCCCGCTGAAGCTCCGTGAGGGCCGCTACGGCCAATTCTATGGTTGCTCAGGTTATGGCCTGCCGGATGATGCCTGCACCTTCACCAAAAACTACGAGGCCATTCAACGCCTGTTGCAGCACAAATAGGCGCCATTAGGCGCAAGTAGGTACCACCTAGCCTAACTTCCATAGTGACTTAGCCACAGTGAATTGGCCGCAGACTTCTGCCCCAGATCCCCTAGAGGAACTCTGGGGCTTTTTTTTAATTTGAGCATCAATAATCTTAGTCATCAAAGACAAGAAGAAACGATAGGACTATTCCTGCGCACATTTGGCACCAGAGCTGTCGATTTTCTTGGGAGCTCAGATCGGGTCAGGTAACATAGGGCATTCTTGGAGT
>CALXXU010000074.1 GCA_944392765.1 uncultured Anaerobiospirillum sp.
TCTTGCAGGACGTGCGCGCTGCGCTGTCAGTTTGGGCTGGAGGCACGATATTGCGTTGGCGTGGTCGGCGCGGGTGCCCGGTTGGGCGCGCTCGGGCGGTCTCTTGGGGGCGGGCGTAGGTCCTGGGGCGGCACTTTGGGCCAGGGGGAAAAGGGCTTGTCTTTGCGCTTGGGGTAGCTTGGGGAATATCGTTTCAAAAAATTTTGTGATCTTGCCTTGAAAAAAAATAGGCCTAGCCCCATTTGAGTAAGTGGTTAGAGAAAAAGATTTCAAGTACCGCAACCTGCTACTAGTTGCCGCTTGGAGCGCGCGTTATCGCAGCCTTTAAGCTCTAGCTAAGCAAAGAGATGTAAGACTTAAATAGAGCTTACGGTACTTTTCCGGTTTTAAGCTTTTGATAGCGGAGATAATTCCAAATGGGAAAGATTATTGGTATTGACTTAGGTACTACTAATTCTTGCGTTGCAGTGTTAGATGGCGACAAGGTTCGCGTTCTGGAAAATTCCGAGGGCCGCCGTACCACCCCTTCCATCGTTGCCTATGCTGATGATGGCGAGATCTTAGTGGGCGATGCTGCTAAGCGTCAGGCCGTTACCAACCCAGAGAAGACCTTATTTGCCATCAAGCGCTTAATCGGCCGTCGTTACAACGATCCTGAGGTTCAACGCGACCTTTCGATTATGCCTTTCAAGATCGTCCAAGCTGACAATGGCGATGCTTGGGTTAGCGTTAACGATCAGCGTTTAGCCCCTCCTCAGATTTCGGCTGAAGTCTTAAAGAAGATGAAGAAGACCGCTGAGGATATCTTAGGCGAGACCGTAACTGAGGCCGTTATTACCTGCCCTGCTTACTTCAATGACTCGCAGCGTCAAGCTACTAAGGACGCTGGTCGTATCGCAGGTCTTGAGGTAAAGCGTATTATCAACGAGCCTACCGCCGCTGCTATGGCTTACGGTGAGGATAAGGCTAAGGGCGAGCAAAAGATTGCCGTTTACGACTTAGGTGGTGGTACCTTCGATATCTCGATTATCGATATCGATGAGATCGACGGTGAGAAGACCTTCGAGGTTTTAGCTACCAACGGTGATACCCACTTAGGTGGTGAGGACTTCGATAATCGTATTATCAACTACTTAGTCGAAGAGTTTAAGAATCAGCAGAACGTTGACCTGCGTAAGGATCAATTAGCTCTGCAACGCTTAAAGGAAGCCGCTGAGAAGGCCAAGATTGAGCTTTCTTCCTCGCAGCAGACTGATGTTAACTTACCTTACATCACCGCTGACGCTACCGGCCCTAAGCACATGAATATCAAGATCACTCGTGCTAAGTTAGAGGCCTTAGTCGAGGATCTGGTTAACAAGACCTTAGAGCCAGTTAAGATTGCCTTAAATGACTCGGGCTTATCGGTATCTGATATCACTGACGTGCTGTTAGTTGGTGGCCAGACCCGTATGCCAATGGTCCAGAAGTTAGTTGCTGACTTCTTTGGCAAGGAGCCACGTAAGGACGTAAACCCTGACGAAGCTGTTGCCATCGGTGCTGCTATTCAAGGTGGCGTGCTGTCTGGTGCTAAGAACGACGTTCTGTTACTGGACGTAACCCCACTGTCCTTAGGTATTGAGACCTTAGGCGGTGTTATGACCACCTTAATTCCTAAGAACACCACCATCCCAGCTAAGAAGTCGCAAGTCTTCTCCACCGCTGAGGACAATCAGCCTGCCGTTACCATTCACGTCCTGCAAGGTGAGCGTAAGCGTGCTTCGGACAACAAGTCCTTAGGTCAGTTCAACTTAGAGGGTATCGATCCAGCTCCACGTGGTATGCCACAGATTGAGGTTTCCTTCGATATCGACGCTGACGGCTTAATCCACGTTTCGGCTAAGGATAAGAAGACCGGCAAGGAGCAGCAGATCACCATTCAGTCGAGCTCGGGTCTGTCGGAGGACGATATCAAGCGTATGGTCCAGGAGGCTGAGGCTCACTCGGCTGAGGATAAGAAGTTCGAGGAGTTAGCTTCGGCTCGCAACCGCGCTGACAACACCATCCACATGGCTCGCAAGGAGTTAAACGAGAAGAATGTGGGCGGCGAGGATAAGGCCGAAGTCGAGCGCGCAATCAACGCCTTAGAGCTGGCAATCCGTGGCGACAGCAAGGATGACATCGAGGGTGCTGAGAAGCGTGTCTTAGAGACCTTACAGGGCGTTTTAGCTAAGGCTCAGCAAGGTGCTGGTGCTCAGCAGCAACAAGGCCCACAAGGTGGCTTTGACCAGGGTGCTTCCCAGCAGCAGCAAACCGGCAACAACACCGGTCGTGATGACAAGGTCGTTGATGCTGAGTTCGAAGAGGTCAAGGACGACAACAAGTAAGAGGCGCGCAGCCTAAGCTGCCGCCGCGCTCCAAGGTCAAACTGTGGCCTTGGGGCCTGCCCCGGTTTGGGCCTTGTCCCTGGGCTATTGAGGCTCAGGGCCATGAGGACCCAAGGGCCGGGGCTTGGTTTCATTCACTTCGCAAGTTGTGAATCTTTCCCTAGGATGCCAGCTTGACTGGCAGTTAATGCTAAAGCGGCCGGAATTTGTTCTGTCCGCTTTTTAGGCTTTAGCGCGCTTGGATGCGAGAGTGCTAAAGCCTAATAATGCGACCAGCTTGTTCGGGATAAAAGCATGGCGACAAAACGTGATTATTATGAGGTGCTGGGCGTAAAGCGTGATGCCAGCGATGATGACATCAAGCGTGCGTTCAAGCGCCTGGCGATCAAGTATCACCCTGATCGCAACAAAGATGCAGATGCCGGAGAAAAGTTCCGCGAGATTAACGAAGCCTATCAGGTCTTAAGTGACCCGCAAAAGCGCCAAGCTTACGATGCTGGTGGCTTTGACGCAGTGGAAGGCCAAGGTCAAGGCTTCGGTGGCTTCGGTGGCGGCTTTGAAGGCTTTGAAGGCGCAGGTAGCTTTGCTGATATCTTCAGTTCGATCTTCTCGGGCGGCGATCCATTTGGCGGTGCCGCACGCGGCGGACGCCGTCGTGGTACCGGCCCACAACCAACGCGTGGCAGTGATGTACGCGTGGTCATTCGCCTGACCTTAGAGGAAGCGGTACGCGGTATTACCAAGGAAATCAGACTTAAGACCTTGGTCACCTGCCCTGATTGCCATGGTGATGGCACGACTGATCCATCAAGCCGTAAGCAGTGCCCGCAGTGCCACGGCCAAGGCGTGATCATTCAGCAAAATGGTTTCTTTAGCGTGCAGCGTACCTGCGATCGCTGCAACGGCGAGGGCGTGATTATCACCAAGCCATGCGCTAAGTGCCATGGTGCCGGTCGCGTCCAAGAGGCTCGTACCGTTAAGATCAATATTCCAGCAGGCTTAGACACGGGCCAGTACGTGGTAGTCCCAAATATGGGCCAGGCCGGTTTACACGGTGGTCCATCAGGCGACCTCTTAGCCACGATCGAGGTTTTGCCACACAAGCTGTTTAGACGTGATGGCGATGATCTCTACTGCGAAGTTCCAATCAGCTTTGCGACTGCCGCCTTAGGTGGCAAGGTCACTGTGCCAACCTTAGATGGCAAGTTGGCGGTTACGGTCGAGCCTGGTACCCAAACTGGCACCACCTTCCGCTTAGCCAAGAAGGGTATCAAGGCCGCACACTCCAATCGTCCTCAAGGCAATCTCTACTGCACCGTTGTAGTTGAGACCCCGGTTAACCTGACTGATTACCAAAAGGATCTCTTACACAAGTTAGAGCAATCCTTGGATGGGGACGAGCAAAGCGGCAGCAAGACCAAGGAGTCGAGCTCGCACAAGCCACTGTGGAAGAGCTTTGCCGATAGCGTGAGTGACTTCATTGACAATATGAAGAAGTAAGCGCGCGGAAAGAGCCAATTTTGTGCATCACTTTGGGCCACAAAAGCGCTTCTCACTGCTTCTGAGCGTGCCTGAGGGGTGCGCTCATGGCTTAAGATGAGTGGACGCGCTATAATTAGCCGGTGCTCAAGTTAGCACCAAGATTTATTTGTTTGGAAAACGCTTGGTGTCGCGTCGCAACAGCGCGCGATAGTGAGCGTTTTTTGTTGTTTATTGACCGATCGGTAGGCTTGCTGCGGCAGCGGTGACCCAGCACCTCAAGCTGGGTTCTAGGTGGTGCGCTCTATAAGGTCGCTCCGAGCGGTAGGCTTGCATCAGGTGCAAGACCTTTGTCTGATTGAGAGATTTAGATGGAACAGACTCCAATGACTGCTCGCGGTGAGCAATTATTGCGTGAAGAGTTAAACCGATTAAAGACGGTCGAGCGTCCACGCATCACCGCCGCGATCGCTGAGGCCCGTAGCCACGGCGACTTAAGTGAGAACGCTGAGTACGACGCCGCCAAGGAAGAGCAAGGCCTGTGCGAAGCCCGTATCAAGGATATCGAGGCTAAGCTTGCTTCAGCTAATATCATCGATGTTACCAAGCTCAAGGGCACCGGCGCCATGAAGGTTGTGTTTGGCGCTACTGTGACCTTGTTAGACCTTAACACCGATAAGGAAATCACCTACAAGATCGTAGGTGAGGATGAGGCTTCGATCGAAAACAACCTCATTTCCTATAAGACCCCAATTGCTAAGGGCTTATTAGGCAAGGTTGAGGGCGACGAGGTTGCCATCAAGATTCCTAAGGGCACCGTGGAATATGAGATTGTGGAAGTTAAGTACGTTCCATAATTGCGGCCACGAACCGAGTTAACTTAAAACCGCCAGCGGGAGCTTCTCTGCTCCTGCGGGCGGTTTTTGCGTTTTAGGAGGCAGAAAAAGAGATGGGCAAATGGTGGCTGGCAGCAGCAGCTTTAGTGATATCAAGTCCCTGCCTTGCGGACATTGATAAGGGCAGCTGCTCCTTTGACGGCATTCCGCTTTATGGCAAGGTCAAGATTGTGGAGAGTATGGGCGACATCAAGGTCAAAGTGGTCACCAGCTTTCCTGACCTCAAGGTCAAGATGGTCAACTCCTTCCCTGATGATTGCGGCGAATGGCAATCAGTTGAGAGCTTCCCTGACTTCACCGTCCAGTTTGTCGAGAGCTTCCCTGATATCAAGATCAAGTACGTCAACTCCTTCCCCGGCGTTAAATAAGCCCTGGAACGCAGTCAACCTTAAGCTGCAGTCTTGAGGCCAGGTAAGGGGACGAGCTCTAAGGTGGATCCAAGGGCGCGGGCAAGCTGGTTGATGGCCCCAAGGCTGGGCGTAAGCAGAGGCTGGCCCAGCAGGGTGATGGCCCCAAGGCTGGGCGTAAGCAGAGGCTGGCCCAGCAGGGTGATGGCTCCAAAGCTAGGGGCAAGCAGGGCGCAAGCAGGGGGATAGCCAAGTAGGCTGATAGCCCCAAGGGTGGGAACCCTCTTGGGCAGATAAAACAAAGCCCCGCCCGAAGGGGCGAGGCCGAGAAAGGTTTGCGCGCTAAGTTTGTGCTTAGCGTGGCAGAATGAAGCGGCTGTCGTCCTTGCGCTGGCGGAACAAGATAGCGACGCGGCCGACGACGTTGACGAGCTCGGCGCTGACGGCATCAGCGGCTTGCTGCGCCTGCTCCTTGCGGCCTTCACCGGCGTTGAGCTTGATCTTGATGAGCTCGTGGTGCTCAATTGAGCTATCGATTTCCTTGATCACGTTCTCAGACAGGCCGTCTGCGCCTAACATGACCACTGGGTTTAAGGCGTGAGCCTCAGCTTTTAAGAATTGACGTTGCTTTGCGTTAAGTGCCATGAATAGATCCTCATTTTGTCAGGCTGCACCGGCAAAGCCACAAGCCTGAATTTGGCCGCACATTGTAGCAAAAAAAGCTTGATCCGTGGCGGCTTTTAGGCTGAAAAATGGCTTTGCCCATTGTATAATTATGCTTTTGGTTAGAATGAGCGAAGGTAGGTTTCAGCTTAGCTCAAGTTGATTTTGTTGTGAGAGTTTATGCCGGCACGTAAGAGAACTGCGAGTCAAACGAGGTGGTTGAAGGAGCACTTTGACGATCCTTTCGTCAAGGAGGCACACAAGCGCGGCCTGCGCTCGCGCGCAAGCTTCAAGTTAGAAGAGCTGCAAAAGAAAGATCGCCTGATTAAGTTTGGCCATATCGTGGTGGACTTAGGTGCGGCCCCTGGTGGTTGGTCTGAGTTTGCCATCAAGTGTGTCGGCGAAAAAGGCCGTGTTATCGCTTGTGACATCTTGCCGATGCGCCCTATTCGCGGGGTGGAGTTCTTGCAAGGTGACTTCCGCGAAAACAGTGTCTTTACTAAGCTCTACGGCATGATCGGTGAAGGCGCGGATGTGGTGATGTCCGATATGGCCCCGAATATGTCGGGCAATAAGGCCATTGACCAGCCGCGTGCCATGCTCTTAACGGAGCTCGCGCTTGATATGGCGCGGCGCGTGCTCAAGGTGGGCGGTTCCTTTGTGGTTAAGGTCTTCACCGGCACGGGCTCGCAAGAGTTCTTAGCTGAGCTCAAAAAGGACTTTACCACAGTGAAAGTGCGCAAGCCTGAGGCCTCGCGTGATAGATCTAGTGAGGTTTATATGGTCGCCACCGGCTTTAAGGGCCATGAACTCTCGGGAGTTGCGCCTGACTTTGACGATGAGGGCAACGCGCTTTAGCAATTGCTGAGCGTTTCCTGAGCTAAAGCTAAGGGCGTGCCCCTATAATGGTATGATTAGATTTTTCGCTTGAGATGCGGACTAAGTCAAAATCGACTAGGCTAATTTCAAGCAACTAAGTCGGCAGCGACTGGCTATGAAGCGAGGCACTGTCAACTTGGTTAGGGTAGAGGTAAGACTACCTAGAACTTTGCCGTAAACGTGCGTTTTTTGAGGATGGAATGGCAAAAAACTTAATATTGTGGCTCGTGATAGCGATCATCTTGATGTCGCTCTTTGAGTCCTTTAATAGCTCGGAGCCAACGGGTCGCACCATGGATTACACGAGCTTTGTCTCTGCGGTGCAAACCGATCAGGTGCAAGAGGTTGTCTTTGATGGTGCAATCATCAACGGCATTAAGCGCAATGGTGAGCAATTCACCACCGTTATGCCAATTCACGATAGCGCACTGCTCAATTCCCTCCTCAACCACAATGTGCGTACTTCGGGTACGCGTCCAGAAGAGCCGAGCCTGATTGCTTCGATCTTCGTCTCGTGGATGCCGATGATCCTGCTCATTGCAGTGTGGATCTTCTTCATGCGCCAGATGAATGGCGGCTCCAAGGGCAATCCGCTGTCCTTTGGTAAGAGCAAGGCCAAGCTCTTGAGCGATAGCCAAGTTAAGACCACCTTTGCCGATGTCGCAGGCTGCGACGAGGCCAAGGAGGACGTGGTCGAGCTGGTCGATTTCTTACGTGACCCATCTAAGTACCAAAAGTTAGGCGGCCGCATTCCACGTGGTGTGCTGATGGTCGGCCCTCCAGGTACTGGTAAGACCTTACTGGCCCGTGCAATTGCCGGTGAGGCCAAGGTGCCATTCTTCTCGATCTCCGGCTCGGACTTCGTTGAGATGTTCGTCGGTGTCGGTGCTTCGCGTGTGCGCGATATGTTCGCCCAAGCCAAGAAGAATGCTCCGTGCATCGTCTTCATCGATGAGATCGATGCCGTCGGTCGCAAGAGAGGCGTAGGTTTAGGTGGTGGTCACGATGAGCGTGAGCAGACCTTAAACCAGCTCTTAGTTGAGATGGACGGTTTCGAGGGCTTCGAGGCAGTAATCGTGATTGCCGCAACCAACCGCCCAGACGTCTTAGACCCTGCGCTGTTACGTCCAGGCCGTTTCGACCGTCAGGTTACGGTAGGCTTGCCAGATGTCCGTGGTCGTGAGCAGATCTTAAAGGTTCACATGAAGAAGGTTCCGCTCGATAACGACGTCGATCCAGCGGTGCTGGCCCGTGGTACCCCAGGCTTCTCGGGTGCAGAGCTGGCTAACCTCGTCAATGAGGCTGCCTTAGCTGCCGCCCGTGCTAACCAGCGCACTGTCTGTATGAAGGACTTTGATGCAGCCCGTGACAAGCTCTTAATGGGTGCGGAGCGTCGTAGCCTCATCATGAATGAGCATGAGCGCGCTAACACCGCCTACCACGAAGCTGGTCATGCCATTGTGGGCAAGCTGGTACCAGACCACGATCCGGTCTACAAGGTTTCGATCATTCCACGTGGCCGCGCCTTAGGTGTTACCTCCTATCTGCCAGAGCAAGATCGCTACAGCCAGAGCAAGCAGTACTTACTGTCGCGTATCTGTGCGCTGTTTGCCGGTCGTGTCGCCGAAGAAATCGCCTTTGGTGAGGATGCGGTTACCACTGGTGCCTCCAACGATATCGAGCGTGCCACTGACATTGCGCGCCGCATGATCACGCGCTGGGGCTACTCCAAGCGCCTGCCACCAATGCAATTTGATCAAGACCAAGATCAATCGCAGTACTTAGGTGGCGGACATGTTGCGACCTTGCCGGTATCGGACAAGACCACGCTCATCATCGATGAGGAAGTCACGGAGATCATCAATTCGTGCTATGCCCGTGCTAAGAAGCTGCTCACGGACAATCGTGACATCTTAGAGGCGATGAAGGATGCGCTCTTAAAGTACGAGACTATCGACGCTAATCAAATCGATGATTTGATGAACCGTCGTCCAGTCCGTCCTCCTGAGCTCTCCGGTGGCTCCAGCAGCAAGGACAGCAATAAGGATAACGGCGCAGGTGGCGACAAGCCAGCTGAGAGCAAGCCAGCTGAAGCTCCTAAGGCTGATGCACCGCAGGCCGAAGCCCCGAAGACCGAGGCTCAGGCAAGCGAGCCTAAGGCAGATGCTCCAGCCGAGGCTAAGCCAACTGAGGCACCGTCAGCTGAGCCAAGTGCTTCGGCTGAGCATAAGCCTGCCGAGTCTTCGCAGCCTGCCTCATCTGGTTGGCCATACAATACGCCAAGCGGTAAGCGCGACGACAACAAGTAAGCGCGCTGCTACTTAAAATTTCAAAAGCCCAAGGGAGGTGACTTCCTTGGGCTTTTGTCATTTGTGGTGTATGCTGGTAGAGGACGTAATAGCAACTGCTCACAGAGGTTATCAAGCCCGATAGACTCGGGGTGATAGCGTTTTTGAGCTGAGGAGACTACCGTTATGGCCACCAATCAGCCTGAACTTATCGCTCATCATGAAGATGGACCTGCTTTAGTTAATAGTAGTGCTGGAGCAGATTTTACTAATCAAGTTATTTTTAACAGAATTAAATACATTGCTTCTTCACGAGACAATTCTCGCATACAATTACTGTCGAGCAGCAGTCTGGCGTTAAGAAGAATTGATGAGATTGTCCGGAAAGATTACTTGTTTAATAGCTGGAATAGAAAGGCCAATTACGTTGCTGTTGATACTTTTACCTCTTTCTGTTGGCAGATGGTTGGAGCTAGGACTAATTTATTAGAACACAAAAATCTTCCTCCAGATGTTCAGTTGTGTGATAGTGAAACAGATCGTATTGATTTCTTAAGAGCAGCATTTGCAAGTGATCCTGAATTAACTGAATTTATTCAAGCAAGCTATAACAGAACTGCATTGTTTAATGATGTTCTTTGCTTAATTGCAAAATGTAAACAAAATTGCGTTGCGCCTGAGAGTTGCTCTTCTTATGAGCTGTTTCCAAAAATATTTAAGGCGTATAACGAGCAGCTGGCAATGGCTCATGCTATCGATGCTGATGATGTATTAAATATTTCTTATCATGCTCTATTAGAATCGCCTATGGCTCGAAGGGTGTACCATGGAGCAAAAGATTTTCCGATTGTGCTCGAGGCTCAAAACCTGACTTTTTCTCAATACCGCTTTGTAAAGATGTTGTTTGTTGGTAAGTTCAACAACCTTATGTTGGTCGGTGATTCATCGGGTCGAAACTTTGATTCTGATTATCACGATTTTATGACCAAAGACTTTGTTGCAGATTTTGCCCCTGCCATTTATCACCTATCAAAAGATGATGTCCCTCCGCCTGTTAAATCTGATACTGTCCAGCCAAAGATAACTAAACTACCAGCAATGCGGGGACTACGCATTGCTCCATTAAACAACTTTACCCAACATAGCAGTAAAGCACCAGCTACGCTAAGTAAGCTTAAATCTGCCGAGCCATCGCAGTCTGCCTCATCGAGTTGGCCCAGTACGCCCAGCGGCAAGCGCGATGACGACAACAAGTAAGATCACGCTCGTTAAATGACAACAGCCCAAGGGAGGTGACTTCCTTGGGCTTTTGTCACTTTGGTAAGTGCAATAAAATGATTTAATTGTGTTTTAGCAGTGTTGTAGCCACGATGGAGGCGCCATGGCAATTGCGTTTCGTACTTACACCAAGAATGGCCATACCTACGGGGGCATTGTCGAGAACTACCGCGATCCGGAGAGTGGTAAGTCGCGCACCAAAAGCCTGCACCGCTTTGGTAACCTGGATAAGCTTAGGGAGCGCAATCCCAACTTCATGGAGGAAGTGGAGGCTGAGCTGCAACGTTTACGCGCTGAGGCAGCGGTTCGAGCTAAGGTTCCGCCTAAACCCAGCGCTGAGCTGCCCCCATTGCCTGAAACGGAATTTACGCTTTTTAGTGCACCCGTGAAGTTTGGCGAAGTCATCTTACGGCGGCAGTGGGAGGCGCTGGAGTTAAACCATTTGTTTGCGCGTATCGGTACCGATCTCAGTTATGACCTTGATGCTGCTGCTTACTGCGTTACTGTGGCGCGCCTTATTGACCCCTACACGCGGCAGCTGCGTTTTGAGGCGCTTAAGCCGAGCTTGTTTGATTATTCGCGGCTCTCACTTGATAACCTTTACGAGGCTTTGACCGTGGTGGGCCAAAGAAAAGAGCAGGTCATAGCTTGGCTCAATCAGCACGCTAAGCATGATTTCAGTTCAGGAACCTTAGTGCTGCTGAGCGATGTCAATTTTTGGGAGCCGGGATATAACCTTGAGCTAGTCTTTGCGGCGGACGGGTTGCCGGTCGATTTTGCGCTTGAGACCTGCGATGATACCGAGGCCATGGTTCAGCGTTGGCGTGAGCGTTATGGTTTAGGGGCGCTGACTATTGCCGAGCTCTATGATCGAGTGCTCCCGCACGAGCTGTTCGACCATGCGTTCGCTTTTAGGGAGATGTTGCGATATTGGGATAAACCCTCTCAGTGCACTGGCCACTTGGTGTTGAGCTTGATCGCGGCGTTTTTAGCACAGCGCTGCCTGAACTCAATTCGCGCCGGAGTCGAGCCCGATTTTAGTCTGGAGCAACTTAGGGGCTTTTTACGGGGACCTGCGCTCATTAGACAGCCCCATGAGTCAGGCGCGGTGCTGATCAAGGCCACGGCTGAGGATGTTAAGGGTCAATCGGTTCAGCAGTTTGACCGAATTTTGAGCTGCTGCGGGGTAGAGCCCATCTGCAATTGTGAGGGTGTTGCCTCTGTGACCAAGAAGTTAGGGGTGAACCTTAAGTTAAGTAGGTTCTTGACCGGTTAATTGGCCGCCGTGGTATCTCTAGTGACGGAGTTTAAAAGTATTTACCACCAAACACAGTGGCGCATTTGCCTGTTAAACGGCTAATACAAGCCATGCAATAAGGCTCCAAGGTCATCTTGACACCTCAAAAACTTTTAAACTTCATCACTAGTTGATGCTGGGGCGTGCAGGGAGTGGGCGGACCGTTTACTCGCTTTGCTCAACACTGTTTGCGCCGAAGAGAAAGGAGCTGGCGCAAGTGCCTGGGATGGCTTGCTGGCACTTCATGACCTCGGCCTTGCCGTAGCTTTCTTCGACCTCACGGATGTTGGCACCCCAGACAGTGAGGCCAAAAGTGATGTACTGCTCGACAAAGTAGTGCTTGCCCGCTTCGGTGTTAATGGTGATCTCGTAGTCCGAGACTTCGCCTTCCGTGGTGATCTTGTGAGGCTTGTTGCCTTCGACCTCGGTGTAGAAGAAGACACCAGGGGCAGTTTCACCTAAGCACACCCCATCCACGTAAATGTCCTTGTACAGGCCTGCACCGAGCAGCTTGTCATCGCGGAAGATGTACAAACCAGCTTTGCCCTTAGCGGGCGCGGCAAATTGTTTGGCCTGAGCATCGGCGCTCTCTGAATGGAGCGGGACTTGGGCGGCACAGCCGGTCAAGATGGCCAGGCCTAAGGCGGCGCTTAATAAGATACTGGCACGGGCAAAACGCATGATAGTACTCCCTTAGTTTGGTTTGCTGACTAATGGGCAGACTTCAGCAAAATGTTTGCCCGTCATGCCAGGGTTAGAGGCGCTTGAGCACGATCGAGGTGTTGATGCCGCCAAAGGCAAAGTTGTTGGTGACGATGAGGTCGGTGTCGATGTTGCGTTTCTCACCTACGATGTAGTCGAGGTCGCCGCACTCGGGGTCGACATGATTGAGGTTGAGGTTAGGGTTAAACCAGCCTTCGTGCATCATTTTGACGGCGGCTAAGGCCTCGACTGCACCGCAGGCACCTAAGGTGTGGCCAAAATAGCTCTTTAAGGTCGAGATCGGGGTCTTGTGGCCGAAGATTCTGGCCGTGGCCGTGCTCTCGGCGATGTCGCCGCGCGTGGTGCCGGTGCCGTGGGCGCTGATGTAGCCGATGTCTTGTGGCGCGACGTGCGCTTGATCTAAGGCCATGCGGACGCACAGCTCAATGGTGTCGCTCTTAGGCTGGGTGATGTGCGAAGCATCGCAATTGGTGGCAAAGCCTAAGACCTCAGCGTAGATCTTGGCGCCGCGCGCCTTCGCGTGCTCGTACTCCTCTAGGATTACGGTGCCCGCACCCTCGCCGATCACGATGCCATCGCGGTCGCGATCGAAAGGCGCTGGGGTGAGCTTTGGGGTGTCATTCTTTTGGCTCGTGGCAAAGAGGGTGTCAAAGACCGCCGCCTCCGATGGGCAGAGCTCTTCGGCGCCACCTGCGATCATGACTTTTTGCAGGCCGTACTTGATGCTCTCGTAGGCATAGCCAATGGCTTGTGAGCCTGAAGTGCAAGCGCTTGAAGTCGGAATGAGGCGGCCTTTGACCCCAAAGAACAGGCCGGCGTTGACCGCCGTGGTGTGCGGCATCATTTGCAGATAGGTGGTGCTGGTGATGTCGCCCGTGTCATGCTTTAAGAACATCGAGCCAAAATCGCGGATCGGCTTGGTGCTACCGGTGCACGAGCCATAGGCAATGCCGGTGCTGCCGTCACTGACACACGGGTCGACCTCTTGATCGTGCAGGAGGTTGGCGTCGATTAAGGCTAATTCGCAGGCGCGGGTGGCCATTTGCGCGACGCGCCCCATCGAGCGGGTCATCTTGCGCGGGTAGTAGGCAGGAACCTTAAAGTTCGGTACTGGGGCGCCGAGCTTAGTGCCTAAACCCTGATAGCAGTCCCAGTCGTTCATATAGACCACGGCATTTTGATAGGACAAAAGGCCCTGCTTTAAACTCTCCCAGCTCTCACCAAAGGCGGTAACGGCGCCCATACCGGTTATCACGACGCGCTTCACAGTAGACCTCCGTTAATCGAAATAACTTGCCGCGTGACGTAGGCGGCCTCATCTGACATCAAATACGACACTAGGCCCGCAACCTCGTCGACCGTGCCCATTCTTCTGAGCGGAATCATCTTCATGGCCTCGTCCAAGACCGTGTCATCAAGCTCGGTCATCTCTGTTTTGATGAGGCCCGGTGCCACCGCGTTGACCGTAATCTTGCGCTTGCCTAACTCGATCGCAAGAGATTTAGCAGCGGCAATCAGGCCTGCTTTGGAGGCAGCATAATTGGTTTGACCGCGATTGCCGTCGATACCAGACACCGAGGACATCACGACGATACGGCCGCCGCTTCTGAGTCTGATCATCGGCATGACCAGAGGCTGCACCACGTTGTAAAAGGAATTGAGGTTGGTGTTGATGACTTGATGCCAGCTCTCGGCGTTCATATTAGGAAATGCGTCATCGCGTGTGATGCCCGCATTGCTCACCACGCCGTAAAAGGCGCCATGGGCCTCAACCTCGGCCTCCAGTTGTTGGCGGCATTGCTCGGTATTGCCGACATCAAATTTGATCAGTGACCCCTGACCCCCTTGTGCTTTGATTTGGGCTAAGGTGTCCTGGGCCCCTTGCTCATCGTGGCCGTAGTGCACCACTACAAAAAAGCCATCGCGCGCTAAGCGCAAGGCGACGCCCTGGCCGATACCTCGGCTTGCGCCTGTGACCAATACTCTGCGCATGATTTTTCTGTTTCTCCTTCCTTAGGCGCTAAAATCCAGTTTGTTAGGCGCTAAAACCAAGCTTCTGCTCGAGCTCAGCGTCCAGCTGGCATAAGCTCAGGCGGCCGGTGGCTACGGTGTGCTCTTGTTGGCTGATACTGCCTTCAAACGAGGCGTAATTATGATCTTGCATCAGCATATGCATGGTGATGATTAAGGGTACGTCTTGTGGGCCTAAGATATAGGGCTGCTGGGCCTCAAAGGCACGTACCGAGAGGATAAGACCACCTTGGGCCGCAGCGCGTCCGGCGCACTTATCTTGGTAGCCTGACCAAATGCCTACGGTTTGCGCCATCAGCTCAATGCCAAAGTAGGCGGGTAAGCCTTGGGGTTCGAGGAAAGGGGCCAGCTGGGCGGAGTTTAAGGCGACGCTACAGGTGACACTTTCTGGAGCAATCGTTTCAATATGCTCGATGAGCAGCATCGGACTGCGGTGAAACAAATAGTCTTGAGGGCTTAAGTACATGTCTCCTCCTAGGCCGAGCGCTTGAGAATGAGCGAAGTATTGTTGCCGCCAAAGGCAAAGGCATTGGTCATGACAAACTCGCTTTTCAGGTGAGTGCCAGAACGGGGTAGGAGGCCACAGTCAGGTAAGTTCGGATCTAAATGATTGTGGCTAAAGTCCTGCGGCACTAAGGGCAGATCTTGCTCTAGGGTCAAGGCGCACAAGCACAGCTCAACAATGCCTGAGGCACCCAGGGTATGCCCAGTTAAGTACTTGGTCGATGAGCACGGGGTGTGGTTGCCAAAGACCCGGTGCATGACGCAGGCTTCGGCCTTATCGTTCATCACCGAAGCGGTGCCATGAAGATTGATATAGCCCAGGTCATTGGGGGTTAAGTTGGCGTGCTCTAAGGCCATGCGCATAGCGCGCTCGGCGCCCTTGCCTTCAGGCTCAGGAGCCGACACATGGTAGGCGTCGCTTGATTCGCCATAACCCACCAGGGCGAGGCTGCCTTGTTGCTCTTTCTTAAGCAGCACTAAGCCCGCGCCCTCACCGATAGTGATGCCCTTGCGCTCAGCGGCAAAAGGGGCGCACAGCTCATCTGATACCAGCTCTAAGGACTTAAAGCCATTGATCGGCATGCGGCAGAGAGTATCGGCGCCACCGCAGAGTACGGCATCGCACATGCCACTCTTGAGCATCCTAATGCCGGTGATAACAGCGCGGGCGCTGGAAGAGCAGGCAGTTGAAATGGTGTAGGCAGGGCCTGTGGTCTTAAGGTAGAGCTGGACAAAGCGCGACGGGTCACCCAGCTCTTGCATGGCGTAGTGCCAACGTAGGTCTTCAGGCTTGGAGACTTTATGGTCGGCCTCATCAAGTCCCGAGGTCGAGGTACCCATGACAATGCCCAAGCGCTCCGATCCCACCTGCTCTAGGGTTGCGTTTACTTCGGGCTCAATTTGCTGAAGGCATGAGAGCAAGAGCTGATTGTTGCGGCTGTTGTGGGCGCTTAACTCTGCGGGAATGCTCGGGAGTGAGCCATCCACTCCGCCTAACATTAGCTTTTGTCCGTTTGTCAGGTAACCGGCGCGCTCATACATATAGGGGGCCTGGGCGGCGCTCAGGTTGGCCGTAAGCTCATCCTTGGTGCGCCCTAAGGCACACTCACAGGCGTAGGACTTAATCACAATGGGCGACACAGCTGCCTCCTAAAGGTTCTCAATCTCAATGACATAGCCAAACACGCGGTGCTCGATCTTAGTGGCGCTGCGGCTTTGATTACCCTTGGTTGGGGTAAAGTGCACTTGCTCAATGACTTGGCCCTGTTTATCGGTGATGGTACGCACGGCGCCGTTATCGGTCAGGCTAAAGCCTGATGGCAGCACGGCGGTGATGTCCGCTGCCGGGAGCAAGCCTAAGAAGATATCAAAGAGCACTTGCTGTGCCGGGGGTAATTGGTCAAGCGGTAGATGCTTGGTGACCTGCAATTGTCCTTGATCGTAGCTGGCATCCACTAGACGAATGCCTAAGGGGCTGAGTACTGAGAGCTTAAGGTGCGCGTCTTGCCCCTCCAAGATCACTAAGGCCTTATCTTGTTTGCCTTGATAGGTTATGGTCAAGAGCTGCTCACTACTGATGGGCTCGGGTAGTTGCAGCTGAGGTAAGCTTACGGTAGCGCTTTTAGTGAGATGCACCACGTGCGCGGCGCTGTGCTCAGTGGTAGCGCAGCCGCTCACGGCGCTGAGTGCGACTAAAGCGCTCAAGAACAGCTTGAAGCTCGACCGCTTGAAGGTCGTCAGCTTGAAGTTCGACCACTTGAAGGTCGTCAGCTGGAAGCTCGACCGCTTGAAGGTCGACCGCTTGAAGTTCGACCACTTGAAGGTCGTCAGCTTGAAGTTCGACCACTTGAAGCTCGACCGCTTGAAGTTCGACCACTTGAAGGTCGTCAGCTTGAAGTTCGACCACTTGAAGGTCGGCAGCTTGAAGCTCGACCGCTTAAAACCATGCAGCTTGAAATTCGGGAACTTAAAACTCACGAACCGCTCCTCCTTTTTGCTGTGGGTTCTCTTTGATCAGAAGTGGGGCTAAGAGAAAGGCGCAGCTTAAGCCGAAGATCAAGGTTACGCCAAAGGTGCGAATGACGGCGGTGTGCGAGAACGCCAGCACCCCTAAGGTCAATAAGGTGGTGAGCATGGCGAGAGTCACCGCAAGTAAGGTGGTGTCGGCGCGGGCGCTGCTCTTGGTAAAGAATAAGGCGTAGTTGATGCCAATACCCAAGACCAAGACCAAGGACAAAAGCGAGAAGAAATTAAAGTCATAGCCAAATAAGGACGAGCCACCGACCGCACAAAGTAGCGAGATGAGCGCGGGCATAAACTCATATAAGCCTTGCTTGACGCCCTTTTGGGCGATAAAGACCAGGGCAATGATGCCTAAAGCGCCCAATAAGGCCCAGGATATGACCGTGCGATAGAAGCTAAAGAGCTCGTCAAAGGCGGCCTTGCGGTCAATTAAGGCCACTTGCGCCGGACCTGAGAGGGCGGCCTCGACCTGAGCTGCGAGCGCTTTGGCGTCCTTGAGGTCGTGGAGGGCAATGAGCACGCCCCAGCGTCCCTGCTGCTCTAAACACAGCAGGTTAAAACCTAGAGCAAACGGGGATGCGAGGTATTCCTCAAGGCTTAACGACGTCCCATGATAATAGGTGAGCTCTTGGGTTAAACCTGCCTCACGTAGGGCTTGGGTCAGCTCGGGTAAGGCGGCGTTGAGCAGCTGCGCGTTCTTCATCTGCTGGGCGCTGCTCACCAACGGTATGGTCTGGTAGCTGCTAATTAAGCCCTCTTGCCGCGCTTGGTTGAGCGCCGGGCGTACTTGGTCGAGACCGAGCAGAACTTGCTCCGGAGCGCTGGAGAAAACACAGAGCCACTTTTGCTCCGGACTTTGCCCAGTGAGCTCCGTGATTTCGCGGTCAACTGCCACTAAGTGCTCGGGCAATTGCTGGAAGCTGGCCACATCATCTTGCGGATTAAAGCTCAAGAGAATGCCGCTGAGCGCAAAGCCCAAGAAGAAGCATGGTAAGCCCATACGCCAGAAGCTATTGCGGGTGTAAAAGCGGATGCAGCAATTGAGCAGGCGCTCGCCGGGGAGCTGTGGGGCGGGCTTGATGCGCGCGGCCAAGAGCGGGTGAAAGGTCAGGACGGTAAAGCAGGCGCCGCTTAAGCCTAGGACCGCAAAGACCGCCATCTGGCGAATGCCAGGGAAGGGGGCTAAGGCTAAGGCCGCATAGGAGATTAAGGTCGCCACTAAGGCCCAAATAATGGCCGGTTGCACCACTTTTAAGGTGGTGAGGGCGTGCTCTTGAGGTTGAGCGGACATGCGCGCGGTCAAATAATACAGCGAGTAGTCCACCGATACCCCCACGATGCTGATCGCCAAGGTCAGGGTGATGAGGTGAATCCCACCAAAGATGGTGATGGTGCCGGCAAGGGCGATCACGGCGCCGGTTACAGAGGAAATGAGCACCAGTATTACCGGGAGCAGGGAGCGAAAGATCGCGCTGATCAGAGCAAAGACCAGGATTACCGTGATCGAGCCTAAGAGCGTGACATCGGCCTTGGCCTGCTCGGCGGCCGCATGGCTGTAAAAGATGGTACCGCGACTGAGTAGGGTCAGGCCTTGCGCGCTATAGCCTTGCTCTAATTCTTGAATGAGTTGGACAATCTGGGCATTGCCCTCGAGGGAAAAGGCGGCATTTTGGAGCTCAGCGCGGATAAAGTAGTAAGTGACCTGCTGGGCATCTTGGGCGATGAGCCAGCCATCTTTAAGCTGGAGTTTGCGTCCGGCGCTGCCGATCATATGCATCTGAAAATCACGGATCACCAATAAAGGATCGTTGATGATTTCTTGTGCGCTGACTCCGGCAAAGGGCGAAAAGATTTGAGCTAAGACCTGGGCAACGCGGGTACCCTCGGTTAAAGACTGGCGTAAATCGTCAGTGACGAGCGCCGCGCGGTGCTCGTAGAGGGCATTGCCATAAGATTGGATAAATTTAGAACTGAGCCGACCTTGGACTACAGCAAAATAGCCGCTGGCCTTGAGCTCGTGCTCTAAGCTGGCAGCATGCTCGGGGGTAACGCTTTTGCCCCCTAAGACCAAGATGACTTGGCGGTCGAGGCGATCTAACAGGCCATCTTCTAATTCTTGGGGCAAGGCTTTGACGCTGTGGCTGGGCAGCATCGACAGCACCGAGGCGTCAAAGCGGGCCTGCGGCCATTGCCACAAGAGTAGGCCTAGGCTTAACAGCACGACCGTGCAGTAGATCACCAGGCGTTTTGAGAGCGGGGAGCCGCTGTGAACTTTAGTGGCCAAAGAGCTGCTCCTCGTCAGCACTTAAGGGCTGAACGCTTGGATCTAATTGGCTAAAGGCAATCTTAGTGCTATCCCCGGCCTTGTCCTGTAACACGACCTCTTGCACGTAGTGCGCGCCTTTAAGCTCAAGTCCTGAGAAAATGAGGTTCATCGGCTCCTGGGTCGGAGTTAAGGTGAGCTGCCACTTCTCACTGGTGCCAGTAAGCTCTAAGGTAAAGTATTGCTCTAAGGCCGAGAGGTCACCGGCAAAGAGGGACTTGAGCATCTTGGCAAATGATTGTAGCTGAGGATTGTCGCTTTGGGCCATCGCCTTAAGCCCGGTGCCGTCATCGACCAAGATGCCGCGCTCATCGAGCACCACGTCTTGGGCAAAAGGCGTGCGCTGGCGCCACAAAATACCGTGCTCACGGTGCACTAATAGGGTTCCCTCGGCCTTTAAGGTACGGGCAAAGCCAGTGAGAGTGCGCTCTTGGCTAAAGCTCGCGCGCAGCTCAGTCGGCGCGGAGAGCTGGGCGGTGAGCTCTTTTAAAGTGAGCTCAGCGCTGAAGGCTGGAAAGCACAGCACAAGGCTGAGAATAAGAGTAATAAGCGTTTTCATAGCGACTAATTCTGATCGGAGGCGGCGACGGTGAGGATGCGTTGCTGGATGAAATCAGGCACCGCAAAGAGCAGTTCGCGCTTTTGCAGGTCAAAGGCAGCGTGCTTGGTGTAGCCTTCGGTTACCACCTTACCGGCGGCGTTTTGAACCGCAAAGTCAAAATTGAGGTAGTTCTCGTACTCGCTGATCGAGGCGTAGATCTTGATGTGATCCATAAAGGTCAGCGGCTGGCGATAGCGGCTGTAGCTCTTAATCACAGGCAGGCCGATATGGTACTGATTGACCAAGGTCGGTACGCTCAAATCAAGGCGCTCTAGTGAAAAATTTGAAAAATACTGCGGGGAAATAAAATCTAGCGTTCACTTTGTTTAAGTTTAATTAATCTAGCTAAATTCTTGCGAAAGCATTTAGTTAGATTAATAAGTGATTTGATCTTTGAGTGGGTACGCCATCTTTCCCATAG
>CALXXU010000075.1 GCA_944392765.1 uncultured Anaerobiospirillum sp.
AGTAGTTACTCCATTGGTTTTTAGCCATTATGGTCTTAAACCGGAAATCTAAAATCCAACGAAAAATAGGTACACCCGGTATGAAGGTCGAGATAGGATAGGATCTGCGCTTCAGGAATTAAGGGCGCAACCTTGGGATGGCGTAGCTCGAAGTCGGGGGCTGTGGTGAGAGCTTTGCGCTCGCAGCGAAAGCACAGCGCTGCCTCATCTAGGGAAATGCGATAGCTGCGCGCAAAACTTCTAATGCCCGCACGCTCATACTCAGTGTAGTTAAGATAATTGCGCTTGACGTAATAGTCGATGAAGCGAGCCTTGCTATGAAGCTCCAAGAACATGATCCAGCGCTTGACCTCAGGTTCAGTCTTGTCCAAGACGTTAGCGGCACGGCGCAGCTCATTGATATGCTGGCGCGGATCGTAGCCTTGGGCTACTAATTGCTCATGCAGCGTGATAAAGGCTTGTGCCTGCTCTAGGCTTAAGATGCTCTTGCGTACTGCCACTTGACCTCCTCTTCTTGGTTGCGGATAAAGCATAATTTTACAGCAAGGAGCCTTATTTTGTGGGGCCTAAAAAAGACCCAAGGCGGGGCCTTGAGGGCCTCGCCTTGGGGAGGTTAGGCAGGGCCTAACCATTTTTAGATTGCATTTTGGGTAGCGCTACTGAGCGTCAACCCTGACCCCAGGGTCGACATTGTAGTCGACTGGAGCGTTACCAATAGCCTCTTCTTGAGTGATAGGCTGAGGCATTTGATCTGGTGGATTGCCCTTCATTGGGTCCCAGCCAATGACTAAGAGGTAAACACCAAAGCCGATGACGAAGCCAAATGGGATGTGCCAGCCGTAACGTAACCAGTTCATGAATGAGCGTGCCTTCGGGAACATGTCGCACACTGCAACACCAGCCGACGAACCGAACCAAACCATCGAGCCACCGAAGCCCACGGCATAGGAGATTAAGGCCCAGTCGTAACCGCCCTTGATTAAGCACAGCTGAGTTAATGGGATGTTGTTGAATACCGCCGAGACGAAGCCGATAGCTAAGGTCGAGAGGATCGAAGCATCAGGTACGGAGTCGATTGGTACTAACTCGGCGCAGAACACCAGCGCAACTAAGAAGATGGTGCTGTTCATGGCGGTCAGACCGACACGGTAGTTGATCTTAACGAAGAGCGAGCCTAATAAGATCACAATCCAAATACCCAGAGCTGGGAACTCCAGGAAGTAGTTGAATAAGATGGCAGCTACTAAGATACAGCCCACTAATAAAATGCGCTTCTTTTCTACCGTGACGCCACCTTCAGGTACGAAAATGTCCTGAGTGTAGCGATGCTGCTCGCGACCGGCAAAGAATGCGACCACTAAGAAAGCAACAAAGGCTGGTAAGAAGGCATGGGCGATAACGAGCGGATCCTTACCGTAGATCCAGATTAAGGTGGTGGTGGTATCGCCTACAACCGAACCGGCACCACCAGCATTCGAGGCGGCGCAGATAGCGGCGACGTAACCGATGTGCACCTTGCCCTTATATAAGGCGGCCGCCATCGAGCAGCCGATCATAGCGGCGGCGATATTATCTAAGAAGGTCGATAAGACAAAGACGAAGCCTAACAGTACCATCGCACCTAACGTACCCTTAGGCAGGTAGCGTGGCAGGATCGATGGGAAGCGCGACTCCTCGAAGATGTTGGCTAAGATGGAGAAGCCAGGCAGCATCAGGATTAAGTTCAGGTACGTATTCCAAGAACCCTTAATCCACTCACCATCAGGGCCTACGTGGCCAAACAAGCGGTTGATGACCGAGAAGTCAGCCAAGAACTCATACTTGTAAAAGCACAAGGCTAAAAGACCAATCAGGGCTACCTGCATGGTCTTGTTATAGAAAATAGCAACGCCCACTAAGATGAGAGCAAAGATGATCATCTCGTAGCGGATGCCATAAATCGTGGTGGTGGTGAGCCAACCATCGGCATTCTCTAAACCTACGGCCGCAGCGCCCGACGCGTAGGCGGTGCTCACGCCCAATGCCATCAATATGAGCGCGGCGCCAATCTTAAACAACTTACTTAAAGGCATATCAAACCTATGAAAAAGGGATTTAAGCCAATTAGGCAGCAAGCCAAACGGACTTGGAGCCAAGACTAAGCGGGGTTGCACGGGCGTCCCCCACTTAGCTAGGTGCGAGTAAGTTCCACACAAGCTTACTCAATTGGCTTTACATCAAACACATCATCAAATCGCAGTGAGCAGTGGCTGCGAGCTTACCAGAGCCAGCCCTTCTTTTTCGTCTTAGGAGCCTCGGCAGGCTCAGCCTTAGGCTCCTCAGCAGGCTTATCCTCGGCCTTAGGAGCCTCGCTCTCTTCAGCAGGCTTATCCTCGGCCTTAGGGGCTTCGCTCTTCTCAGCAGGCTTTGCTTCTTCGGCCTTAGGGGCCTCGCTCTCTTCAGCAGGCTTTGCTTCCTCGGCCTTAGGGGCCTCGCTCTTCTCAGCTGGCTTTGCTTCCTCGGCCTTAGGGGCCTCGCTCTTCTCAGCTGGCTTTGCTTCCTCGGCCTTAGGGGCTTCGCTCTTGTCAGCTGGCTTTACATCCTCAGCCTTTGGGGCTTCTGGCCCGGCCTTAGAGGCGGCCATGACGCTCTCAACGGTTAAGCCAATGCTTTCATCTTTTGGGGCAGCTGGCTGGGCTGGAGCCTTTGGCTGTGCTGGAGTGACTTGAGGCTCTGGTGCGGCCTTGGCCTTAGGCTCAGGAGCCTTAATCTTGTCAGCGAAATTGGCAGAGCGATTCTTCTTGATCTCTAAGTCTTGCTCGGCACGAATGGCGCTGATGCGTTGATAGTGCTCATACATGCGATGTAAGAATTCTGGGGCTTCAGCATAGTCCTCGTGCAGGCTTAAGCGCTGGACCCAGACCCAGAATGCAATCACAATGTAGTGAGCCAGGAGGATACGTAAGGTCAAAAGTCCGTGCTGGGTAAAGATGGTGAGTGCTGCCACCGCAATGATTGGACCTAAAGCCCAGCCAACTAACGATAAAGCCTTGGTGCCACCTTGGGAGGCCGCCTTCATCTGCACCGAGAAGTTCTCAATGAAGTACAGGGAACCTGCGCCAATGGTGACCAAGAGGCCGACTACGACCATGGCTTGGTTCATAGCTAAGGCTAAGAACAGGACACCGATCATTAAGACCAAGACGTCCATGTCGAAAATCGGCTTTAAACCGTAGCGCGAGACTAAGGCGCGCATGATTCCGACGCCAATCACTGCCGCCACCAGCATGGTGACGATCGTGATTAAAGCACCGATGTAGAACTCGCTGCTAAAGAAGTCTACCCATAAAGGTAAACCGACAAATATGGCAACGACGATACCGGCACACAGATAGCCTGTGGCTAAGAAAATGCCAAGTCTCGTTAGTTTCTCAGTAGATGGCATACCAAATCACCTATAAGGCTGCGCGGTAAAGCAAGGATCTGAGGCGAACCTGACCTTGTACTCCGTACCAAGTGCAAGGCTTAAGCTTGAGGGCTCCTTTATGAAGGTGCCTTCTTGCTGGCACATGCTTGCTTGTGGTCGCAACCTCCTCTTGAAATTGCACTGGAAGCTTGAGCGAACCAACAGAGAAAATCTGTCAACTACCAACCTTGGCTGACTTTGCGATCAAGCAACTCAGACAAAAGCAAGCTTGGACTCACTCAAACTTGTGTTACGTCACAATAATGATAACGCAACAAACGTGCACATCTTGTTGCACTTAGAGTGTGGTGCTCTCCAATAGGGCATTCTGTCGCACTTAAAGTAGCAAGCTTATTTTGCTTGTCATACAAGTTAAGTTGGTGGGTTCAAGTTAAATTTAGGTAAAGTGCACGTGAAGAGCTAGGCGCAATGCGCTTTGCTGCGGTGTGCACGTGCACGGAAAAATCGTGCCGCTGTTGCTCTGGAGGGGCTTAGCAGTAGGTATATGAGGGCCGTAATTACGGCACTGGATAGGGCAAGTGCCAAAAATTGTTACACACTTCCGACAGCGTTTACGGAGAATGCGTCAACGCTATGACGTTACGGCAAACCGACAGATTGGGGGGCTGTAACTTGCAAAATTTCGCTAAAACTGGTATGGCAGTTGATGGTTAAAGCCTTGCTAAAGCCCATGGTATAGGGATTTTGTGGAACAAAATCTGTGACTGACATACAAGTTTTAGCATGTTAGAGCAGGGCTTTTCTGGACTTGGCGTGATAATGCCCCAAGCTGCGTTAAGGGGTGCCTCTTGACTGAGCATAGCCTTAATGGATTAAGCCTGCTGCTTAGTTTTGGTTTTTTTTTTTTTTGTTTTGCCGGGTTTGCGCCCGGCTCTAGGGTTTTGCAATGAAGATTGTTATGCGCATGGGCAAGGCAGAGCTGGTGCGCCGCTATACCGTGTTTCTGCTCGCCATGATTGTGGGCTCTTTTGGCGTCACTTTAGTCACACGCGCTACCTTAGGCGTTAACTCGGTAGCCTGCTTTAGCTACGTCACATCGGTGTACTTCCCTATCACGATGGGCATGGTCAATATCCTGTTTAATTGTTCCATGCTCATCTCCCAGTTCTTTGTTATGAACGCTGCCGAGCGTAGGATGCAGCTCATAAACGTCCTGCTACAAGTTCCAGCCATGGTACTCTTTGGCTTTATGCTGGACTTCTGGCTCTACGTCACAGAGAATTTTCACCCTGAAAACATGCCTTATGGCTATGCTGTGTGCTTTATCACTTTCTTTGTCGGCTCGGTCATCATTGCCTTGACCATCGTGCTCCAAGCGATCGGCAATGTTGCGAAACTGCCGTGCGACGCCTTCGTTATGATCTTGGCCGCGCGCATCAACAAGAAGTTGGGCTGGGTTAAGCTGGTCTTTGACGCCTTCCTCGTTATCACCGCCGCCATTATGTCCTTATTATGCTCAGGCTTCACCGAAATCATCGGTATCCGCGAGGGCACGGTCTTAGGCGCCCTGATGATTGGCCCTATGGTTCAGGTGTTAATGCCTTACTTTGCCTTCTTCACCCGTTGGATTGATAAGGCCAAGGAGCAAGCTACGCAGTCGGCCTAAAGGATCAAGCCGTGCAGTCGGCCTAAAGGCAGCTCAGTCCCAGGCTCGGTCGGCCTCATGCTAATAGGTAGGTGGTTGCAGCGCTCACGCAGGGAGTCGTATCTCAAGCCAGTGGGCGTAGCACCAACGCAGGTAACTGCACCTTTAGCGCCGGTATGCAGGTAGCGCCGGTGTGCAGGTAGTAGCACTAGGTGGGAGGTTGTCGACTCTGAAGCTTTGGTAAAGCCAAGTACCGGCGCGTCAGTCGAAGTGGGGGCGCTGGGCATAGATTGTGAAAAGATTTGGTGGATGGTGGTCGCAATTTCGGCTTAGCATGCGGTGTGTAGCTCAATTGCCGTCTAGGGCTATGCTATAATCACAAGCGGTGCGTAGTCTGTGACTGGGCGCGGCTTAAATACGTGCACAAGCCAGATCACCTCGATGCGTAGCTTGGGCTATAGGATCGATAAGTCAGAGTTACAGCTCTGCAGGATTGTCGTGGGCGCACAGAGATTTTTAGGAGCTCTTCGTGAAAAATCGTAGCATCATTCGCAGCGAGATTAACAACTACTATCGCGCTAAAGTGATTAGTTGGCTGGCAAGTCACATCAAGGATAAGCGCGATGTGCCCGAGGACTTCCCAACCCACCTTTATTTAGGTGCCCCGACCAAGGACGAAGAAGTCTTAGAAAACAAGGACGCTTTCTTAAGCTTCTGCGCTGAGTGGAATACCCACCTGCCTGCTGGTCATATCGAGTTCATCGATAAGAGCTACGACGAATTAGGCACGGTCAAGGTGCCAATTCACCTCGTGTTCGACACCCCAGATGAGTTAGCTACCTGGGCCGGTCACTTAGTCGAATATCACTCCGCTGTGCGCTGTTTAGACCTCATTGCCCAAGAGGTTCCTGAGTTAATTGATTCTGCGCTCAATGTCATCAGCTCCTTAGCCAATTTGGCTTGGATTGACTTCGAGCGTATGGTCGCTGTCTCCAAGTGGTTCTGCGAGCACCGCGATAGCGAGTGCTTAATCCGCCAAATCCCAATTCGTGGTGTTGATACCCGTTGGTTTGAACTGCACAGCCATTTGCTGCTTGATTTCCTGCGTGATTACTTAGAGCTCAATCCTTATCGCAAGGACTTATTACAGCTGGGCTTAACCCCACCACCATCGCTGGTACGCATGGTCGTCTTCGATCAAGATTTGCGCGCTAAGATCGGCGGTATGCGCCTCTTTGCTACCTCGATCCAAGAGATGGAGCAGCTCAAGATTCGCCCAGATCGCGTCGTCTTCATCGACAATCTGCCAACGGCTGTAGCCTTGCCTGATCTCAAGGGCACTATCGGCATCATTACCCCACTCAATCACATCCGCGAGGCCTGCGCTATTAGTTGGGTCGGCAATGCCCATTGCCAGTACTTAGGCTCGATTGACCTCAAGTCCTTTGCGATCTTGCACAACCTGCGCTTATATCTGCCAAATATCGAGTCCGTCTTAATGGATGAGCAGACCTTGCTCTCCAATCAAGATCTGTGGACTAACGATGACTTAAGCGCCTTTGATAGCGCACCAGTAGCCCTGAACCAAAGCGAGACCCACTTATATCGCTGCTTAATCGATGGTGTCTATGGCGATCGCGTCCGTTTAGATTTAGAGCGCCTGCCTTTAGCCTTAATTGCCACGGCCTTAGGTTGCTCGGATGAGCAATATTTAAACGATGCTAACTTAGGTAACCTCGCCTTAAACAATATGCTGGGCGTCACCAGCGGCACCTCGATTGATGGTGCGGCTCCTTACAACAGCTTGAGCTCGGTGCACACCACGGTCACCAAGAGCCAGCCGTTAAATGAGGTTGCCACCCCAGGTACTATCACTAAGGCCCAGCCTAACGGTGACTTCAAGCCGGCTGCCAAGGCTGAGGCCAAGGACGATGGGTCGAAGTTAGAAAAGCAGGCCTAGTTACAGGTCATGATCCGATAGCGCGCGCGGCCTAAACCTCGAGTTTAGGCCGCCGCATGTTGTAAGCAGCAGGGATAAGTTCCCAGCAGCTTAGGAACTTACCACTTAAGTTTGAGGAAATGGTCGGGCACTCTCAGTTGGGGTGCTAAGGCCCCATTGAACGCTATGGAGCAGACTAACAAAAACTTACAAAGCCTCTATCGGCTCAGCCCATCAGATTCCTATCTTGATGAGCCCAATGGTCAGACGCTAGGGGCACAGGTAAGTGCGCAAGCTGCCGCTCAACTAGGGCGCCTGGCGCTCAATAGTGCTCGCGCCGATAAATTCAGCAGCTTAAATTTCACTCAGAACTGGAATATCCCAGGTTTTGAGCAACGCCAAAGTGCCGCCTCGGACGAGTTGGCAACTTTAAGCGCGGCCGCCTTAGAGGCTTATGCCTATCAAGAGGATTATGATCTCTCGCCTGAAGATTACGCGAGCCTGATGCGTGTACGTCACTACGTTAAGACCCAAGATGAAGCACGGGCTCAAACCTTAGGCACTCCGGCCAATGAACCGGTACGCGACAACAAGCCGCGCTATGCGATTTACCGCTCGGGCGCGGTGATGCCGCTGCGTCCAAGCACCAAGGAGCAGTCTTCAGGTCACAGTCAGCCTCTAAGCTACGGCATGAGCAAGGGGATAACGCAAAGCGTCGGTTTAGAGCGTAACTTAGGCACTGAGCGTTATGCTCAGTATGTCAATTTGCAGCCCACGGACAATACCACCACTCGTATCACTATGAGCACCTCCAGTGCGCGTGCCCACGCGATGGCCGCCGCCCATCCTGAGGGTTTATTGGTGGATGAGGAGACGAGGCTTGTGCTCAATAAGGGTGCGCAGATCAATACTCAGCTGAGCGCTGAAGTCACGTCCGAGTCCATGGAGCGCTTGGCCCCAGAGCAAGAAATTATTGCGACGGTCGTGGACGATGGCGCCACCGTTAAGCCAGCCGCCCCTAATTTAGAAGCTGAGGTTAAAACTATGACCACTGATGCCAAGGACGAACCAGCTCATCAGGTGGCGGTACCTGCCCCTAAGCGCGAGCCGGTTCGTCAAGATGAGGTCATTGCCTCAAGCGAAGGCGTGCGAATTGTCCGCACGATCAAGCAGACTTTTGTACCGAGCCCTGATGCCATTGTGGCGCGTCACTCTATGACCCGTGAGCGCTGGGGCGAATACGGTTTAAAGGGCGTAGGTGGCCGACCTCTGGCTACGGGCTATCCGCGTCCTGAAGATGATTACTATGTGCCTAGCCCAAGCACGATGCGCCCCATGACGGTAGCTGAAGCGCAAGCTGCCTTAGATGCAGCGCGCCGCCGTCAGGCCTATGGGGTGGAAAATGCTGAAGAGAATGGTGATCACATCGCCAACGCGGTCTTAGTGCGCAACAGCACCACCCGCATTGTCACCAATTCGCGCAAGGCCGCTGAAGATTACGAGAAGAGTGCCGCCTTAGACGCTGAGCTCGAGCGTATCAAGCAAGCGCAAGCTCCCGAGCAAGGCGACGAGGGCCCCGCCACGGTGATTTCGCGTCATGCCGTGATGCAGCGTCCAGTCAAGAGCGCCGCTGAGCTCTTAGCTGAGGCTCAAGCCCAGATTATTGCCCCGATTGCCTCGATCCCAGATGCCGGTTGGGAAAATGCGCTGGGCCGCGAGTACACACCAGCGCTGGCGCCATCAAGCTTAGCGCCAAGTGCCAAGGTTGAACCAAGCACCGCGCCTGAGGCTGCTGAGAGCAGTGCGGTGGTCCAAGAGTTTGCCGCAGAGCAGGTTGAGCCTGAGTTCAATGAACCTGACTTTACTGATCAGGTTGAGGCGAGTGCCGTACAGGAGCAAGCGGCAGAACCTGCTCCCGCCCCAAGCGTGGCCGTAGCTGAGCTCGAGCCAGAATTTGAGCCAACGGCTGCACCAGAGGTTGAGCCTGAGAGCGCGCCTGAGATCGTAACGCCGGTTGAGGTTGCTGCCCCAGTCGAGGTCGCAGCCGCTCCAGAGGAAGAGATTGCAAGCTCAGCTCAGGACGAGGCACCTCTTACTCAGGTAGTAGCCCCAAGCGAGTTTGAGTCAATCAAGGGCCGCCGCAGCCGTCGTAATAAGACCCGCGCTCGTGCCAAGGCCGCTGCCGCAGCTGCCCTGGCTGAGCTTAATGCTGAGCCTAAGACAGTTGCAGCTCAGATTGAGCCTAAGGCCGAGCCTAAGCCTGTGGTTAAGAGCGAACCGGTAAAATCTGAGCCTAAGGTTGAGGTCAAGCCTGAGCCGGTGGCAGAGGTCAAGCCTGAGCCTGCGACCGAGGTCAAGACTGAGCCTCAGAGTGCAGTTAAAGCTGAAGCGCAGACTGAGTCACCAGCTGAAGCCTCAAGTGGTGATAGCAGCGCCCACCGTCGTAAGCGCCGTCGCCGCTAACTGAGATTTGAGATCAAAGCCCTAGAGCGTGTCTTTAGGGCTTTGGCGTTTTGGGAGCAAGTAAATCAGAGTTAATCAAGCTCGAAGATGCGCTTTAAGCTGCGCTCCATCTCAAGGTTCGGGCAGCCGTAGCTGTTACCTTCCTCAGGTATGTGCTTGATGCTGATGAAGCCTAAGTTGAGGGCTTGCCATAGCTGAATATACCGGGCGTCAGCACTTAGGAGGTAGCGGCTGACAAAATAGCCGGGCTGTCGCTGTATAAGGTTCTGGAGCTCTGGCTCAAAGGCCTGTGCTGTAGCTTGCAGCTTGGGCTTAAGCTGCGGTTGCTTGAGCCAATAGGTGCCAAACTCAGGCTCCTTATCTGGCTCCAGCATTTGGGCAAAGAAGTGGTTAATCGACCATGGGCAATAGACTTGGGCGCTCGGGTCATAGTAGTTGAAGCAATAGCCGCCGTAGTGGCGCTTGAGCTGGGTTAACAATTCAGTGAGAGGAAGCTTAAGGCGAGCTGCGGCCTCTGTAAGGTAGGGCGCAAAGTAGGTTGTATTGCGTCAAGTGATATTGCTACAGATTCAAAAAAAAAATCCAGTCTCGCACGCCTCCAGGAATTGCTTGGCAACTCAGGGCAGGCTCTAAATCAATCTGGCTAAATAGGGCGGTCGCGCTGAAGCGCCAGTGAGTACCGTACTTCTGCGGTTGTTCTTGAGACTACCACCGACCCACGCATTGAGACGTGGGCAGTGGTAAGCCCCTGGGGCTTTGTGCTGCCAAGGCAGCTTGGTTCCCGGTCTGTCAGCCCCAAGCTCTGCTCACTTTCTGTTTAGCTCTTCCAGCGCCAGCGGCGGTGCATCGAGCGGTAGATGACTTGGTTCAAGCGCTTGATGATGACGCGATATTTGGTAGCGCGGAAGCGGCGGCCGCCAATCACGATCAGCACGCCACACAAAATAAGCACAATGCCCATGACAAGGTTAAAGGTCAGTGCCTCATGGAAGATAAGGACCGAGAGGGCCACGGCCGTGACTGGCTCTAAGGCGCCTAAGACGGCGGTCATAGTTGAGCCAATGTGCTCGACCGCGATATTAAGCAGTACCAAGGAAAAGATCGTCGGAACCAGACCTAAGATGATAATCAGACCATATTCCTGCGGTACATGCGGCACCATAAAGTTTAAGGACGGTGCCAAGGCAATGTAGAGCGCTGCAATAGCCACCGAGAAGACGATGAGGTAGAAGGTCAGCTTCTCATTGGTGATCATGATGTGAGTGCGGTTGATACCGACGATATAGAGGGCGTAGGTGAAGGCCGAAGCAATGGCGAGAATAGTGCCAATTAAGGACATACCACCTTCTTCGGCGCCATGGAGCATGGCAACACCGGCAAAGCTCAGCGCAATCGCCAGTATCATGGAGAGCGAGAGCTTCTCGTGATAGACCAAGACCATGATGAGCGCGGTAAAAATTGGGTACAAGAACAGGATAGTCGCGCTGATACCCGCGTTCATGTAATTGAAGGAGATGAAGTAGAACAGGGTCGAGAGCGCAAAGCAGATAGCAGGTAGCGCTAAGCACTTGAGGTCCTTGAATGGTAAGCCGAGCTTTTGGCGCTTGACTAAGAGTAAGGGTAAGAGCAGCACCAAGGCGCAGCCGTAGCGGTAGACCAGGGCGTTCGCGGCATCAAAACCATAGCGGTAGAGCAAGAGCGCTAAGACAGGGCTGCTGCCGTAGCAAGCAGCCGAGAGCATACCGGCTAGAGAGCCTTTGAGCTGTGGGTTCATCTCAAGAAAATCCTTACCTAAATGGGCTGCAGCATCAAGCCGATCTGAGCTGTGCTCCCTGAGCCGCTGGTGGTGCTACGGTCAGGTTAGGCCTGATTGCCCCGGCATCTTAGCGCCGCATTGTTAATCCTAAAGGAGCGCTCTGTTATGGTGCGCAAAAAATCGTTTCTGGGCGCTTCAGGGCGCAAAAAGCCCGGCAGAGCCGGGCTTTTTAGAATCCCAGAAAACTGGGGTTATAAGGCCCAGTGGGCTGGACCTGTGGGAGCAATCAGTTAGCTCTTGCTTTGGTCAACGGCCTGATGGACGGTTGGGCGCTTGTGGATAGCCTTATCTACAATAGCTAAGACGATTAAGAGGCCAACACATGGGAGTAACCAAGCCAGATCACTCTCGTAGAATGGCAGAGCGTCAGTTACAGCCTTAGGCAGGATGGCGATACCTGCAGCATCAAAGCCATCAACGAAGCCGAAGAGCAGGGCTAAGACGCAGGTTGGGGCGATGACGAAGCTCTGATTTACAAAGTACTGACGGATGAAGGAGGTCATGACCAGCACGATAAAGACTGGGTAGACTGTAATCAGGCCTGGAACCGAAATCTGGATTAAGGTGGTCAGACCGAAGTTAGCAATCGCGCAGGAAACAACGGCGAAGATTAAAGCGTAGTACTTGTACTTGATTGGCCAAACGGTACCAAAGTAGGTCGAGCAGGCGCAAATCAGGCCAATCGCGGTCACCATGCAGGCAACAATAATCAGAATTGCTAGGAAGATGTTACCTAAGCTGCCGTAGGCTAAGTTGACGTAGGCGCTTAAGACCTCAGCACCATTGGTGGCGTTCGGGGTTAAGCTAAAGGAAGTGTTGCCTAAGCGGAACAGGCAGAGGTAAATGAAGATAAAGCCAATACCAGCCATGCATCCCGACATAATGGCGTAACGGGTAACAGGCTTGGCCTCGGTGACACCATGCGTGCGAATGGCGTTCACAATAATGATAGCGAAGGCTAAGGAGGCTAAGGTATCTAAGGTCAGATAGCCGTTAACTAAGCCGATACCAAAGGCGCCTGCGCCGCTGACAAAGCCCTCCATTGGAGGTTGTGGGTCCGAAGGAGCTAAGAAAATTGCGGTGACGCACAAGATGATGAGGGCGGCGATCTTAACTGGCGATAAGAACTTACCGACGGTATCCAAGATCTTGGCTGGGTACATCGCAAAGGTGGTCGCGATCACGAAGAAGAAGACCGAATAGCCCGGCAGGATGTTGTATTCTTCGCTGATAAATGGCTTTAAGGCCAGCTCATAGGCGACGGTGGCGCAACGTGGAATGGCGAAGAGTGGGCCAATGCACAAGAAGCAGATCGCAGTGGCGATAAAACCAGCCTTAGCGCCAATAGGACGGCAGAGCTCATCCATCGAGCCGCCTAAGCGCGCCATGGCAATGGCCGCAATAACTGGCATACCCGTACCAGTTAATAAGAAGCCAATAGCAGTAGGGAGCACGTTAGTGCCGGATTGTAAGCCTAAGATTGGAGGGAAGATAATATTGCCGGCACCAACATACAAAGCGAAGTTGGTCATGCCCAGCAAGATAATTTCCTTTACGGTAAGTCTGGTCATAACAAGAGAGCCTTCTCAGCAAGTGAGTCTTCTCATACTAAGCTCGCGGGCACCAAGGGTGAGGGCTCAGGCTACAGCTGCGCTGTGCGCAGCAGGTGGTCGGGCATGAGCAAAGTTGGCGGGGCACTGAAGCGTCCAAATCTTAGGGCGCAGACGCTGCCCAAATCCCGGAGCGTTGTAAAGATTGTGAACCGGGGCATTATGCCACAATTCGATGCAGTGCACCTGATCGATTGCGCTGAAGCGCTGGGCACCAAAAGGGTGATAACGCTCAAGCCCCCATAAATAGCGGCTTTATGCGGGTGGCTTAAAATAGCCATTTTGCCGTTGCCAGTTATTGGTGCATTGGTGGCCGTCTTTGCACTATATTTGCCTGACAAATTGCACCAAAAAAAGAACATGATTTGTGCTTTTATCAGAGCCCAAAGCGCACTGCTGGTGCAGTAATAACGCACCAACGGTGCAGAAAATACGTTCTATGCGAGCACAAAATTCCGCTCTTAGTGCTTTTCATTTAGAGCGCTCGCCGTTCACGAACGTGGTTCGAGCGAGGGCGCTATCGTGGTTAGAACTCAGCTTGGCTTAGAACTACGGACATTCTTGATCGGTCTCGGAGGGATTGTAGCCAAAGAACTCTTTGAAGCTGCGCGAAAAATAGGAATAGCTGGTAAAACCAGCCTCTAATAAAATTTCCCCAACCCCGTGAACTATGCCCCGGTGAGCTGCTACCTAGGTTGCCTGAGCAAGTTATAAATCAAATGCTGCGAGAAGAGGAGGCCAAGATAGCTAATCCGGTCTCCAATTCCGAAGCCGAAAGTACGGCAGCTGCATAACCACTATCCTGTAACACAGCTCATTTGCTGATGAAACCCAGTATATATGGGGCGCGAGAGCTTTTAAAGGAGGGGTGAACAGTTTGGATTCACGGGGATCTGACGGTAGGTAGGATAGCCCACAAAATTGGTTGTGGGCCATAGAATCTAAGTTTGAAGCGATTTGAGCTGACAGCAACCTAAATCCAACTAGCTGGGATGGCTTGTCTATGGAATTTTGTTGCTGTGGGGGTTAACGCGCACTTTTCTTTAACAGATGTTGCATTTTTGAACGTAACAAATTTTGGTGTTATCATGGCGCGCAATTGAGCTATGTAAGGTGTTGCCATCGCGTGTAAGCGAGATAAATATCGGCCCAAGCATTGAGTGTTGATAGGTTGGGGTAATCCCACCTTGAGGAGAGAGTTGTGAACAAGATCCTAGCCGCTGCTCTGTGTGGCAGCTTATTAGCCTTCGGAGCGGCTCAAGCGACGGCAGCTGTGACTGATTATGCTGCGAGCACGCCTTCGCTGAGATTGAACCTGCGTAACGATTTGCGTCGTTCGATGAAACCGGCTGATGCCCCGAATGATGATGTCTATGCCTGGGTTCAAGGTGCTATCCTCGAGTTTGACAGCGGCTGGTTTAACGACTTCATTGCAGTAGAGGGCGGCGGTTTTTGGGTCCAAAAGCTCGATACCAGTGAAGGCAAGTTCACCCGTGGCTACCTCAATGGCGATGATGAGAGCTTTGGCTATCTCAATGCTGCGCTCAAGGTACGCTTAGGCGATTACGGTATTGTTAAGGCCGGTCGTTTTGTTACCGACCTAGGTTACGGGGCCATGCCTTATCGTGTGCCACTTATCACCAATAACTCCAACCGTACCTTGCCAACTTCCTCGCAGGGCGTATTGGCTTATTTAACGCCAACTGACTGGCTTGATGTCTGGGCGATGTGGCGCAATGAAGTCTTTACCGCTAAGAGTTCGCTTTATGATGGCTATCGTGACGAGGGCGTGTTTGATCCAGTCAATATGAGCTACGACGCCCAAAAGCGTTCGCGCTCCTTTATTGCTCTGAGCTTCCACGATGAGGATAAATGGCGCTTATCGATCGGTGCCTCCTATCAGCGCGATGTCTCCAACCAGTTTGAGGTTGATTTCTCTAACCGTATGCAGTTAGGTGATTACCGCCTTAAGAACAATCTGTGCTTCTTCCATGCCGATGTTAATGACGACACTTGGGAGATGTGGCAGCGCGCCGGTATTATGAGCGATGACAACTTCCTGGTTACCGGTGCCCACGAGCTGGCTTTAAGCTGGGGTGGTGTCTTCTTCACCTGGGAGTACATCAAGCATGCTACGGTCAGCATGGTAATCGATACTGATATCGGCTTCCGCTATCCATGGACCATCGACCGCAATTTGGAGGATATGTGGTCCTTTGGTGTGGGTGCTACCTATCGCGTCGGCGATTTCCACTTCTTCTTCGCTCCGCTCTACACCAACGGCTACGAAGACTACTCCAAGAACGTCAGTGTCGAGGGTATGGACTTCAACGCGGGCGTAATGTACCGCGCCAGCTCAGGTCCACTTAAGGGCTTAACCTCCTATCTCTTTGGTAGCCGTGCCTTTGAGGATCGCCCAGGCAGTGAATATGGCGATCACCTCAACTACTGGGATATCAAGTTCTGCGTGCAGTACAAGCACGACTTCTTGCAGTAGTAGAGATCTAAGGCGCCCCAACTGCTGCCTGACGCACAAAGGCCACCGCATAGTATGCGGTGGCCTTTGTGCGTCTTGGGGGCCTCAGTGGTAAAAGATTGTGCGCTCGCTTGGCATATCAAAGAGGGCGTAGGTAGGATCTTGCCGCCAGCTCTTAGCTCTTTCAGGCCAAATCTTAGCAGGCTTATCGGGCCAAGCTCTCTGGGGTCTAGGGCAAATAGCCAGCAGCCTTAGTGCGCCCTCAATACAGGGGCGGGCGTGGTTAAACCGTGTTGGCCGCAGCCCTGATTTCAGGCGCAGCCGTAGCCATGATTTCAGGCGCGGCCGTGGAGAGCTGACCCACATACTGGGCGTGTTTCTCGTTAGAACGAAATGCGCTGCTGCTTGAGGCAGATTAAGGAAACGTCCTGACGGAATGGACGCTTGCCCTTGTGCTGCTTGAGGTCATTTAAGATCTTGATGACCAGCTCGTCGGCGCGCTGGGCGCGGGCGGTATCGCAGTGACCTATTAAGCGCTCCATACCAAAGTCCTCGCCTTGGGCGTTCTTAACTTGGATGATGCCGTTGGAGTAGAGCACCAGCATGTCATCATTGGCCATAAAGCACTTGAGCAGGTCAAATTCCTGATCTTTGCTCAGGCCTAAGCGCTGCTCGTTCGGTTCGGCAATAAAGTGGGCGCCTTGGTCGTCCACGTAGAGTGGCACGGCGTGACCGGCGTTGGCAGCAATGATGTTGCCCGTCTTCTCGGAGATCATGCCAATAAAGAGTGCGACAGTGGAGATATTCGGAATCTCGCACAGGCGCTCGTTTAAGTAGGCCATAACGTGTGGTGGGTCTAAGTCGAGCTTTAAGGCTTCCTCGACTAAGACATTGACTACCGCCACGGTGTAGGCGGCCTTAATGCCGGTGGTGGCGCAATCGCCCATGACAAAGGCCAGATTGTCCTCGTCTAAGCGCTTGATGGTGTAGAAGTTACCAGAGAGCTCACGGGCCGGTACGCTAAAGGCGGCAAAGTCCACGAAGTTGGACGATGGCATCGCATCTTCTTGCGGCAGGGCTGAGAGCAGCATCTGGCGTGCGGCCATAAATTGGCCTTCCTTGCGGTAGACGCCAATACGCCCCTTAAACTCATCCTTGAGGGTGCAAATCTCGTTGTGATAGTCCTGAGTGAGTTCACGGGCGACCTTGAGCGACGAGCTCATAATGCGGCCAACCGCCGAGTGCTCATCGAAGGCTTCGCCTGCCAGTAATTCCTTGAGTAGCTGTTGATCGATGGCGTCGCGCTCAGCGGCGGAAAGTTCAATGCGCTCCTCGGAGTCATCCAAGGTGGCTGCCTCTTCCCCATGCTCGTCCTTGGCAGCGGCACTGTTTGCGCTCGCGCTTTGTTCAGAAACTTCTGGACGCGCGCTGGCGGCAGGCTTCTTGGCATGGTCAGCGTCTTGAGCACTGGCACTCTCAGGTGCTTGCTCAGTGCTAGGAGCAGGGGCCTTATTAGTTTCAGCGGCGTTAGTTGTGTCCTTGGACTCAGCAGTGCTTTCAGCTTCAGCTGGTACAGCAGCTTGGGCGCCGTCTTGAGCGGCCTCTGGGGCGGCCTCTGGGGCGGCGCTTTTGTCTGCGCTCTGAGTGGCTTCTTGTGGGCTGTCCTGAGGCTTGGTGCGCAGCTGCGCTAAGGCGTGGGTTAAGCTTAGCTTAAAGCTGGTGGTGGTGATACCATCAATCTTCTTGATTAAGTGATCAACGTCCTCTTGATGGTGCTTAGTGACGTTGCCCTCCTTGAGCAGGCGGCGCAAAATCAGAGCAAAGAAGAGCGCGCTTAAGGCAATGATGAGGCCTTGGGCCCAGTGCAGGTACTTAAAGTCCGGCGCATAGAGGTCAAAGGGGCGCTGCACCATGAGGTAGGAGTTGATCGAGCGCAGATAGGAGGTGGCGACCACGGCGGCGTTATCGGTTGGCTTGACCGTAGTTGGGTCGGCGATTAACTGCCCTTGCTCATCGATGAGATGAACGCCTACTAACTTGCGCAGATTGTCAGTGCCCGCATCGAGCTCTAAGGTAAATTCCTTCGTGGCAAAGATGGTGGTGCCGTGGCGCACGATCTTGACCGCATCACCTTCTAAGATTCCGGCAATCATTGGATCGATGTCGGCGAATACGTACTTGATGTTAGCAACCGTGTTGTTTAAGACGTTAAGATAGCTAGTTAAAACGTAGTAGTTGCGGTCTTCAGCGCGGTCGTAAATCTTCAGGCCAATTAAGAAGTCGCTGCCGGAGAAGAAGATACTAAAGCCATGCTCCAAGGCCGGGCGCTTGCTGATTTGCTCGGAGACTTTAGTGCCATCTTGGGCGATTGCCTCGAGCAAATTGCTGGCGCGATCACTGTCATCTAAGCCATGAACTTCGGTCTTACCGCTCTTAAAGTCGTGCGAAATGTATGGGATCTTAAAGTAGGCTAAGCTATCTAAGGCTAGGCGCAAATTCTCACCGCTGCTATAGGCGCTGTGGGTGCGAATATTGTGGTCGAAGAAAGCCAGGAGGGGGTCTTTTTGGTAGTAGCTTTGATCTAAGGACAGGATATTGCTCAGCGATTGGTTGATCAGCTGATAATAATCGCCATTGATACGCTGAACATAGTGTTGTAAGTCGGCCCCAACGCTATCGAGGTGCTGCTCGAGGTTTTGCTGGTAGCTTGCCATCAGGTTTTGCTGGGCCTGATTTAAGGCATAAAAAGCACCGGCTGCGGTCAGGGTAAAACCCAGCGCAGTCAAGGTAATGATTTTTGAGCAAGCTTGCAGCTTCATCTAACCCCCGAACAAAGCTTGCTAGCTCACACCTAGCAACTGCCTTGCGTTTGCCTTGCGTTGTGCGCCGGTTATAACCGGTGCGCTCGTTGTATTTTTTAATATCCGGCTTAGCGCCAAAAGCGGCATGGCGCGTGCCAAATTATAGCACGCGCGCCCCTCTCAGGACTTGCCACCTGAAGCTAAGTCTAACCGGCCAAGGTTGAGCGCCAAAGCGCCGAACCTAGGCTGTGGCTACGCAGGATTTAGCACTAGAGGAGTGGTCATGTGCCTCAATCCACGCTCTAGAGCAGTCGGTCTGCTCTAGACTAGCCTTGACGCTCCAGAGTAGCGCTCTCGAGCGACCGTAAGAGCTAATGCGCCAACTTGAGCACATTAGGTTTGCGCTCAGGGTTGGCGGCCTTGATTTGCGCCATGCGTGCGGCCACTGCCGCCATAACCTGAGGCGGCAGGCCGCGACAGTCCAGTTTGCACACGGCCATGCAGGCCCGGCAGCCCATGCATAAGTGAGCCTTGTCCTCAGGTACTTCCAAGGTGTCAGGATCGATAATCTGCATTGGGCACATCCGGGCGCAGCGGCCACAATCATCGCAGCGTTGGCGCTCTAAGATGCGCGGTACCGCTGGAGCCTTGCCTGGGGTCTTAAGCGGCGTGGTAGCGTCAAATTCAAATTCTGGTAGGCCTTGCTTTATTGCCGTAAGCAGTTGCGCGGCAATGGTCTTGAAGTCGGCTTGGTCTTGTTCGTCCGGACGGCCTTGGGCTAGCGTGCGCTCTTGGGAGTGCTCGGCGATCGCCTCGATGGCGCCTACCACCTTAAAGCCATGTTCCTTGAGCAACATCATGGTCTCACGCTCGCCATCTTCAATCGCGCGATTGCCATAAACGGAAACGACTACGGCCGTAGCACCATTGCCCTTAAGCGCAGGCCACTCACTTAAGGCCCAGGGCATACGTCCAAAGTACACTGGGTAGGCCAAGATAAAGAGGTCGTTTGCAGTGAGTTGCAAGTCTTTGTGGCGGCTCTTTGCGGTCAAGCAGTTAAAGGTGGTGACCGGGACCTCAGTTGTCGGCAGCTTGATGGTGAAACTTGGCGTCTTTACTTGGTGCACTAAGGCCGCACTACAGCCGTCTTTTAAGGCTAAGGCCACCTTCTTGGTGCCACCTGTTGGGGAAAAATAGGCGATGATGACGCGTGCAGGAATCATAGCAAGCTCCTCAATTAACTGAGCCCATTGTAGCAAGCTCCGCGTGCAACCGGTGTGCACGGTATGCGGGCTCGGTCACACAAATGGCACTGGGTGCAAAGATTGCAACAAGATAAAACTTCACCGAGTGATGGATTTTAGCGAGGTAGCTATGCAGTTAAAAAAGTCCCTGTTGTCCCTGGCCTTAGCCGGTGTTGTTGCGGTATCGTCAACTGCCTTAGTGGGCTGTGTCAGCAACACGACCTCGAACTCAAGCACAACTGACCGTGCGCAGCTGATGTTGGTCTCAGAGCAAGAAGTTATGACCCAGTCGGCTCAAGCCTATGATGAGGTTATCGCTCAAGCTAAGGCCCAAGGCGTACTCAATACCAATAAGGCGTTGACGGCGCGTGTTAAAAAGATTGGCAATCGCCTTATTGCTAAGGCTCCTTCCTTCAGAGCTGATTGCGCTCAGTGGGACTGGGAGGTCAACGTCATTACCTCCAAAGAGCTCAATGCCTGGTGTATGGCCGGTGGCAAGATTGCGGTGTACACCGCCTTAGTCGAGCAGCTCAAGCTCAACGATGACGAAATCGCCACGGTTATGGGCCACGAAATTGCCCACGCCTTACGTGAGCACGTACGCGAGCAGATGAGCACGCAGGCCCTAAAGCAAGGTGCCTTAAATATTGCGTCGCTCTTTGGCGTCAGCAACACCAC
>CALXXU010000076.1 GCA_944392765.1 uncultured Anaerobiospirillum sp.
TAACCGAACTGAGAACATGAGGCGGCGCTTCCTCCCCCGAGTTACCTCGGGGGTATCCGCGCCGGTTTTAGATGAAGGAATATACTGCGCTCGAAGAGATGCAGGATGAGCTTGAGTGGGAAAAGCAGAAAAGCAAGAAGGAAATAAAGGCGCGCGAGCAAGAGTTCAAGAAGGAAATGAAGGCCCGCGAACAAGAGTACAAGAAGGAGATGAGGGAGCAAAAGGAGCGCGAGCTGAACTCCAAAATTGAATCGGTTAAAAAGATGCAGGCCGATGGTTTTACTCTTGATGCCATCAAGAAATACATCAATATTACCGATCGTCAACTGGCAAAAGCTGGTTTGTGTTAATTGCATAAAGTTGACGTGGCAATTATGATTATCTGATTGAGGCGAGTTGTTTGACTCGCCTTTATTTTTGTTATATTTGCCAATGACGATTGTGTTATAACGTCGTCAGCTCAGCTGATTTTCTTTGCCTCGCGCGTACGGCGTAGCCCAGCTCAGACGGTTAGGCCCCGCGCGGATGGTGGGGCCTCTCGGGGGCTGCGGGGCTTAGAGCTTGGGCTGGTGTTTTTGCTGCTCTAAGGCTTGGGCGAGAGCTTGGCCGAGCTTGGTGCGGGTGAGCAGCTGCTCGGGCTCTAAGGCGGTCGAGAAGGCACGCTTGGCGGCCTCGGTGAGGGTCAGATAGGACGAGGCGGCGTTGGCGTTGGCCAGGGCAATGGCCGCTTGCAGCTTGTTGAGCTTGGCGGCGTGACCGTTTTGGCTCTCCTTATCCGTAACTAAGCTCGTGAGGTACTCATTGCCTGCTAGGACATTGGCGTCCATCAGGCTGCGGCGCAGGTCGCTCACTACCTTGGCACTTTGCTGGGCCGTGTCAAAGGTCGGGGTGTTGAAGATAGCGCTCGAGTCTTGCTCTTCCGTGACTTCATTGTGGTCGCTCATGGTGCTTTGCACGTGCTCGGCCACTTGGTGTACCACCTGGGCGCGCGCGTCAAGCTCGGCCTGGATAATGGCTCTGAGGCTAAAGGCGCCGGTGCGCAGCAGCTGCGGCTTGCTACCGGCGTGCTGAGCACCCAGGGGCGCAAGTGCCAGGCACAGACGCTTGACGTTGGCCTCGTAGCTGTTGCGCGCAAAGAGCTCCTTTAACTCCTTGAGGTCGGGGGCAGTGGTCACTTGCGCCTTTAAGGCCTGAAACCACGGGGTGACGTCTTCAGGCTGCGGCGGCGTGGTCAGATTGTCGATCACGTCTTGGCCCACGTCGATATAGGTGGCCTGGGCCCCTAAAAATTCCTCAAAGGTCGGCTGGTCGGTGGTGATGACGCTCACGCCGTGGCTTACCGCCTCAAGTGACATTTCCGGGGCGCAATCGTAAGAGAGGGTTGGCATCACTAGGACGCGGGTCTTTTGGAGGATTGTTTGGCGCTCGGTGGTGTAAGGGTAGACCGTAATATAGGCAAAGTGGCTCACATCGTAGGATTTCTGGCCATTGTTGCGGTCGTAGTACTCGTTGAGGCAATTTTCAAATTGGTTCGGCTCGCGCTCTAAGACGGCAAATTGGTAAGCAAAGAGGGTGCGGTCGCTGCGGCATTGCTTGACCAGCTCTAAGAAGAGCCCGAGGCCATTCTCCAAGCTTGGGTTCTCAAGCAAGATGAGCTTTCTATTTGCGACATCGTCGGCAATGCTCTTTAATTTAGCGCGCTGCTCTTTTAGGCTTCCTGGGCTTGCGCCTGGGTGGGTCAAAAGCGGGCCGGTGACCTTGATAAAGGGGCCGATATAGGTGGCGGCGCGCCCCTGCGGGGTGACGTAGCTGTCAATTAAAAATTGGCTTGTAGCCAAGATGAGATCGCTATCGCGGAAGCTGTAGTCAAAGGTCGGGTGTTCAAGCAGGACAAAGGCGGTCGGGATCTGGCATTGGCGTGCTAGATTGAGGCAGGACATGGTCACGATGTCCGAGCTGGAGGCAATCACTAAATCAGGCTTAAAGCCGCAGATGATCGGCGTCATCTCATTGTAGAAATTGCGCTGCTCTAAGACCGTCATGTCACCTAAGCTAATCGAGGCCGTGGTGGTGTAAACGTAGGGGATGTCGCCGTCTAGAATTTGAAACTTGGTACTCGAGTGGGCAATGGGCTCACGCACTACGGCCGAAACTGAGCTCGGCGCACTGCTCACGCGCACGGTCGAGGTCAAGACCACTAAGGTCGCACCATGATCGTGGAGCGCGGCAATCATATTGCGCACTTGCGCCGCCGCCGGGTTTAAGTTGTCGTGCACGCAGCACGGGCTAATCCACAGAATCTTGATCATGGCGCCTCCTAAAAATGCACGTCGGGGAGCGCACTATCGCTCAATTGGTTGAGGTCAAGGGCAGTGACCTTTTGGGCCATCAGCGGCTCTAAAACCGCGATCAGGCGGTACAGGGCATTGTCTTGGGACAAACGCTCCTTGGCTTGATGCAAGAGCTCGTCGCTATTGTTGCTCAAAAAGACTTTGAGCGTCTCGACCCAAGGGCGAATTTCTGCGTCGTCTGGAAGCGAGAGGTAGTCGTGCTGACAATGCTCAGGGGTATCAAGCAAGATACCGCCACCGGCGATCGCCTCGCTTAAGCCACCCGAGTTGGCGGCAATTACCGGGATATTGTTAAAGACCGCTTCGCTCGCGCCCCGGCCCCAGGGCTCAAACCAAAGAGAGGGGGCGACTAATACCGAGGTGATAGCGTAGATTGGGCGCATGTCCGCTTGGGGGGCGACCATATAGACGTTAGGAAAGTCCGCCGGAGTAAAGGGGTGAACGTCCGGGCGCCCTTTTTCATGGAGCAGGCCCAAGATCTCAGTGAGGCGCGGGCCCACGGTCAAGAACTTCACCGATGGTAGCTCTTGTTGGCACACCTTTGCGAGCTTGGCAAAGATCGCCACGCCCTTATGCTCAACTGGATTGAGCATGGTGACAAAGAGCTTTTGGTGCTGGGGGGCGGTGATATCGCGCAGGTCAAAGAATGCGCCCACCGGCACCATATTGATTTCGTCGCGCTCAGCGTAGAGCTTGGCGGTCGCGTGCGAATCGGTGACGATGAGGTCGATATTAGGGAAAAGATAGTTGCCGTAGGTGCCATGGCACACCACGTACACGGTGGGCAGGCCTCGGGCCTTGGCTTCAGCAAAGCAAGTTTGTGCTAAGGGGCTGACCCCATAGCCCATCACTAAGTCCGGCTCGTATTCCTCGAGGATTTGGCGAAAGGTGTTAAAAAAGAGCTGGCATTCGGCAAGCGTCATATTGAGCTCGCTGATTTGCCCCACTCTTGGGTACACATAGTGGACATTGTCCTCATCGAAGATGAAGACATTGTTCGGGCTGTGATGGATGATTTGGTCGAGGTCGCCAAAGTCTTGCTTGGCGCCATCGGCGTGATTGAAGATAAAGGTGGTGCAGGCCCAGACCTCGTAGCCCTGGCGCGCCAGACCCTTTAACATGTAGCGACAATTGATGGCGGCACCTGATGAGGTGTCGTGTAGGCTAAAGGGCGAAATCCACAAGATCTTGGACATAGACACCTCAGGTTACAAGTTAAGGGCGCGCCCAGTAGGCAAGCCCCGGCCGCGCAGACAGGGCTCGGCGGCGCGCCCGCTGGGCCCAGCTGGCCGGACCCCGCTGGGCCCAGCGGGCCCGGTCATCGGGCCGGGTGGGCCTAGGCGGCCCTTAGACCAGGCTGCCGTTGCGTAACAGCTGCGGATTGTTGCCCGCACGCTGGTCAAAGAGCGGCTTTAAGATCACCGCTAAGCGATTGGCGCTGAGGTTGACGTCAAAGCGGCGGCTGACCTTTTGGCAGCGCTCGGCGTAGTCCTCACTTAAGGCCATGGTCAGGCCCTTGATGAAGTTGGTCATGTCCTCGCTGCGCGGTACCACCTGATGGTCGTTTAAGCAGTAGGCTGGGATCTCCACTAAGACACCGGCCTCGCCTACCGACTCGGCCAGACCAATCTGATTGGTGGCTAAGACCGGAATGCCGCTTGCGACCGCCTCGCGTGCAATCGGGTTGATGCCCTCAAAGGAGAGTGATGGGGCGACTAAGAGCTTGGTCTGAGCTAAGACCTCGCGGCTTGGGGTGGTTGGAGGCAACACCTCAATGCTGTTTAAGGCCTCGGCGCTAAAGGCTGGCTCGCTGCTGCCTAACTCATGGGCCTTGGCAATCTGCTCGGCAAATTGGCCTTGATAGGTCTCATAGACCGTGAACTTAAAGTTTTGCGCCACCGCTGGGTTCATTTGGGCTAAGCGCGCAAAGATGGTCAAACCCTTGTCGAGACTTGGGTTGATCATGGTGATGCGCGTGCGTTCAACCACCTCGCCCTCTTGGGGCTTGCTGCCGACTACCGGCAGGAAGGAGCCGGTGACCACGCAATTGATCTTTTGCATGGTGGCGTAGAGGTTTGCCGTGGCCGAGCTGTCGGTGATCACGACATCGATATTAGGGAAGTTAAAGCGCCGTGGGGTGCCATCTAATAAGGTGTAAACCGTGGGCAGGCCCCGGCGCTTGGCCTCGTCAAAGCACACCATCGAGAGCATGTCGGTGCCACAGCCCATCACCACGTCCGGGCGGAAGGCGTTGATGATGGCGCAGAACTTGGCGTAGAAGTTACGCTGCTCTTGCGAGGTCATATCGCCCAAGTGGCGGCTCTTGGTGCGCATGTAGATGAAGTTGATGTTGTTATCGTTGAGGTTAAACGAGTTCTCGTTGCCCTTGAGCTTCTCGTCTAAGTCGGTGAACATCGAGGTGCCGCTCTCTTGCAGGAAGTTGAGGGCACTTAAACCGACGATGTCGACCTCGCGGGCCTTAAGCGATAACAGCATATTGCGCCATTGGGTGGCGGAGGCGTTGGTCGTATCGTGTACGCTCAGTGGGCTAACCCAAAGCAGTTTAGGCATTTTGTGTTCCTCTAGAATCCACTTGCTGGCTAATTGCGATAAAACTGGGGATGATTGCTGGCGCTCTTATGGCAGAGCGGGGCAAAGGCCGCGATCACGCGGTTGGTGGCGCGCTCCGGCGAGAGCAAGACTTTGGCCTGGGCAAATTGGGCGCTGTAATCAGTGTTTAAGATGGTCTTGAGGCCCTCGACCCATGGTCTGATTTCCTCATCGGTCGGCAGCGACCAATGATCCTTGGTGCAGTGCTCTGGGGCCGGCAGCGCCAGGCCACAACCGGCCATGCCTTCGGCTAAACCGCCCGAGGTCGAGCATAAGACCGGAATCTCATTTAACGCGGCCTCCGAGGCGACGCGGCCCCAGGACTCAAACCAGAGGGATGGGGCGATCAGAGCGCGCGTGATGCGATAGACCGGGCGCATGTCCTTTTGGGATCCAGCCAAATCGACATTAGGGAAGTCAGTCGGCTTAAACGGCTTGACCTCAGGCTGGTCCTTTTCGTGGAGCAAGGTCACGGTCTGGGCAAAATGGGCGCGGCTGTTGATCACTAAGAAGCGCAAGTCGGGCAGCTCAGTTTGGCACACCTTGGCGAGCTTCGCGAAAATCGGCAGGCCCTTAGCGCCGACCGGATTGATAAAGGTGACGTACTTGGGCTCACGCTCCTTACTCAAGAAGCGCTCCGGCGAGAAGAAGGCACCGGTTGGCACCACATTGATGCGGCTAATCTTAGCGTAGTAATCGCTGGTGGCTTGGCTATCGGTGATCACCAAATCAAAATTAGGGAAGGCAAATTGCTGGTGATTGCCATTGACCAAGAGATAGACCGTCTTGATGCCCCGGCGCTTGGCCTCGGCAAAGCAGGTCAAGGAGGTCATGCCCGGGCAATAGCCAAAGACGATATCAGGCTTGAACTCATCTAAGACCTGCAAAAAGGTCTGATAGAGCAGCTCGCCTTCATCTAAGGTGAAATCAAGTTCGTGACGGCTGTGGCAGCGCGTGTAGATATAGTGGATGCCATTGTCGTCCAAGATAAAGGTCTGATGGGGATCTTGCTTAAGCTTTTGCTCTAAATCGCCAAAGGCCACTGTACCCGACGGATTGTCAAAGACAAAGGAGGCACAGGACCACACTTCAAAGCCGCGCTTGACTAAGCACTCGAGCATGTCCTTGGCATCCACTGAGGCACCGGAGGACGTGTCATGCAAACTGTATGGAGATAACCACAATACTTTAGGCATTTTCTTTCCTAACGAGGCTTGAAGTGGGCAGCTTGACGCTGCTGACACAGGGTGGTGAGCTGAGTGGCTAAGCGGCTACTTAACTCGTTGATATCAACATTGCGCCGGGCATTGGCGATTGCGGCACTCCAGTCTTCGCTGACCAGGCGCTTGAGGGCCTCAACCCAAGGGGCGATTTCCTCGTCGCCTGGCAGCTCGGTGAAGTCTTGCAGGCAGTGCGCCGGAGGCTCCAGCACGATACCACCGCCATTGATGGCCTCAGGAATACCGCCAATCTTGGAGCCTAACACCGGGATGCCGTTTAACAGCGCTTCGCTCGCGATGCGGCCCCAGGACTCGTACGCCAAGGATGGCACTAGCAGCACCTGGGCGCGCGCGTACACCAAGCGCATATCGTTGGTGGCATTGGTCATGAGGACGTTCGGGAAATCCTGCGCGGTAAACGGCTTAACCGTGCTGCCAGGCTCATGCAAGTACGGCAGGCCTGCGACGAAGTTCGAGCGCGAGTTGACCACTAAGAACTTAAGCTCCGGCAGAGTGCTTTGGCAGGCCTTGGCGAGCTTGGCGAAGATGGAAAGGCCCTTACTGAAGTCGGGATTGACCAAGGTGACAAAGCTTGGTTGGCGCTCGGGCGCGACCACGTACTTAGGCTCGATAAATTGGCCGATCGGGGTGCAATTGATGTGCTCGCGCTCGGCGTAGAGCTGGGCCGTGGTGTGCGAGTCGGTCAGCACCAAATCAAGATGCGGGAAGGTAAAGTGCGCATGCTTGCCATTCATCACAAAATAGACCGTGGCAATGCCTCGGCGCTGGGCCTCAGCAAAGCAGGTGTAGGAGTCCATACCGGTGCCGTAGCCCACCACCAGATCGGGCTTATAGGCGCTTAGGACATCGAGGTAGCGCTCAAAGAACTCATTTTGCTCGCTGACCGTGCGCTCCATCTCAGCGGTGTGCTGATTCTTAAGATAGATGTAGTGGATGCCGCGATCGTCAAACTGGAACAGCTTGGCCTGAGGGTTGCGCGCAAAGAGCTGCCCTAAATCGCCAAAGGTGGCGTTACCACCGTACGGGCGATCAAAGACAAAGGTGGCAAAGGACCACACGGTAAAGCCGCGTTGCTGCAAGGACTCTAAGATGGCGCGGCAGTGAATCGACGCGCCCGAGGTGATGTCATGCAGGCTATAGGGCGACATCCAAAGAATCTTGGGCATAGCAGCTCCTAGCGATTAAAGTGGAGGTGGTCACGGGCGCGCTCATCAAGATACGGCTGCACCACCGCGTTAAAGCGCGCTAAGCAATTGGCCGCAGCCAGGCGCTGCTGGGCCGCACTCACCTGCGCCGACCAGTCCTCAGTGATAAGACGCTCTAAGGCGACCACCCACGGCTCGATTTCCTCAAGCGACGGCAGCGACAGGTAGTCGTTACGGCAGTGCTCAGGCACCGGCAAGTTAAGGCTCGCGCCGCCAGCGGCCTCAGCAAGACCGCCTGAGTTCGAGGCTAATACTGGAATGCCGTTATAGACCGCTTCGCTCACCACGCGGCCCCACGACTCAAACCATAAGGATGGCGCCACTAACACCCGAGTGGCGGCATAAATCGGCTTCATATTGGTGGTCGCCGGGGTCATATCGACATTGACGAAGTCCTGCGGGCTGAGCGGATGGACATCGCGCTGGCCCTTTTCATGGAGGTATTGGACGTTCTCAGCGAAGTTGCCGCGTGAGTTGACCACCAAGAAGCGCACGTCAGGCAGGCGGCTTTGGCACGCCAAGCTCAGGCGCGCCAAGATAGAAAGGCCCTTTTCAAAGCTTGGGTTGATCATGGTGACGTACTTAGGGTGGCGCTTTTTGGCGACAAAGCGCTCAGGGACAAAGAAGGCCCCGATGGGGTGCGCGCGGATGCGGTCACGCTTAAAGTAGAGATCAGCGGTAGCCTGCGAGTCGGTCAAGAGCAGGTCGACATCAGGAAAGGAGAAGCTGCCGTGGTTGCCGTTTAACACCGGATAGATGGTGGTGATACCCCGGCGCTTGGCCTCAGCAAAGCAGGTCATAGTGAGCATGCTGGTGCCAAAGGCCATACATAAATCAGGGGCAAAGCGATCTAATACCTCGCGCAGCAAGGTAAAGAAGACCTCTTGCTCAGCGGCGCTTTGCTCGCCTTCAAAGGTGGAGTGGCAGCGCTGGTAGATATAGTGGATGCCGTTATCGTTGAGCTCAAAGATCGGCTTGTCGCTCAAGGCTAACTTGTCTTGGGCCTGGGTGAAGAGCTGGGCGCCGCTCGGCATATCGAAGATAAAGGACGATAAGGCCCAGACCTCATAGCCTTGGGCGGCCAAAGCTTCCAAGAGATATTTGCAATTGATGGAGGCCCCCGATGAGATATCGTGCAGGCTATAGGGCGACATCCAAAGTATCTTAGGCATCTGAGCCATCCTGTTAGATCAAAACCACAAGCGCATCAAGCTTCCAGCGCGTAAGCAAGCTTAAATATAAACCGCTAAGCTTAGCGCAAGCACAGCAAGCTCAGCGCAGCGCCAACACCACAAGCGCACTAAGCCAACCGGCGTGTAATTAAGCGCAAGCATTTTAGCAAAGATCTCAGGCCTAGTCTGAGCGCGCTGCTTCCAGCAAGCTCAGCGCTGAGCTATTTGTCATAGTCGTCATCGTCGTCATCATCATCACGCCACGCGGCGGGCATCACGAGGTGACCATTGCAGATCTTGGGCTCCAGAATGAGCGGATGGTCGTGATGAAAAAATCGTTGCTTGACCTGCGCTTGAGCCTCAGAGACGGGCTCTACCGCAACGCTGTCTGGGGCCTCATCCAGCGCATACGACTGGGGATTCTTTTCCATATTCTTCTCCTTGGTCCGCGCACATGCAGTGCGCTCTCGCTTAGCAGGAAAAAACAAAAAAAAGCGCCGAGTTCTGCCCTTAAATTTTACGGCGTTACGGCAGCGATAGTTAACCCAGCGGGGTCGCACCGTGCCCCAAATGGAGCAACCAAAAGACGAGCTGCGGGGGTAGCGCAACTTGTGCTCGTGCACATTGCACATGTCCAGAACGCTCGCCCGCAAGGGCGCCTCAACAGGGTAGGACCGGTGCTCAGAGCTGCCGCAGTTCACAAAATTAACCAAGCGTCAAAAGGCCCTTCCTAGCGTTTAAAACGGCGCCAAGTGCGTTGCATTGGGCTTTAGCGGCGTACTACCCCAAAAAATAGCCCACACCAGCGAGTGTTAATTTTTTTTAAATTTGTGGCCGTGGACACAATTAATCCAATTAAACACGAAATTTAAGCCTCACACTTGTCTGAACACTGGGCAAAAGCGCTTATCTATCAGAAGATAAAACATGCCAATTAGTGGCCTTTGTACCTAGGCATTACTTTTTCACGCTCGAACCCAAGCGCTGAGCGCTATTGTGTCGCGCACGGGCGACGGCACAGCGGAACCAACTGCTTAATTGTGGCCCCAAGTCTCAGCTGAGCCATCGGCTTATTTATCGCGCAAATCAGGTTTTGCACGCATGCGTTCGCAAGTTGCGGATTTTTGCGGTGCAACGAGCCCTCAAACTTGGGCCATCCCTGGCAGCTCGGGCTAATCAGGCCCAAGCCTTACTTTGCCTAGCCTGGCTAGATATACGAATTAGCAGGGCTTTTAGGCCCAGTTGACCGCTCCGCCTAAGTTGTTTTTGGTATCTATAATGATTTCCATCCCCACAATGTCCTAATTAGTGGGGGTAAAGTGGTTCAGAAACTGTCTGAGCAAAATCAATCGATCTGAGTAATCTCAGGAGAGATTAGCAGCTAATCTGGTGCTGCTTTTGAGAGGATTGGATGGCAAAAGATAAGCCAAAACCTCAGGAGGGAGCAGGCGGCAAGCTCAGCTTGCTGCCGCTGTGTACCGACTTAGAGGATCCCTGCTCTCTGGCCTGGAATCGAGGCCTAAGTCGGATGGAGCAACGTAACTTAGCCCTCAAGGCCTTAAGCCCCAAGGACCAATTTGAGCTCTTGGTGGCCTTAAGCGCGGGACTTAGTCATTGGCGTTGTGCCCAATTGGTCAAATGCAGTCCGCGTACGGTGACGATGTTTGTTGAGTACTGCAATGAAACGATGGCCGGAGGCTTATTAGCCCAAGGCGTCAGTCTGCAAGAAAGCGCAGCGGTCGCCAGTGCCTGCGACTTCTTTGAGCTCTTGATTCCGCATATCTTTGAGCTGGGGCCGCGTTCGAGCACGACGGGCGTCAGTTACATCTTAGCCCAAGAGCTTCACACCATGGCCAAGACGCCGCCAGCGGCGAGTCAGAACACCACTCACGACACCGGTCAGGGCGTCACTCATAACACCATTCACGACACCGGTCAGGGCGTCACTCATAACGCTAGCCAGGGTACCTGCCAGGACACCAGTCAGGGTAGCCCCCAAGGTGCGTCTCAGCCCAACTTAGACCTCCCTCAGTCTTGCAAACTTATCAAGAGGACTAAGCTGGGTGATCAGCAGCTGTCAGAGCACACTGACCATATGCCTATTATGCCCCAGCTGGATACCAGCGGCACAGGATGTGACACGATTGTGCGCGTAACCTCACATGATACGCAGCCTTTTATTACTAACCGTATACAGCTAAGTTATGACCGGCTGGAAGGTACCCGTATACAGTGGAACACAGTGCCAGAACCGGCTGATAATGGGCCTTGCGCTGCTAGTCTAGGTTTTAGAACCACCACGAAACCAGGCGCAGCGGCGCCGATCTGTATACAGGAAAGGGGCGCCAGGCCGCATGGGGACGCCATTTCTGACCAAAAGAGCTCTGCTTGCGTGCCAGAATTTGAGGCTATCACTCCTAAATTAATTAGGGCCCCGGTGGGGTTAGAGGGTATCGTGCACTGGGCGGTCGAAGTGACCGATTCCACAGGCCCCGACGGCGCTGCGTGTACCGGAAACACCGCGCCAGCGCCGGAGCCGTGTACCTCCAGGCAAGCTCCCGAGCCTTTTGCGTGTACCGGAAATCAGGTGCCTGCGCTTTATCCGTGTACCCCGAGCCCAGCCGAGATGCTCAGTCCGTGTACCGAATTTCAAGTGCCGGAGTGGGATCCGTGTACCGGAAAGCCGCAGCCAGAACTTGAGACGTGTACCGACTTTGAGGTGGTGCGGCCTAATCCGTGTACCGGCATTGAGCCGCCCAGCTTTAATCCGTGTACCGAGTTTGAGCTGTCGTGGCCTAATCCGTGTACCGGCTTTGAGCCGCCCTGCTCTAATCCGTGTACCGAGTTTGAGCCACCTTGGCCTAAACCGTGTACCGACTTTGAGCCACCTTGGCCTAATCCGTGTACCGAATTTCAGGAGGGTGCGCTGCGATCGTGTACCAACTTTTGCGCGCTCGAGCTAGATTTCACCTCAAACCGCACCGTTATGGGCGGGGCTTCCCTGGGCCTAAAAACGGACTTAGATCACGCTATGTCCAAAATCTGTATACAGGATACCTGGACCGGGCGTATAGATTGTGTACGCTACTTGGAGGGCCAGCTCACCCCGGCAAGCTTGGTATCTGACTGTTTAGTAAAGACTTTACTAAACAATAAGATGCCATGTGCCCCCAGCGCTGCTATCAGCGTTGCTGGGAGTGAAGAGCGGAGGCTTAGCGACTTGCAGCGCTTGCTCTGGGACTATTGGTTGCGCCACCACAACCAAATCACGCGCTATTTGCAGCAATTGCAGGAAGGGGGCGTGCAGGGGCTCTTGATGGTGCCCAGCGACTTCAAGCGCCAAGCGTCGCTTGCGGCCTATCATGAGCACGCGCAGCGCTGCCAAGCCCAAGATGACTTAAATGCGACCTTAGGTAGCACCGCGCAAGCCTTTGCCCACTTAAGTCCGGCGTTGCAACAAGGCGTGGTGTGGGAGCTCTTGCTCTCGCAATGGTACGAGGGGGTGGTGCGCTACTTGGGGCCAGGGCTGTTCATGCGCATCTGTCAGGTGCGCAGCTTAAGGCGAGTGCGGGGTGACAGCATGGCTGAGCTGACGCAAGCCTTAAACCAGCGTGGCCCGGCGCTGAGCGTGACCCCGGTAGCGCCGCAAGACTGCTACGAGGCAGAGAACGGGCTCAAGGAGCCGGGGCGCAAGCCGTCGTATCGCGGCTTTATGGCGCATCATCAGCCAAGGCCGCTGCTTGATGAGCTGCGCTGGGAGCGCTCGTCGCATAAGCTCAACAGCGCGCTCAAGCAGTTTATGCGCGATCCGTCCTGTCGGCGTTATCGAGCAGGCCTCAATGCCTCTTAAGACCCACCTGGCCCCAAACAGGCAGAACGGCAGGGCCGCAGCCTCAGGCTGCGGCTCTGGTGTCAGTTGGGCTGTTAGGCCTTAAGCCAATCGGCCGGGAACATCGCAGTGAGGAAACCGACCCACAGGTCGCTGGTGATGATGTCGAAGTACTCAAATTCCTCATTCCACATCGACGTGGTGCGCATATGTGCGCTCCAAGGACGGCCATCGGAGGTGCGGAAAATCACCAGGTAAGCCACATAGAAGCGGTGGAACCAGACTTCAGCTTCATCGTTGGCTTCAAGAACCTTAAGCTCGAGTTCAGGAGAGATGGCAGTGCTGGAGTCGATCATCAGCTCACGTACGTGGCGGTAGAAGAAATCGAGCAACCCGTAGCCCACAAAAAGGCGATAGGTCTCAGCATCCATGGACTGGGACTGCTCAGGCATCAGCATGAAGTTGAGGCAAGTCAGGCAGCGCTTGTACAGATCTGGCGGGAGCACGCCGATGGCGGTGCGAAAGTGCTTAAAGCGCTGATAGCACACCGGATCGAGATTTTTTAGTTTCTTGAAATAGCGGCGTAGCTCTTGGTTGCGCTTAGGCTCTACCGCGAAGTCAAACTTAGCGGCATCGGCCTCAATAAAGCCCTTATGAGCGGCCCAAAAGGCCTGATAGTTTTGTGGCTCAAGGCAGCGCGCAATAAAGGCCTGATATTGCGGCTGGGTCTCCATTATTGGTGATTGCTTAATCTCACTTAACAGGCTCATGACAGCTCCTCAAAAAAAAAAAAATAAAAAAAATATGAAGGAAAAATACGTTAGCCCCAGAGCGAGGGGCAGCGGTGTGGGTCGGAGCACCCTGCTGGTCAATACTCCAAAGGCAGGGCTTTATCCTACCACTTGGGGCCCCAAGGCTTCAGCACTAAAGTTAACGTTGAAGCCTGGGCGCGTGGGGCTTGGCCCCCCAAATCTAGCCGGGCTTATTGTGGGGCTCTTGACTGGATGGTTGGGCTCCGCACCTGTTAGGACTGAGTGGCCTGAGCGGCGCGCTCACGCAGTAAGAAGTGGAGATTGCGCAGGCGCACGTCGAAGTTGAGCTTGGTGCGCTCGATGCTTTGCTGGCTGCGTGTGTCACCACTAAAGAAGGTTGCTAAGTTCTCAGTCCAAGTCTTGCCTTCATCGTCGTGAAGCAAGCTCAGGTAGGCGATGGCGCCACGCTTGAGCCAGGCTTCCTGGGCGGCAGAAAGGGGCTTGGTCACGAGGTAGTCAAAATTGAAGTCCTCAGGCATCAAGTGCTCGTCCTCAATCTGCCCAAACAGGTCTTGGACAATCAGGGTGCAACAGCGTGCTCGCAGCGCCGCTGATGGCGTCAGGGCTTTATCCTCGGCCATGATTTGGTCGAACGGTGCGCCTAAGAGCTCTTCGGAGAAGACCTTAGGGTCAATGAGGCCAATGCCGGTGCGAAATGGCAGCAGCGCACGGTAGAGCACTGGGTCAAAGGCCTTAATTTTCTTGAACCAGCGGCGCACGGCTTGGGCCTGCTTGCGTGGCACCAAGATATCGAATTGCTGGCCGTCGTGCTCCAAGAAATCGCGGTAGGAGGCCATGATTTCGGCATAGGCCTGAGGCTCACGCAAGGCATCGACATAGCTTGCGGCCGCATCCCAGCCGTCCTGCTTATCGAGCTCGTCTTGCGCAATGATGATGTTGGTGTCGGTCACGGCAAATCCTCACAAAAGAAAAAAGAAAAGGAAATCAGTCTGGGCGTTCCTGCGTGCGCTTCAGGGCTTGGTACAGAGCAGGTAGCATGATTACACTTTGCTGCAGGTAGGCAATGCTCCATGCGTAGTCCAAATAAGCTTGCGGGTTTTCGTCTTCTTCTGATTCTGAGACGAGGCTCCAATGAGCAGGATCGCAGTCAGAAAGCAAAATGGGATAGGAGTTGACAAAGCAGTTCAGCCAGTAGTACGCCTGCGGATCTTGCTCCACAAGCTTTTCATAGCTCGAGATGATGTTAGCTTCTTTATCTAGCAGCTGAAGAATATATTTGAGGTAGGTGAGTCGGAATTGATCCAGCACCATGAGGTAAATGAGCGAATGGGCGGCGCTAGCCGTAAGTTCGCCTGCCTTGAGCTCTGCTCTGATGTACTTGATATTTTCGTGCAGGTTATCGCGATAGGGGGCGTCAAGCAATCCGATTGCGGTTCGCATTGGCTTCAGCTGCTTAAAGGCCTGGGGATCGAGCTCCTTGATCAATTTGAAGATGCGCTTGACCTGGATGATGTCCGCAGCTGAGACTTTGCTCTCAAATTGGGCGGCATCTTCCTGAAAAAAGGCCAAGCATTGAGCTCTACGCTCTGAAAAATCAGGGGCATTTAGGGCTTGCAGGATGAGGTCTTGGAGGTCATCTAAGTTATATTCGGTCTGCTGGGTTTCACTCATGGCGGTTTGGTCTGGTAGGTGGTCTAGGTCGAGAACTGCTGCGTCAACGTCGCTTGGATGGTGGGGCGGCAGTGGCCGCACGTCCAAAGCATCAGGTCTATGAGCCTGATATTAGCGGGATGCTTGCGGGCGATCAACTGATCCCGGACCACAGTTAGGGTCTGACCAGCCATTGTAGGCGATTTATAAGCGCAATGGCCCAAAGCAGTTCTCACCGTAGCTGGCTAAGCGCAGGACAGACTAAAAGGGAAGGCTTCAGAGCTTTGCCCTTTACCTAAAAAAATGGGGAGATGCTCCTAAAGTATTATTTCCGATTCAAGAATGGCTTATTTAAGGCGTTTGTTGAAAGTCAGCTCTGTGAATCATATCTGTGGCGCGTGGTCTAATCATGGTCGTTGTAGGCGTTTGTTTTGATGGATTTCTTAAACGTTGGTCTAATTTAATGCTATAGCTGTGCATTTGATTGATCCTTCCTTTAAAAGGGGTCTATTTGATTTAGCTATATTAAATCTCTTACACTTATCCTATTCTATTTGGTTTCATGGTTACTCTTTGTGAGAATTTTGCATTTTCGTAATTTGTTTGGTAGTCGTTTAGAATTTTTTTAATTAAAAGTGTATGATCGGTGGGTAGAAAAAGAGGCAACCACCGGAGGCCCAGATGTGCAAGCATAAAAATACCTTGAAGTGCACTAGAGCGTTTAGCAAGAGCGTCAGACGCCTCTCTGCTGAGGCCAATCGCAAGCTGTCGCAAGTGCTTGAAACTTTGGCGCGTGATCCGTTCGCTAAGGGGCTGCAGCTTGAGAAGCTCGAAGTGCCGAAAGGTCGGGTTTACAGTGTGCGACTGAGCAAGGGTAGTCGCTTGATCTACAAACTCTTGAGTTGCGGCACCATCGTGCTACTGCGTGCAGGTAAACACGAAGTTGCTTATCGGCCTTATTGAGGCATACGCAGCGGAACCTCATGGCATGAACTGCCTCAGGGATTCTGCCCTGCGCTGTATCGACCGGTTGTTTGTTGAAAAGCCTAGATTTGGCTATGTATTAAGGAGGAACAAGATGTCACCATTTGACATACCTACTATCTCAAAGGTGGCTACGCTTATCGTAGTCGCTGCCTTGGGTGCCGCTGCTGCAACGGTGCTTAATGCCATGTTCCCTGCCGATGAGGATTAAAACTATGCCTTACGTTTTTATTGCTGGCTTGATCACTGGGGCTGTTGTTGTTTTTAATGACGACTAAGCTCGTTTCTAGGCTACGGGATGGCGGTAAATTGTCGTACCTTCGCCGATCCGCGCTGTCCCGATCTGTAGGTCCGCTGTAGAGGGCGTAGCTTTGGTTGCGCTTTGACGAGCGGGATGGAACTCACTAACTTGTTGCCAGCTGATCAGCTGGCAGCAGCTTTAATGGAGGAGGCAATGCGCTCTCCATTTACGTTACCCACGAGCTCTAATTCTGCCATGCTTACGGCAGAGCCATTCCTAGGCACCGCGTCGGAGGCGGCGTTCCAGGCTTTGTCTAACGCTAATCAGGAATAATGATATGGATTTTGCTTTTGCCACTGGTTTCCTTTTTGGCGTTGTTGTTGAACTTAACGAAGAGTAACTTTATTAATCTTGTGCAGGGCGCGGCACTGCGCTGATCCCTGTTGGCTTTAGTGGAGGCATTAATATGTTTGTCCTTTTGGCAGTGGTACTCGACGCCCTGTTCGATGATTAAGGCTATGTCCGCCGTTTTCTCTATTCACTGGAGCCCTTGTGGTTCTTAGCGAATAAGCTTGTTTACTTTGCCGCCGGTGGCGGTGCAGAACTGAGCCCCGGTTGGCTTCAATTGGAGACTTAATATGTTAGGTATTTTTTGTGTTACGACCGCCACTATCGCTGAGGTTGTTGGAACTTTTGTCAGCGGAGCTACTTTAGGCGCCAGCGCCGCCAAAACCATTAAGGGGCTCAAGGACTAGGACTAACGTCCTACGTCCCGCTTTATGAGCTGGGGGTTTTAACCACTTCCCTGCCGCTTATGGCGGCAGGCTTAAGGGGCTGTTACAAGCTTATGTAACAGCTCCCTAATTGAGCGAGGTTTTACTTATGACTGACCGATCCCACGACATCACGACCTCAGAGGGCGCTGAGGTAGCGTCTGAACAGGTTAAGCCAAAGTCGAAGTTTAACGATGGTCCTGGCTGGGAAAAGCGCTTGTTTATCCGCGCTTTGCTGGCGCAGAATTTAAAAGATTTGCTCAAGAGCACCGGACACACCCAAAGCGAGTTGCTGTTTTATACCGGCTTGGCCAAGCAGACCGTGGTTACCGCCTGCAATTTGGATCAGGACTTGTCTGAACTGAGTAAAAGTGCCTTTAAGAGCAACACTTTCGTTTTTACCCTGTGCTGGTATATAGATGATATTCTCTCAACTATCTCAGTTCTTAAAAACAATGTCTTGGGGTATCTCCCTGTTTTTGGGGCCTCTGACCCTATCGTAGACCCTATCGTAAGCAAACTGGTAGATCGCAGCTCAGATAAGTACGCAGCACTGAGCGCTTTTCTGCAGAGTGAGGGCCTGACCTTGGAGCAGATCGAAGAATACGCCGATATTATTTACCCTCCACTACCACGTCGTGATTTTAGTGCTTCTTCCTTTGTTTCCTTTATGAGTTTGTGGACTGAGAGCTTTAAGGACTTTGAAGGTGAAATTACTCGTGAGCTTAAAGGCCAGCTCTTCAAAACTGATTTGTTAGGATCCTGCGGGGCTAATAGTTTCGATTTCACTAAAGCACGCAACGTTTATTTCGATCTGGTTTTTCTGCAACAGGTCGATCTTAGTAGCGATATCTTTATGCGTCTGCTGCTAAACTGTCTGATTCATAATAAAATTCATTGTATTTTTGATACAGAACAGTTCTATCAGCTTAGACTCCTAATGAAGAAAGCTAGCTGGAATAATGCTTTGCTTGCGCTTAACCGGTGCAAGGACGACTTATCCAAACCAAATATAGACAGAGACTATATCGATCGAATTTCCAACAGCGCCAATCAACAGCTGCTGTTTATCGTGCTGCTCTCCAAGCTCATGCGCAATTTAGCCATCCTGCGCAAGCTTGAGCTTGTACCTTGCCGTGATATGACAGATTCAGAGTCAATTGATCTGCTGCTGAGTCAAAAGTTTGCAGCCACAGACTACTCAGATCAGGCGAGTCAGCTTATTGAAAATATCCTTTCTGGGCTTAACAGCTTTAGTAAGCGCCGCAAGATCGATTTAGATTCCGCCTACAGCTTTTTGGATAGCCTAGACCGCACCAAGGGAAATCCTTATTATATTTTTACTGCCAATGTATGCTGCTGGCCTTTTAAAAATATCAAACCGACTTATAATGTCTCTTTGCGCCAATACAATCAAAATAGCCAATACAACAATACCAGCGAGTTGTTCTACAATGCCGAGTTGTTCTACAATGCTAAGAAAAATGGCCTAGTGAAGGAAAAAGAGCTCCATGTGATGCAGTACTGCTTGCCAGAATATTATGTTTATATGGATCGTCCTAACGAATTGTTTTCAAGTTTATATCTGGTCACACCAGAGATACGTCCTTACAGCCTGTTTAAAGGCAAACTTGATACTTATTACTCTGAAAGGCAGGAGGACGTAGCGAAGAGCTTTGAATTAGATAAAAGCAAAGGCGGCGCGACAATGCTTAATAGGCTTCACCTAGATGTATCCTTGCAAAGTTTTCTTGACCAGTTGCCTGATACTTATTATGGCACGGTACTGCCGACGAACAATGGTGGGATCCGTCACATAATGACATCGGCACAGAAGCAGCAGGAGCATAATAGTGATTGGGCTGCGAAGCTGATTGTAGCGCTGGACAAGATTTTAGCGCGCGGCGGCTTTGAAGGTTAACGCCTCGTCATAAAGCCGTTTGGGGTTCTTGGAGCTTCCTCCGTCGTCAGGCGGTGGAAGCTTCATCGTTTTAGGCCGAGAACTGGCGCGTCAGCGTCGCTTGGATGATGAGGCGGCAGGAGCCGCACGCCCAAAACATCCGGTCCAATAGCCTGATGCTTGCAGGGCACTTCGGGTCGATTAGTTGCGCGCGGACCGCAGTTGGTCCGTGCAAGAGGTCATTGTAGGCGATGTAGAAGCGCAAAAGCCAAAGGCAGGCCTGATCGTCGCGCGCCAGGCGCTGCACCAAGGCCAGTGGAAAGAGGTTGCTGTGATGGCGCTGCTCGGGGACCTCAAATTCCATGATTTGATTGTAGAGGGCGCTCACCAGCTGATAGGAGATTACGTGGTGCACGTGGCGCGCGTAGTCAGGATCCTCCTGGGGCCGCTCATGGGCTTTGGGCGCGGCCTGAAGGCGACTGGTCAGCTCAGGAAAGCTGGCGCTAAACCAGCGCTCTGCCATGAGCCCTAAGGCGCACTGAAAGCGGTGCAGTTCTTGGTATAGCTCAGGGGCATAGCGCTCGAGCGCCACCATAAAGGCCGTGACTTGCTCTTGGCGCTTTGCAGGCACCTCGCGGTAAAAGCGCGCTTCCTCTTGCTGCAAAAATTCCTGGTCGGCCTGCTGCCACTTCTGGCGGGCGCGCGGGCTATCCTGGCGCCGCGCATAGCGGCTGGCCTGAAGGCCTCGTATGCAGCTTAAGCCGCGTTGGAAAAGAGCCCAAATCAGCAAGATTAACTTCCTCTGCAAAGGTGAGAGTTCGGTTGGTCGGCCCAGTGGTTACGCCGCTAAAGCTGGAGCGCTACTATCGTCTTAGCGCTCAAGGCTCCACCTTTCTGGCGGGCTGCCGCTCTAAGGCAGCCTATTGCTTGAGGCTCGCATGCTGTCATGGCTTGTGGAGCCGTGCCATCTTCCTACACTCAGCGCGCTGTGACGCCTAGACTTATGGCGCGCCGCTGAGCCTAAAGGCGGCCTCAGCGTTGGGACCTCTAGGCTTGCGCTTCGTCTGAAGCGGGTTGCGCAGCTGGAGCTGATTGCTGGCCTTGGTCTGGCTGCTCAGCTGAAGCCTGCTGCTCTAAGGAAGCTATAACAAAATAAGTGTCCAAAAATTTGCATAAGGCCTGAGGAGGTGTTGGCTGCGTAAACTTTAGC
>CALXXU010000077.1 GCA_944392765.1 uncultured Anaerobiospirillum sp.
TCCACCATAGGTGGACTGAGGCTAGTCAACCTGGGCTTGATTGCTCAAGCCCCGGTCGTAAGACCGGGGTAGTTGACAGTTATTGCTCTTCCTTGGTCGCACAGAACGCTTAAAGACGGGGTTTTCGGCGGTTGAGCCGATATGATTACTTGAAGATGCCCGAGAAGAAATCACCGACCGAGTCAGCAAAATCGCTAACCGCATCGCAGGCATCAGAGGCGAGGTCGCTGACCGTATCGTAAGCATCAGAGGCCAGGTCGCCGACGGTATCAACGGCGTCTGAGGCAAAGTCACCGACGGCATCCACAGCGTCCGAGGCGAGATCAGCTGCATCTGAAGCTAGATCCCCGACCGTATCAACAGCTCCCGAGGCCAGATCACCGACGGTATCTACCGCATCTGAGGCTAAGTCGCTAACAGAATCAAAAGCCTCACTGGCAGCCCCTGTGACGGAATCAACCGCATCGCTGATCGTGTCTCTTACCTCGTCGTTGGACAAAACCGCATATACACCGGCCCCAACGATAGCCGCGCCCGCTACAGTGGCAGCAACAGGTAAAGCGGCAGCTGCTATGCCGGTAGCAGCCGCACCTCCGACAAATCCAGAAGTGGCAGTAGCGGTGGCGGAGGCTGTGGCCGCAGCACTTCCTGCACCCACCGCGCTCCCGGCGGCGATAGCCGCGCGGGCTGCGGAAAAAGCAGCGCTTCCAACACGCACCGCCGTATGTGCATGGCGAATCGCTAAAGCGGTGGCTGTAGCCAGAGCGGCAGCGGTAACCGTTGCCTCACGTACTTGATAGCTCTTGGCATTGCCGGTTATGCACCAATTGGCAAAGTGCTCGCAGTTGTTAAATACCAAGTTGTAATCATCTTCGCCTACGCGGCTGAGCGCACGTTGCACAATTTCATCTGCCGAGTACAGGGCATCATCGTGCTCGTAAACGGTCACCGTGTCGCCGTCGACAAATTGCTCCCAGCTGCAAACGGTGACGCCGGTATCGAGTAAGTAGGCAATGACCTTGCCTTCGCCGATGTAGATACCGTGATGCTGGTAGCCGATACGGTGGGCTACAACGTGCATGCCAGGAGTCAGCTCATCAACTGAAGCACTTTCAGTGGTGCCCAGCAGATCAGAAACCGTCGTAATCGCAGTTGTAATCATGCTCTTCTCGATATTTCCAAAAAACGGAAATAAAAAATTAAATGACAGCGTGCACCTAATGCACTTTTTCACCTAGCTACATCTTAGCACTAACCGAGCTGTTTGACTGACGCCATACCTAAAAATTTGAATTTTTCCCCACCCTACTTTCAAGCATGCAGGTCACACCGCCCTGCCTTTTTTGAGGGCGCCCTTCGCGGCTGCGCTTGGGATGAGGGGCGGGCTCTTAGCTAAAGGTCCCAATCAGCGTCATGGTCTTGCTGTCGCCCGTGCTCGAGGCCTTAGGCTTATTGTTGACTGACGGAAATTGCGCCGGTGTGACCTTGGGCTCGCTCTTGACCGGCTTAGCCTCGGCGGCTGTCGGCTTGGTCCCTGCCTTTTGACCTGGGGTGGTTGAGCCAGGGGTGGCTGGTTTTTGCGGCTCGTGCTCCTTTTGAGCGCCTAAGTCGGCGACACACTTGAGCTCACCCATGCTTTGCTCGGTGCAGCGGGCCAGGCGCGCCACATTGCCCGGATCGCGATAGAGGATGTGCAGGTGCTGGCGCGCGCGGCTAATGCCGGTGTAAAAGAGCTCCTTGGTCATGCCGTCAGCCTTGTGATCGCCGATGATGAGCGCGACCTTATCAGCCTCGGCGCCCTTAAAGGAGTGGATCGTGCTCAAGCTGATGTGGTCGTTATCGACGCTAAAGCGCTCCTTGTAGAAGGCATTGTTCTCGGAGAGCTTGACGTGGCTTAAGACCGCCTCGGCCTTCACCGCAAGATCGGTGATGATTTCGCGATCGGAGTGACGATAAAGCAGCGCTGACTTTGGGTCTTGCTCAAAGCTTAGTTGCTCAATCCAGCTGGTGAGCTGCTCGATCTCCTGCTTTAACGCTTGATTGGCTGGGTTCTGACTGAACTGACGCTGCCTGTCTTTGAGATCACTCTTAAAGAGTTGGACGATTTGGCGTTGATGACGGCCCATCAAATCGGTGCCAATGCCTAAGTAGGCTGCGAGCATGCGCTCGTAGAGGCGCTTGGCGCTCGGGGCATACAGCGCTAAGACCGCTGCAGCAATCAGCTTGGCAATGCGCTCCCACACCGTCGGCGCGATGGCGGTCAAACGCAACAACTGCAAAACGCTATTTTCATTATCGTCACGCGGCTTGATCCGCCCCAAAGGCGATCCAGTCGAAGAGCGCTCGGTAAAGGCGATATTGTAATCGTGGCACAGGGACGCAAGACTAATCGGATAGGACTTAATCGAGCTCTTATCCGGTACCGCATAGTCATCGAGGAAGCTCAATTGCGCCAGGCTCGCCTCTAAGTTTAAGGCCGCCCGGCTCTCCTGCAAGGACTCATTGACGAGCAAGGCCTCCACCAAGAAAGCCTGTTCGTTCGGTTCTAGTTGCGTGCTCTTCTTGGGGTCACTAAAGGCGGCATTAAGCTCGGTAAGCTCAGCGCACAGACGGCTCTTGCTGTCGGCATAACGCGGTCCTACCGCCCAGCTTAAGTACTCGGTGTGGTGATGGGCGATGAGATAGTACTCACGACAGATGCGCTGCTGGAGGTGGTAGAGCACCTGTTCGGCACTGTTTAAAAGCTCAGGGCCGATGGCGCTTAAGACGCGCTGCTCTAAGCTTTGCATCATCATGGCCGTTTTCTGCATACGCCCGGTGTGGCGCATCATGAAATCAAGATACACCAGCGGCGCACTGTGCGCGCCCAAGACCGCCCATGAGGTCGTGAGCTCATCGGAGAGATTGCGGCGCTCGCTGCGCGATAACGGCGAAAAAATCGCGTGGGTGCCATGGTTTAAAGCGCAGAACTTACTGACCTGCTGCCACATATCCTCAAGCACGGACAGGTAGTAAATGCGGCTGGACGCTTCCTTTGTGTTGATCAGCTTGAGCGCCCGCTGATAGGACAGCGCATTCTCGCTTAAGTGATGAATCGTGAGCGCACCTAAGATCTTAGCTTCATCGGCTCCGACCTCATCTAAGCTGCGCACGCTCAGACGCACATCACTTAAATCATTGCTCTGCGCAATTGCGCGCTCAGCAAGCGCCGTTTGGGTGAGATCAGGCTCGAGCGCATCATTCAGCCACTGCTCAGAGGCGGCGTTTTGCTCTTGGCTGGCCCCAGCGGCCGCAAAAGGCAGGGCAAAGAGCTGGCTTAAGGCATTAAAGCTCAATAAGGTGACCGGGAGCGGGCGTCGTAATTGGAATTGGGCCGTAACCTCACCTTGCACGAAGGCACGCGCCAGACGCGAGCATTGGGTACGCACCAGCTCGCTGCGCAAGCGCTCTAAGGAAAAGGCCGCCATATTAAAGGCGCTATGAGAGGCCTCAAAAGGCAAAGCAAGGCGCTGAGCCTTGGCCTTAAGACTGCCTTGCTCTTGGGTGATCGCCTCCCACATCTGCGCTAGGCTCAAGGTTCCTTTGATGTCGCTGTGGCCTAAGGCTTGACGTGCTTGGTATTGCTCGCGCTCCCAGCTCATATAGCGCGTGAAGATCATGCCGATGTTGTAGCCGATCTCCTCGGAAGTAAAAGTTTCGAGCTTATAGCGATGCACCGCACTACCAAGACCAGGATTTAAGCGGTACGACAGCGGCAAGAGGCGTACGGTGACGCGCTTAGCGCGCTCTAACTCTTGCAGCTGCGCCATCAAGGCCGAAGAGAGCTCTAAGCAGCATTGGGTCAGCTCTTGGTTGAGATCGCGTCCAGCCAAGGACTTGGCTTGAGCTTGGCGCAGCTCATCTTGAGTATTTAAGAGCTGGCTTAAAGCGGAGATCGCTTGGTTCTGCGGTGAGTTGGCCTCCGGCGTATTGCGCTTAACCGGCTTTACTTCATGAGACTTGGAGGAGATAAGACCCAGGTTCAGCCCTAAGGTCGTCTCTGATGTGCTGCTGGCGTTGAGAGGGCTTAGCTGCGGCAAAACCTTGTTGAGGTTAGTTAAGAGCAGCACCAAACGGCTTAAGGAAGCGGTGGTGTGATAGAGGTTTTGGCAGAAATCGGCAAAAAGATAGCAGCAGCGCAGCTTGGTACAGCGCGTTAAGAGCTTGAATAAGAACTCAGGACGTACGTCTTGGGCCTCATCCACCATCACGATATCAAAGGAGCTTAAATCAAGCTCTTCTACTGCCTCAGGGATACTGAGGGCGCAAATGGTGAAACGGCTTAAGTCCAAGTTGACGACATGGCGCTTGAGACGTTCCATGATAAAGGCGCCCAAGGTCAAGTTGTAGTGCAAGATGAGCACGCGCGGCGCACGCCCTAACACCGCCATGCCCTCAAGACCTGCGGTCGGCCCGCCTTGGCTCAGGGCGCCTCGTTCTTGCATCAAGGTGACGTAGCTGTAAACGGCTTTTTCCACCAAGACCTGAGTGCGACCTGAGCCCAGCACACCTAAGACTAGGCCTAAGGGGGCTGGGTTTTGCACTGCGGTAAGCTGCAAGGCATCTAAATGGACGCAGCTATACTCACGCAATGAGGCTTCATACTGGGTGAGATTACCTAAGTTATAGACTCCACGGCACGGATGGGAACTTGGATCCACGTCTGGGCGGATCAAGCCTAACTTCGTGCTCGAGCGCTCTGTCAGCCCTGGGCCGCGTTGTAAGAACGCCTGGCGTGCCCGCTCATAGGCATCTTGGCCCCAGCTTAAGAGTAAATGGCGCTCACTTTGGTCATTGAGGATCGAGCGCGGACGAGACAGCGATTCGGTGCCCTTGAGGCGCTGTAAGTTATGCTCAATGCCTAAAATCTTGAGTTTATTAGGCTGACCGACCACCGGCTGGAGCTCAACATCAGCCATATCGTGCGATGGCTTAGCCTTAATCGTGAGCTTGACCTTATACGGAGCTTTAATGTTATTGAGGTTAGGCCCCATGATAATGCTCTCATGGGTCTCGATATACTCAATTTGAGCCCCTTGCGGCAGGTAAACTTGACCATCGTAGGCTGAGCGTTTGCCCATAATGCCATCGAGCTCTTCTTTGCGCGCGGTAAAGTTGCGCAGTTCAGCGCTCGAATTTATGATCGGCCGAATCTTGAGGCGATCAAAGAGCGACGGGCGGTGCTCTAATTGCTCTAAGCCCCAAAGCTGATAGGACACATTATCGCCCTTGAGCAAGGCGCGCTCATGACGCTCGTCGATAAGATAGGGCACGCGTTGATCTTGGGCCAGCCACTTGAGGCCATGACGGCCGCCCAGGCCCCCTTGGCCGGGGTTAAATAAGGACAAAGCTGAGCGCTCAGGCGAGCCAATCGGGCCCATCTCACCGCCTACGAAGATGCTTTCATGGGTGAAATTGCGCTCTAAGTACTCGCAGGTGGTACGCAGCAGTTCTTGCTTAGGCCAGCGGATATGAATCGAGGCCTCACCTTCGACCACATAGGTCTTTAAGGTTGAAGGCGGGAAAATTGCGTGGACGTTACGCTCATTGACGTAGAGGTAGCACTGCACCACATGAACGTGCTGCAGCAAGTCACGGTAAGAGTAGATATTACCCGGCTCGCAGAAGGAACGCGCAAAGTGCTGGCGCAGCTGCACGCAGTACTGCTTGCGCTGATGCACTAATTGCGGGTTGGCGCGCAGCTCGTTATAGGTTTCGCTGCACAAAAGCACGATAACGACGCCGCGCCGTGCGTTGGCCACCACTAAAGGCAAATGCTGGCCATTGAGCCACAGATCGTGGATGACCACATCACCTCGGCCAAAGCTTGGGGCATAGAACTCATGGAGCAGGCGCGCTGGTAGCGAAACTAAGGAGCCGTAATTGAGCCGACGCTCATGCTTTAAGGTACTAAGCGATGGTGCTTTAGGCTTGCCCTGCATGGCGCTGGCTAAATTAGCCGCCGCCCCCGAGTCCTCACTTTCTTGCACCGCTTGTTGCTCGGCCAAGGCTTGCAAGACCAAGGGATCATCGTCCTTGAGCTCTTCTAATAAAGCTTCACCTAAGAGCGACTTGATCGTGAGCTCAGGCTCACCAGAGTGGGCCCAGCTCTTGGTGGAGGTCGGCAAGGTCACTGTGCCCTTATTCTCAGACTTAGCTGCCAGCTCCATTAACTTGCGGGCAAAGAGGTCGGCTAGACCGCTAGCCTGGCTTTCCCCTAAGGCCCCAACATTGAGGGCATCGTCCTCTTCTTGCCCGGCGGCCGCGCTAAAAGAGTCACTGGTGAAATTAGGCGCGACCTCAGGGGCAGCGGTGAGCTGAGCAAAAGGGGCATCGTTGAAGGTGGTATTGGTAAAGGACTCAAAGGGATTCTTCGCGTAGGCGCCCCAAGCTCCAGTAGCACCCCAACCGCCATCGCTCGAGGGCTTACGCGGTGCGACTTCCGGGTTCGTGGCACCGGTGGCCGTAGCAAGCTCGGTCGCTAAGAGCGTTGATCCCGAAGGCACCCCGCCTACCACTTGAGGCGTGACATTGGGCACAGGGGCCCCTACGCGCAAGGTGATGGAGTTGATGGTAAAACCGGCGCTGCGGGCATTGTGCTCTTGATAGACCTTAAGCAAGGCGCGCGCACGCTCCGAGGCAATCTCGGTGGTGCTGATCTCAAGCGTGGCCGCAGCATACTTAGGGCTCGGGGCACTGTTCACACTGGGGCCATTAGTACGGGCAGGCTCGCTCTTGTGGTGCAGCGGCACTGCGATCATCGCAGGGCCGCTGGGAGCGGCAGGCTCGGGGGCGGGCGCTGCAGCTTGGGCCCGTTTTTGGCGCGACAAGACGTAGGCGCGGGCAGTGTTGGCACTGACTTTATTGCCGCGCAAGGCGTTGTTATTGCGCAATGGGGCAGGAGCGTTAGAGTTAGGCCCTGACTTGGCCGGTGCGCTGTCCGTGCCTCCTAGGGCAGAACGTGGGGTGCCAATAGGCCCCCATAAGCTGCTTTTGCCCTGAGAAAAGCCCGCCTGCGCCACAACTAAGCCTCCGTCCTGTTACACTCCACGTTATGCCCCAATGAGTATGTCAGATCAATTTTTAAGGCAGAAACAACGCCTGACCTACTTTGACTTTGGCACAACAATTATTTTTTGACAGCACGTCAGCCCGCTTCCAATCTAGCTTGGCACCACGACTGTGCTTTAAGTTGGGGCACACAGCACAGACTATGCCTAAATGGCGCAATAGACGATAGATATCGCCCAAAAGATTGATAGATATTACTCCAAAATCCGATAAATAAGCCCGCGTGGCCGCGCAAAATGGGTCCAAGGGGCTTGCGGCAGCGTGATTTGCGCTAAGATGGAGCCCATAACCGCGACTGAGCAGCACATTTTTATGAATTAGCGTCCCCTCGTTATTTTAATATTGGTTAGCATAGGCTAACTAACTACGAGGGGATGACATACGCGATAACCTGATTTCTTTGCTTGCGAGCAGCCTACATTTGGCTGTAGGCATTGATTAAATCAACATTTTTCACGCGTTCCTATGTTCTTGCGCCATCAATGAGCTCAATCATAAGGTAAAATCGACTGAAAATGAACTTATGGTGCTTATGCCTCGAACGAGAGAGAGATTAACATGGACTGATGAGCCTAACCCCTCATGCTCTTCAACAATCCTATGGCTAGTACATCCCCTTAAAAACGCCATTTTTAAGGGGACGATAATTCACGAAAAATTGCTGCTCAGTCACGGCCATAACGCAGAGCGCTGTCACCACAACACAGAACGGTTCAATGCCGCGCGGTTAAGTCCAGAGGGAGGGATGGTCATGGCAGATGACAAATTGGCTCAAGAGCGCCTTACGCCTGAGCGTTTAGCTCAAGAGCGCCTTACGCCTGAGCGTTTAGCTCAAGAGCGCCTCGCGCACGAACTCTTAGCTCAAGAAGGCCTCGACGAACGCCCCAATAATCTCAGGGATACACCTGACCTGGCCGGTTACGGGCCTGACCACATTGAGGTGCGTGGGGCGGCCGTGCACAATCTCAAGCAGCTCGATCTCGATATTCCGCTCCATCAAGTGGTGGCAATGGCCGGTGTGTCAGGCTCGGGCAAGTCGTCCTTAGCCTTGGGCGTGCTCTATGCCGAGGGCTCACGGCGCTACTTAGAGGCGCTCTCGGCCTACACCCGGCGCCGCCTGACCCAGGCCACCAAGCCTGAGGTCAAGAGCGTGCGCTATATCCCGGCGGCCATTGCCCTGCATCAGCGCCCTACTATTCCTTCGCTGCGCTCTACTTTTGGCACCTCAAGCGAGCTGTTAAACAGCTTGCGCCTTCTGTTCTCACGCTGTGCCAGCCACCGCTGTCCCAACGGCCACTATGTGCCACCGTCACTGAGCGTCGCCGCTGAGCAAGACTTGGTATGTCCGGAGTGTGGCGCCCATTTCATGGGACCTGCGGCCCAAGATCTGTCCTTTAATGCGCAAGGTGCTTGCCCCTACTGCGAAGGTACGGGTACGGTGCGCACGGTGAATATGGACTCCTTAGTGCCCGATGAAAATCTTACCATCGACCAAGGTGCGGTCGCGCCGTGGCAAAGCTTGATGTGGTCGCTCATGACTGACGTGTGCCGCGCTATGGGCGTGCGCACCGATGTTCCATTTAAGGACCTCACTCCTGAGGAAAAGGACATCGTCTATCACGGCCCGGCGATCAAGCAGCACATCCTCTACCGTCCGAAAAATCCCAAGAAGATCGCCGAAAGCACTGAGCTTGACTTCACCTATTACAACGCGGTCTATACGGTCGAGAACGCCCTGTCCAAGGTCAAGGACGAAAGTGGTATGAAACGCATTGCCAAGTTCTTAACCACTAGTCCTTGCCCGCACTGCCAGGGCACGCGCCTCTCTGAGGCCGCACGCGCTCACCTGATCGCAGGTCACGACCTAGCTTGGGCTTGCACCTTGCCCTTAAGCGAGCTTGAGGCTTGGCTTGCCACGGTTCCTGCCACCCTACCTGAGGCGCTGCGCCCGATGGCTCAAGCCATTATTGGCTCCTTTAGCCTCAATGCGGCGCGCCTTAAGGCCCTGGGCCTGAGCTATTTAAGCCTCGATCGTCCGGCCAATACCCTATCCACGGGCGAGCGCCAACGCGTGCAGCTGGCACGCGTGGTACGCAACCGCACCAGCGGCGTACTCTACGTCTTAGACGAGCCTTCGATTGGCCTGCACCCTTACAATCTTCAGGGCCTCGAGGCGGTATTGCACGAGCTTATTGCCGATGGCAATTCGGTGGTCTTGGTTGATCATGAAACGCAGCTCTTGCGCCACGCCGATTACCTGATTGAATTGGGACCGGGCGCGGGCGCTGCCGGAGGCACTGTTGTGTACCAAGGACCACTTGCTAAGCTCAACCAAGCTGAGAACTCTTTAATTGCCCCCTATCTCAAGCCTCATAACCACGAGCAGCTGACCGCGTCCGAACGAAAACAGCGTTTTAACGAGGCACAGCAGAAGCTAAGCCAGTTTGACGATGCCCTAAGCCTGACCATGGGGCCGCTGCACACAGTGCAAGGGCTGACTCTGACCTTAAAGCGCCATGCCCTCAATGTCATCACTGGTGTCTCAGGCTCGGGCAAGACCACGGTGATTTTGGAAAGCTTGATTCCAGCGCTGCAAGCGCAGCTCGAGCAAGGCACGATGCCGACACACATTAAGGAGCTGACCCATCCTTGGATTGAGCACGTCCAGGTGATTGACTCCAGTCCGATTGGCACCAATATCCGCTCAACCGTAGCCACCTACACCGGCATCCATGATGCCCTGCGCAAGGCGATCGCCAAAGAGCCTGAGGCTAAGGCCCAGAACTTAAAAGCCAGTGACTTCTCCTACAACACCGGCAGTCTGCGTTGCCCTGAGTGCGACGGTACCGGCGCCATTACTCTCGATGTCCAATTCTTGCCTGACGTTGATATCCCGTGCCCGAGCTGCCATGGCAGCCGCTATGCGCCCCAAGCCCAAACGGTCAAGCTTAAGGGTCAGTACTCAATGCCCGAGCTGATGGGCCTGGAGGTCAGCGCCGCTAAAGAGGCCTTACACGGGATTAAGGCAGTGCACCAGCGCCTGGAGCTTCTCGAGCTCTTAGGGCTGGGCTATCTCACCCTAGGCGAGGCCACCACCTTGCTCTCAGGCGGTGAAGCCCAGCGCTTGAAGCTCGCCAGCCACTTAGAGCAAAGCCAAGAAGGCACGCTCTTCGTCTTTGATGAGCCAACAATTGGTCTGCATCCTAACGATGTGGCGCGCCTGATTGCTATCTTGCGCCAACTGATCGAACGTGGCGCCACCGTGGTGGTGATTGAGCACGACCTCGATCTCATCACGGTCGCCGACTTCATCGTCGACCTAGGCCCCGAAGGCGGCAGCGCCGGTGGGCGCATTGTGGCTCAGGGTAGCCCTGCCATGTTGGCTTACGGTGATTATCCTGAGTCGCATACCGCCCAGTTTATTAAGGAGATTTATGCCGACTGAGCACTGGGCACTAAAGAACTTAGGCGCCCAGAAACCGAGGCGCAACGATAGGCCTAAAGACACCACAGCCGAGCATAAAGTTCGGCTGTAGGTGAGGGGCGGGCGCTGAAATTGGCCTTATTTGCAGTGCTCGAGCAACTGTTGTTGCTGCGGTAGACCCAACCCATCGTTGATCCGTGCCAGCTCGCCTGAGCAGGTCAGCTCGACAACCACCTTAGCGACAAATTCCGACAGGTCAGAGTCCTTAGGGGGGGCGATACCAAAAGGCTGCGGCGCAAAAGTCTCAGGGAGCATATGACGCTCATCGTTTAAGAAGATCGAAAGCTGGGAGCGGTCATTGCAAAAGCCTGCGACCACGCCGCGCTTTAAGGCTTCATGAGCTAACTCGGCGTTATCGTATTCCTTAAAGGAGATACCCTCGCTCCAAGTCTTAGCCACAAAGGTTTCAGGATCAAAGCTATCGAGATCAATCGCCCCGAGCTTAACCAGCTCTTGGGTTAAGGCTAAGGCCGAATTGGTCTTAACCGTAACGGCGATACTCTTGCCCACTAAATCTGGCAGGCTCTTAATCTCAGGGTTTTCGACCAAGACCGAAGCATAGTCGGAGAAGTACGGCGTACTAAAGTCCCATTGCATTTGGCGCGTTGGGGTAATGGTCATAGTGCCCATGACTAAATCAAGCACGCCTTGATCTAGAAGCTCGGTGCGCGTGCCTGAGTTGACCGCAACAAAATGCACGTCAACGCCCAGCGCTTTGGCAATACGCTTACCCAGCTCAACCTCCAGACCCGAGAATTGACCGGTTGCTTCGTCTAAGTAGCCTAAGCCCTTGATATCGGACTTAACGCCAATATTGACCACGCCGCGCTCTCTAATCATGGCAACCATATTGGTATTGCCTTCATTGACGCCGGTACCAAAGCCAGCGGTACCCTCAGGCACGATCATGCTGCCCGGCAGCATCTTTTCCGTAGCCCCGGCATCAGAGGCTGCCCCAAAGAGCATGGCCCCAGCTAAGAACAAGGCAGCGCTGAGACGTCCCAGTTTTAAGCGCCCTGCCAGGTACGGCGTAGCAGCGACAGCGTGAGATGTGGTGGCAAAATTAGCAGTAGCAGTCGAAAAATCTGTAGTAGCTGGACTATCAGAAGCGGGTTCGGCGCCATACCATGAGCGCCCGACACGCGCGGCTAGTCCATTGAGAGTAAGAAAACGCGCCATGGCGGCCTCCTAACGCAAACTCGCAGCACTGGTCGTACCGCTTACTCCCAAGAAACGACGTTTGGGCGCGCAGCGGAAAGCACCTCAACCAGTGTTACGCCTGTTACCTATCCAATAACAAGCGAGCAACATTAGAACCAAGATAGCGGGAATAGCCCGCAAAGTTTGTGAGCTCAGCTGGGTTTTCACAGGAAAGTATGCTCATTATAGGCATAAGCGTGCGCGCTGGCACAAATTAGCACGGCGTTTTGACCGAGTGTGATCTACGCTGCATTTTTACGTCTTTACCCACGTGTCTCCTTAAACAAAGGCTACATAGAACAGCGCCATTAAGCGGATCCCGTCCCCAACAAGAACCGAGGGCTGCTAGGTCTTTGTGACTAAGATCACACCGCGTCGCAACGCCGTAGGTCTTTGTGACTAAGATCACACCGCGTCGCAACGCCGTACAAATTAGCACGCAAAATCTTACATCTAGGTCATTGCGCTAAGCCTTATTCCTCGCCCCTGTAGGAACCAGAGCTACCGTTAAAGACCTGACTGCCAGCAGAAGTTACCATACCCTCTCCCTATCGCCTAAGAAAAACCCTACTAACACCAAGCCACAACACTCACAGCCACAGCGGTCAGGCACTGCCCCGCTCACCCAATTATAGGCAGGGCAGGGGCGCAGTTCCAATATGAGCTTTGCTTAGTCACAGTTCTTGCCCAATGTTTTCTTAAGTAATTTGACCGTACGTCAATATTATCTTAAACAGCTGCCTCTAACCGCAGCCACAAAACTCATCAATGTCAGCAAGGCCCTAAGGGCGCAAACTCAGCCCAATCTTCGTGGTCATTTCAAACTCTTATGCCGATATCGCTCTTCGCGGCACTACCTCCGAGTGCCCTAGAGGTTATGCCCTGCCGATCATCAACATCCACGCCCCAAACCTGCATTTCAACCACCCTACTGCGCCGCGCACCCGCGCCCATAGACCCCAAGAGATTCTAAGATCTGATAAGGGAACAGCATTGCGCACGGACGGTCAAGTCATTTCTTCAGCTCGCAGCTCAAAGCCCCTTCTCAAGCGAGAAGGCAAGTCTATCAATGCGCAGGTCAACCCACACTCAAAGGCATGCTCAACACGTTAAGCGCCGCCGTATCGCCTAGGCTAAGGTAAGACCGTATTGTCACGTCCCCTACTGTACAGCGCCCGCCCCAAGCCAGGCTCTACCACACTGCTCCTCAATCGGCAAAGGACCAGCACTGAGTGCACTCCACAGTCCCAAGCTTGCAGCGGCAGTAAGTGGCAATAGATGCCCGCCCTTACGGCAAGCCTAAGTAGGCCGCGCTATCTCTTCTCGCTTTCACTAAGGTAGGCTTGTGCCAACTGCACCACTGACGCGACCGTGACGCACTTCCCCCACCCTAGCGCGATGAGGGCTCTTAAGCTTGAGACGTTGTGGGGTTAGTTTTATAGTATTTTGACCGTACGTCAATATTCTCTGAGTTCACTGCGCCCGCCCCGCGTCCTTTAAGACCATTGGCTCCTTCCTTCGGTTCTATCCCCTCTTCTCACCTGCGTTTTTCCTATGACTGTTAGGTCTTCGCGCGCGCTTTACTCTCTTGGGCCGGGCTCAGACCTTACTACCTACTCAAGCACAGTACTCAGAGCGCAAAAAGGCCGCAGCGCTGGAAACACTGCGGCCTTTGGGAACGTCCATTCGAGCTTTGCCTTTGCGGCAGTCCCCTAGGACGGTGCGCGCGTTTTGGTGCGCTTGCTTTATGTTAGTGAGGCTGGTGCGTATCTTGGTGCTTGGCCACGAAGTTAGGATCAGCCATCAAGGCAGCAGCCATCTTAAGCGCCGAAGCAAAGTCGGTGGCAAAAGCTGCCTCCTTGTCCAAGGCGATACCGGCCTTATCAAGTAGCGCGCGGGGCTGCTGGCGCAGACCGGCGAAGATGATAAAGGTCTTGTGCTCATGGCAGGTCTCAATGATGCTCTCAATCGAGGCCTCGCCTGAGGCATCAAGATATGGCATGTAGCGCATACGCAAAATCAGGATGCGCGGCATTACCAGCTGGTTCTTGAGACGGTCGCTGAGCTCACTGGCCACACCAAAGAAGAGTGGGCCGTTGATCTGGAAGGCGGCCACGCCCTCTGGGACTACAAAGTCCTTAGGGGCATAGATTGGATTACCTGCACCCTCGGCACTCACGGTACCGGCTTGATTGATCCACTCACCGTCGGTGGCGTCGTACTCAGTCAAGCGCATTTCTGGCTGAATCTCAACCGACTTGCTCATATGACGCATAAAGAGCAGCGAGGCAAAGGTAACGCCTACGCCAATAGCAACCGTCAGGTCAACCAGTACGGTCAGAGCAAAGGTCAAGAAGAGAATGGTGCGATCCGATGGCGAGATCTTGGCAATCTGGATGAAGTGCTTGAGATCACTCATACCCCAGGCAACTAAGAACAGCACAGCGGCTAAGCCTGCCATTGGGATATAGGCCAAGATGTCCATGATGGTGTAGAGGAACACCAGCAAGCACAGAGCATGGAAGATACCCGACATTGGGGTCTTACCGCCCGACTTGATATTGGTTGCGGTACGAGCAATAGCACCAGTGGCAGGTAAACCACCAAAGAAACCAGAGGCAATATTGGCAACACCCTGACCAACCAGCTCCTGATTTAAGGAGTGACGCTGACCGGTCATAGCATCGGCCACTACCGCCGAGAGCAAAGCCTCAATACCGGCTAAGAAGGCAATAGTAAAGGCCGATGGAATCAGCTCACGAATTTCCTCTAAGCTCAGCTCCGGTAAGGTTGGGGCAGGCAGACCAGTAGGCAGATCTGGGAAGCGCGTGCCAATGGTTTCAACCGGCAGATGAGCAAAGTAGGCAATAAGCGATACCACCACAATGGCCACTAAGTAAGCTGGAATCTTCGGGCTTACCTTCTTACAGCCAATAATGAGGAATAAGGCTAACAGACCAATTCCTAAGGCATAGAGCGAGGTCTCGTTGAGGTGGGTGAGATACACCATCCACTTCTCAAGGAACGGGGCTGGAGCCTCCGTTTGCAAGCCTAAGAAGTCCTTAACCTGGGTCGAGGCAATGGTGACCGCAATACCGGTGGTAAAGCCGGTGATAACCGGATAGGGAATATAGCGGATGAGCTTGCCTAAGCGCGCATAACCCGCGATCACTAAGATGATGCCCGCCATAACCGAGGCGACAATCAAGCCATCTAGGCCATAGCGACTGATGACATCAAAGATGACCACGACGAAGGCGCCGGTTGGGCCACCGATTTGAACGCGCGAACCGCCTAAAGCCGAGATAAAGAAACCGGCAACTACGGCAGTGACCAGGCCCTTGTCCGGCGAGGCACCTGCGGCTACCGCCATCGCCATAGCAAGCGGCAGCGCCACAATGGCCACAGTGAGACCGGCTAAAAGGTCATTGCGCAGCAGTTTGAAGGTATAGCCTTCTTTAAAACAAGTAAAAAGAGCAGGCACTAAGCGATTTTGCACGGCTTGGGCGGCAGCGACCGCATCGTTAGGTGCCGATGATTGATTTGAGTTAGGGGCTGACATGGCTCAAGGCCCTATGAAAGGAAGAGTGAAAAGCAGATGAACCAGACCGATCTGACCCTAAGCGCAAGATTACGCAAATGCGCAAGCAAAGCTCTACCTACGGACTTGATAGCGCGCAATTTGCCGCAATCATAAGCTTAAGTTAGTGCAGACAGTCACGGGCGCCCATTATAGTTTTGCCCCTTAAGCGACGCAAGCATAAGCGCATCTAGCGCCGCACGCTTGTGCGCCTTGCTAGGCCCCACGGCGGCGCTATAATGCCACTAAGTATAATGAAGTTTGGTGGTCTCTTCTTCACGTGGACTGCGGAGTCACCCATGAACAATATTGAAGTGTTCCATTTTGTACAGATTAGGGGACAGTAGCCTTATCCAAGTTGGGCTACGATAGACTGCGGTTTGGGCTACGATAGACTGCGGTCTTGGTCTTCTCATAGCCATAGTGGCAAATCCAAATCTTGCTGGTGACAAAGATCTCAGCGCGATTCAGACCACTGCCACGTACCGCTGCGCCTACTTCCTTCTCATTGAGGTATGCCTCGGCGGTATCGATATGGCGGTACCCCACCTCCAGCGCATCAAGTACGCAACGTTCGGTATCATCAGCTGGAATTTGGTAGCAGCCAAAGCCCAGCAACGGCATCTTGACCCCATTAGCTAAAACCACACTGTGGCGCTCGTCGAACATATCTGCCATTTCACTCATCCTCTAACTATGCTACAACCTACTATTACATGGTTGGCTAGCTGTTAGCTTAAGGCTTACTAAGTCAAAGCGCCTTACCTCAGACTCTCAAAGCATTGCCTAAAATTCTCACAGGGCCTAGTTAGGCCCCAGGTCGCGCTTAATTAGACCCAGTTGCTAATTGGGCATGCCCAACGAAATAAATTCGTGCACAATGCTTGCAAAGCTAAGGCAAATCCTTATAATGGGCACCGTTCCAAAACAGTGTGCAACACTGAATGCGGTGAGATGCCCGAGTGGCTGAAGGGGCCCGCCTGGAAAGCGTGTATACGGATTACCGTATCGGGGGTTCGAATCCCCCTCTCACCGCCATAAATGAGCAGCGCAAGCTGCTTTTTTTGTCCCTAAATTGCCTAATCATCGTCACAATTACCATAGGTGCTGGTACCCAAATTACCATAGGTGCTGGTACCCAAATTACCGTAGGTGCTGGTGCCCAAATTACCGTAGGTGCTGGTGCCCAAGGATGAACTCTCAGCTTGAGAGCTCCGAAAGCGCGCAATAAACAGGTTGCGTTATCTAGCAACTGGGCATTTATAGGGCATTTATGTGACTTAGTGCACTGGCGTGAATCTATTTCGCTAAAAGCATCACGTTTCTTAGACAAAACACACCCTTTAGCTTGCAACTTAAAGGTAATCCCCCTAAATTACGCCCCGATGCTACTTATTTAGCAGCGAGCTTGAGCCTTCAGGCTGCAAGATCATTTGCTTACCTGCCATTAGCACTGACTTCGATTGGTTGGCCCGTCTTTTTATGAACAAGTTTTCTTCACTCTCGACGAGCGTTTTGCTTGCCCTTTTGACCTCATCGGCAGCAGCGCAGGATTATGCCAATGGCACCACGCCTCAAGCCCGCAGTGACGCTTCTGTCTCGGGAGAGTCCACCAAGCACAAAAACGATGACACCAAGGACGACCAGCAAGGCTCTGACAATGATAATGAGGTGCAGCGCTTGACCCAAGAGGGCTTAGACCAATTAGCTCAGGGTGCAAGCAAGCTCTTTGATGCCTCAAGCGTCAAGGCCAAAGAATGGTCGCAGGCTTTAGGTAGTGCGAGCGACGAAGCCTTAGATAAGGCCAAAAGCTCCGCCAGCGACGCCTTAGCCGCGCTCTCAGCGGCTGCCCAAGATGTCAGCAGCGCACTCCAAAGCAAGAGCCAAGGCCGTAAGAGCTCAAGCAGTGACAGCCCAGGCGTAGTAGCCCAAAGTCAAAGTGCCCCGGTCACGGCTGAGCCCGGCAATATTCCTCTTGCCAATGCGCCCGCCCCTGATAACGCCGACCTGCCCAGCTCGCTTGCGATGGTGCGTACCGACTATCAGCTCGATTTAAAGCAGATCAATCCTGATTTAAGCGGCCCTAATCTCCCAGCGCACGTAGCACTCTCTTTTGAGCACCCCAAGGAGCTGCAAGAGTCCTTTTTGGTAGCAGGCAGTGATGTCATCATTGCCTTTGGTAATGAAGATGGCAACTTCCAGGTAAGCCTCAAGCTCCGTCCTTTAGATGCGACCGTCTACCAGCGCCTGACCATGGATGACTTAAAGCAAGATGTCACCCACCGTTTCTCTGATAAGGAGAGCATGCTCTACGGGCAATATGAGGTCACCCAGGAATTAAGCGACCTTTCGCAAGGCAGCCCTTTCCTCGATCTGAGCATCCTCGCCTCCTTAAAGAAGGGCGAGGACGGCATTTTGCCGGACATGCAAAGCTACTTCTATGAGCGCAATGTGGTTGAGCGCCAGTACCATGCCACCCTAAGCTGCGAGCTGCGTGGGCGCCAGGTACAAGCTTCAATCGTCGAGCAGCGTTTTGCTTTGATTAAGCCGCTGTGTGAGCGCGTGATCAACAGCTTGAGTCTCAAGTTCAGCGACTAAAACCGCCGCTGACGCAACAGGGCGCCAGTCGTGAGGCGGACTTAATTTAGGCGCCCCTTCCTTAACCCCGTAAAGCACGCCAGTGCTTATATGAAAGCTTGATCTTAGGCCAGAGGAAATGAGCGCTCAGGCACATAAAATTGAGAAAAAGTGCCTATTAAGACTCAGTTCCCTTGCCTAGGCCCAGAACAAAGCTTATGCTGTACCCAACAAGCGCAATGACGCCTCTGGGCGTCGCATAAGGACACCCTAGCGTCACTAAACGCTAAGCTACCGATTTTCAATAAGGAGCAAGTTGATGAGTTTTACCCTGCCTGCACTCAAGTACGAGAAGACTGCCTTAGGTTTCATCTCTGAGAACACCTTAAACTTCCACCACGGTAAGCACTTACAGACTTACATCGACACCACCAACAAGTTAGTTGCTGGCTCCAACTACGAAGGCAAGTCTCTGCTTGAGATCATGACCACCTCCTCGGGCCCTCTGTTCAACAATGCAGCTCAATCTTGGAACCACGAGTTTTACTTCAACTGCATTAGCCCAGAGACCAAGGCTCCAAATGACAAGGTCTTAGCCTTAATCAACGAGAACTTCGAGTCCTTAGACGACTTCAAGCAAAAGTTCGCCGCTTCGGCCGTCTCAAACTTTGGCTCCGGCTGGACTTGGCTGGTTCAAACCGGTCCTAACAAGCTCAAGATCATGAACACCTCGAACGCCGCCAACCCAATTGTTGATGGCTTCACCCCAATCTTAGTTGTTGACGTTTGGGAGCACGCCTACTACCTCGACTACCAAAACCGTCGTGCTGACTACGTCAAGGACTTCTTAGAGCACATCGATTGGGACTTCGTTGCCAGCCAGCTGCGTCAGTACGAATAAGCGCCACTAGGCTTGGGGACATCACCCCTCTAAGCTCAGGGGTTCAGATCCCAGCTCAATTTAGGGGCTAACGCCCCAGCAAGGCCCGGTTTAGCCGGGCTTTGTTGTCTGTGCCTCAGCTAAGGAATGCCCACTAAAATAGGGGCGTTGTGATCAGGCTGGAGAAGTGAGATGGCAAGGATCAAGTTACAGCGCAGTGCCTTAGTTCTGCTGATAGCGGCGGCTCTGAGCAGCACAGCCCTGGCTGGGCCTCAGGGCTTTGGTAATGACAACCAAAACAATAACAACACGCACTTAGATCCACGTGGCTTCCCGCAGCACGGAGTGCAACGCGCTGCCCCGCAAGGCTTTGGCCTGGAGACCAGCCAGCCTAACAGCATTAAAGGCGTCAAGACTCACGCCAAGGATGGGGACTTTGTCGTGCTCGAAGGCATGTTCAGCGTAGTTGAGCACGGCGGGGATAAGACCTTTTACCTGCAAGATGCCAAGGGCGACCAAATCGAGGTCGACATCTCAAACTCCAACAACAGCACCGATCCCGAAGGCAACGTGCCCTACTTCCTGTGGGGTCAGGTCAAGGCCTCGTGGTTTAACACTTCAATCACCGCGATTGAGTACACCCCGATGCTGTAGCCGAGCCGCCTAAGAGGAGGCAAACGCCAGCTGGGAGCGCATCGTCAACTGCGACTGGAGTTACTGCCCAACCGGTTACGGCACACAGCAACAGCTAAGGCCAGCAACAGTGGCAGCCCAAAGTAGGACACGTAGATCAGCACCTTAAGCCAAAACGTGCTCTCTCTACCATGTGCCAAATCGGCACTCAAATTATCCACCAGCTTGCCAATATGGGGAAGAGC
>CALXXU010000078.1 GCA_944392765.1 uncultured Anaerobiospirillum sp.
GCTGTGAGCTTGAAACTGGTGCCTGACTCGGTTTGCCTCTCCCATTGCAGGCGCCAGCCTAATTCAAGCGGCATGCTGTCATAGCTGTTGCCCTCAACCTCGAGTGCGGCGGGACCGCTTTCCTCAATATCAGGAGTGCGCAGCAGCGCATAGTTGAGGCTGCCCACAGGACCGGTGCGCAGACTATAGTTAGCGCCGTTCCACATTAGGTCATAGCCCAGTGCTGCCTGTGCGGTACCGATAAAGGCCTGCCAATCGCTCTTCATGTCCGCGTGGTAGCTGCCAATGCTCAGACGGCGCTCGAGATCGCCATCCTGCAATCCGGCGCGCACACTGCCTTGCAGGTAAAAGCCGGTGTCACTCGGGCGGTACAGAGTGCGTACGCCCGCTAGGATACTTTGAGCATCTGCCGAGGCGTGGTGTTTGCCGTCAATGTCAGTGTCGAGCGAGCTTAAGGTCAGATTGACGCCGACACTCCAGCTGGGGCTTAGTTTGGTGTCAGCTCCTACTACAGCGCTAAAGCCGTCGCTATCCCAAGCGGCAGCGTTGGAGTCGTAAGCGCTGTAGAGCACGTCGCCGTAAATGCGTGTACTCTCGGTTAGCGGCTCGGCCCATTGCTTAAAGAGCATTAAGCGATCTTCAGCTTTAAGCTGGCGCAGTGTAGCCTGAGCGGCGGCGTTATAGCTCTCCGCGCTGAGCGTGTGCAGGGAACTTGTTATTTCTTGGCCTGAGCTGTCTGAGAAGTCCAGCGCTTGCAACAGTGGGGCATAGGAGGAGTTGGTTCTGTCGGCTAAATAAACTAAGGCCTGGCCTGTGGTCGCGGTAGCGGCAGTATCTGCATACTGGGCGTAAGCATCTGGAGTGCGGCCGACCTCTGCCTCGGTCAAGAAAGTGATGGCATTGCCTGAGCTTTTTGTTTGCAGCTGTTCGTGGGTGACGCTTAAGGTCGGCGAGGTCGGTAATTCCAGCTGTGCTTGGGCAAAATTGCCGCTGATGGCGCTGCTCTCGAGCGTGACCTCGGCTGCGATGCGCTCGCCGTTGTGGTAGTAGGTTAGTGGCGGTTGTATGGCCAAGGTGCCCGCTAAATGAGCTGTTCCGATTTGCGCCTTAGCGCCGTTGGGCAGACGTAGGATGCTGTCGTTAGCTAAACACATCTCCTTTGTTTTGAGCGTGTAGCCCGCATCATCGTGTCCTAACAGCGTCAGCTCACCGTAATTGGCGATAGATAGAGTGTTGGTATAGCCTAACACCGTGAGTTTGCCGTTAAGCAAGGTCAGATCAAAGCTCTCTTGACCGTCGATCGAGCCGTAGAGTGTCAGGTCAAAGTCTTGGGAGCGGGCGCTCAGTGTGCGGGCGGTGGCTGCGCCAAAATTCAGATCGGTGGTGAGATCGATCCCGGAGCTGGGATCTTGGGCGGCTGCAGTGATGTAGGGACTATTAGGATCCCATTTAGAGACGATATCGCCGTAGATGTGCGCTCCGGGCAGAATATTGAGCTCTTGGACCAAGGCGTTGTCTGCGATGTAGAGGGCGGCCTGGGTACCGGCTAAGGTGCTGGTAATATTGACTTGATCCATCAGGGCGCCGTCATTGCTGAGCGCCATGCCGTCAGCATCACTGACCTCCCATTGCCAAGCTCCATTTTGCAAGTGGGACATACAATCTGCATCCTCAATACACCAGATGTAGGAGCCGCGCCGCTCGATATAGTCGCTTAACAGATTGCCGCCAAAATCAAAGCGTAGGGCTATGCCGCTGTCACCTAAGGCAGTCACGGTGCCGCCCGCATTGAGGGTGTGATTCTTACCGTAGGCAAAGAGCACTCCGGTACCGTGTGGTCCATCAGCTCTAATCTGGACGTCGTCTCTGAGGGTCACGGTATTGCGTGCGCCGTCAACGCGGATGCCGGTGCCGCCCGCGCCACCTGCGAGCAGGTCGGCGGCCTGGGTGACCTCATTGTCACTGCCGTAGATGTGCAGACCAGTGCCTAAGGTGGCGGTATTGACCTCACCTGGGAGATAGGCGCTACCGTCAGCGGTGCGGGCATAAAAGCCCTGATGATTGACGATGGTCTGGTGGTCGGCGTAAATGGAGCGGCCGTAGAAGTTTTTGCGATCGATGGTGTAACCAAGATCCTGCATCGCCGCCAGCTCAACCTCCATAAAGAAGGTATAGTTGCGGTAATTCTGGTGGCTCATCATCGAGCGCTCGAACTCAAAATGCGACAGCTCAGCAACCCACTGAGAATTTTCATCGAGCTCCATGCCGTTGATCGGGATGCCAGGTAGATCTGAGCCCGCTAAAACCTCACTGACATGCGGTCCCTTAAAGTAAACGCCGGACTGTACGCCCTCACCGACCAAAAACTCGTTGGCGTCAAAGTCAGCAGGATCCTGCTCTGCGGCATCAAAGTGCGTAAGCTCCATGCCGTGCTGATAGCGGGTGCCGCGTACGTCATAGAGAAAATCGTTGTAACTGCTCTCATATCCTTCATTGAAGATGATGCCTAAGGCATGACCGAGCTCATGAAAGATCGTGCTGAGGTAGTCAAAACCGCTACCGTCAGACAGTGGATGCCAATAATCGGGGTAAATGAAATCAAGGCCCGCTCCAACCAGCACGAGCAAAGGGAACTGGGCGTTTTCATTGTGCGCGATCTGTTCAAGCGGTGCGGGCAGGTATGCGGGCTGACCGGAGGCGTCGATGTTGGGATAGTAGGTGGCTGCCGCGTTTTGGTAGTTTTCATCCTTGCCGACGATTTGTACTTTAACCGGCGCGGTATTGACCGCTCCTGGGCCTAAGATCTCAGCCCATAAAGATCCGGCCAGCTGCAGGCCTGCCAACTCTTGGTTATTGAGCGCCCGCTCGGCATGGTCAGCGGGGCCGCCATCAAAAATCTCCGGCTGCTCAAAAGCGTCCTCGCCTGCAGCTAAGATCTCATACTCAAAAAACGGCCTGCCCTCATAGTAAACGTACTCGGTGGTTGCGGCGTGCGCCTGCTGTAGCGCAAGTAGGCATAACAACTCGACCGCGCAACTTAAAGCAGTGCGCCGTACCGTTACGGTGCTGCCAATCGAGGTGGCTTTATGGGAATGTGGGGCCATGCGCTACTCCTGAGTGCTGTTGCCAATTTAATGATAGCCACCTGCCTTAATCAGTCATTCCCAAGTAGCAAGGGCAGAGCTCTAGCGGGGCGTTCATTAATTTACAACGGCTCTCTCCTTATGTTGTCTCTTGGTCTAAGCCGTTTGAGGTGGGCCGTAATTCCATAATAAGGATGAAGCAGCCAATATGCCCGCAAATTATGCCTTAGCGGTGATCGGGCTCACGATCGCACTCTATCTATCCCGATTGTGCCCCCTAAATTGACTCTGCAGCTTGGCACGCTCCAGTGCACAAGACGGATATTGAGGTTACCTTTGCTTGCTCTGGGCGCTTACTAAGCACTGAGAGCCAGGGGACGCGCTGTGCGCTCCGCACTTGCTTAAGCATGCCCCGTGCTTGATTAAGTGGGGATTGTTCCCAACTAACTGCTCTATGGTACAAATAGCTGGTGGTTAGGCGCGCAGGGTCGCTCTGCTGTGCGGTGGACCTATTACTGGGGCTGTGCCTTTCTTTATTCCTACTCTCTTTGTCCGCGCAATATCGCAGTGAGAGCAGGCCGCATCGTAGTTGAAGCTGGCGGGGCGGCGGGAGTAGAGCGGCGGTGGTGGGCTGTCGGGGCTTGCTGGGGCCGTTTATTGTCTTTTTTGAGGGTTGGGGCGCTTTAGTGGGGAGTGGTGGGTGTTTTGGTGAAATTATGCTTGCTTGGGGCGGGGGTTATTGCTAGAATATGTCGCTAATTTTTTGAGCGTCAGGATGATGCTGTCTAGTAATTACCTCTCTTAAGCAGGACGCTTTAGAGTGCTTTTGGAACCATAACCTTAATGGAATCAATGTCTTTTGCCGAACTCTTTGAAGAGTCGTTACACGAAAACCAAGCCCGTCCAGGTACTATCGTATCTGCTCATGTCGTAGCCATCAACGATGACTACGTCATCTTAGATGCAGGCCTGAAGTCCGAGTCTTCTGTTCCAGTTGAGCAGTTCAAGAATGCCGCTGGCGAGCTCGAGATTGCAGTTGGCGATGACGTCCCGGTCGTACTCGAGTCGATCGAGTCGGGCGACGGCGAGACTGTTCTGTCCCGCGAGAAGGCCAAGCGTAATGAGGCTTGGGCTAAGCTCGAAGAGGCCTTCAAGAATGAAGAGTCCGTCACCGGTGTAATCGATGGCAAGGTTAAGGGTGGCTTCACCGTCCAGTTAGGCGGTATCCGCGCTTTCTTACCAGGCTCTTTAGTAGATGTTCGCCCAGTACGCGAGACCACTCACTTAGAGGGCAAGGAGCTTCAGTTCAAGGTTATCAAGCTTGATCAGAAGCGCAACAACGTAGTGGTATCCCGTCGTGCTGTTATTGAGTCCGAGAACTCCACCGAGCGCGAGAATGTCCTGGCTAACTTACAAGAAGGCCAAGTCATCAAGGGTATCGTTAAGAACCTCACTGACTACGGTGCATTCGTTGACCTGGGCGGTGTTGACGGCTTATTACACATCACCGATATGGCTTGGAAGCGTGTTAAGCACCCATCTGAGATCGTTAATGTCGGCGATGAGATCCAAGTTAAGGTTCTCAAGTTTGACCGTGAGCGTCAACGCGTCTCCTTAGGCTTAAAGCAATTAGGCGAAGACCCATGGGCTAATATCGCTGCTCGCTTCCCAGTTGGCTCGAACATCGAAGGCAAGGTCACCAACTTAACTGACTACGGCTGCTTCGTTGAGATCCAAGAGGGTGTTGAGGGCTTAGTCCACGTCTCCGAGATGGATTGGACCAACAAGAACATCCACCCATCGAAGGTTGTCTCCGTTGGCGATCAAGTCACCGTTAAGGTCTTAGAGATCGACGAGGATCGTCGTCGTATCTCCTTAGGCTTAAAGCAGTGCAAGCCAAACCCATGGATTGAGTTCGCTGAGGCTCACACCAAGGGTGACCGTGTCACCGGTAAGATCAAGTCGATCACCGATTTCGGTATCTTCATCGGCTTAGAGGGTGGCATTGACGGCTTAGTTCACTTATCCGACATCTCTTGGCAGCAGTCGGGTGAGGACGCTGTTCGCGACTTCAAGAAGGGCGACGAGATCACCGCTATCGTGCTCCAAGTTGACCCAGATCGCGAGCGTATCTCCTTAGGTTTAAAGCAGATCGCTGATGATCCATTTGCTGACTTCTTAGCTACCCACCACAAGGGCTCCTTAGTCACCGGCACCGTTGAGGATGTTGATGCACGTGGCGCTACTGTTAAGTTAGCTGAGGGTGTTACCGGCTACATCCGCGTATCTGACATCTCGCGTGACCGCATCGATGACGCTTCCTCCGTATTACACGTTGGTGATACCGTTGAGGCTAAGTTCATCACTGTTGATCGCAAGACCCGTCAGCTGACCTTATCCATCCGTGCTAAGGATGAGGCTGAGGAGAAGGAAGCTTTAGAGTCCTTAAACGACAAGCAACAGCAAGAGGCTGCTCCAACCGCTATGGCTGCCGCCTTCGCTGCCGCTGGCCGCTCCGAATAAGCTTGAGTCCAGCGTTATCGCAGGATAACGAGGTCAGGGCGTAGGCCCTGGCCTTTCAAAACCTAGATAGGGAAGCCTATCTAGGTTTTTTATTGCCTTTTTGCGGTCACAGCCTGCAAGCGGCGCCGAGCCCGGCAAAACCCAGGATCGGTGCAGCCTAATGCTATAATCCAATAACGGTTAATAATAGGGGTGCGGTCATGAGCGAACTATCATTGGAAGAGCAAGAGCGTCAGGCCCTGTCTTATTTAAAGAAAGTGCGCTCAGAGCGCGTTCAGGGTACCGCGCCGCACGACTTGGCGGATAGTACCCCGATGCGCCATGACTCGCTCTTCACTTCCGTTGATAGTGCTGAGCTTGCCCCAGAGGTTCAAGCGGCCTTGGCCGCCAGCCCTTTTGCATCACATAAGGCTACGCCGAGCGTTAAGCCCGCGAACACTAAGCCCACGAGCGCTGAGACAGTGAGGGCTAAATCCACGGGCGCTAAGGCTACCAGCCTGAAGACTGATGCCGTTGGTTCTACTGAGGCGCCGTCTGATGCTTCGTCAGAGTCGTCTGCTGCGCAGGGTGATGCTCAATCTGCTGCGCAGGGGGCTGCTCAATCTGCTGCGCAGGGGGCTGCTCAATCTGCTGTGCAGCCTGATACCCAGGCATCTTTGCGCGCGGCGGCCGCCGAGGCGCTGGGGCTTACCGGTACGGCGCCCAAGAAGAGCGCGCGCAAGAAGTCTGGCCTTAAGGTGCGCACTCATGAAGAGCTCGAGGCCTTGGCTCCGTCGTATGCTGATTTGACTGGGGAGGACTTGGAGGCGGCACGGCGCCATGAGACCTTCCAGAATCTCTTAGAGCTTGATGCCTTAGTTATCACAGATAACGTCTATGCCCGCTATTGTGCGCGCATGAAGGCCTTGGGCCTCACGCCATATCCGCGCCCGGCGTTGTGGGAGTTCAATGTCGCCTATGTTTTCGGCGAGCAAGGCCTAATTTCGCGTTCCTTGTCTTATTACCGCCCGCGCCCAGGTCAGATCACCCTGTCCCGCCATGTGTGCTCGGCCATGAGCTCTGGGCAAATCTTGATGGTCGAAGCCGGAACCGGCACCGGTAAGACTTACTCCTATCTTGTGCCGCCTTTAGTGGCCGGACGGCGCGTTATTGTCTCGACCGGTACTAAGGCGCTGCAAGATCAGCTCACCTCTAAGGACATCCCAAACCTCATCAAGATGCTGGGCTTAAAGCACCATCATCACATCGCCTTAAAGGGTCAGTCAAACTATGTCTGCCGCTACCTCTTGGAGGGACGAGGTCTATCGCAGATGATGGCGCGCGAAGCGCAAAAGCTGATTCGCTATGTCGGTGACTGCGCCGATGATATCGACCGCAAGCGCTATCAGGCGACCTTTGGTGAGATCAACTTTCCGATCAACGATGCGACCCGCGCCTTGATTTCTTGCGACTCGGCTTTGTGCCAGGAAATGTCGAGCAATTGCCCTTATGCTAAGCAAAAGTGGCAATTCTTAAAGAACTGCGGCGCTTCAGATGATGAGGTCAAAGGTACTAAGAGTGGGGTCGAGGCTACTACCGCCTCGGTGACCGGACTTAGTAATGAGAGCAAAGGCTGCCCTTATAACCCCGATGATCTGCCTGATGTCACCGGCGATCACTGCTTTATCTTTGCCGCGCGCCATGAGGCTAAGAAGCGCCAGGTCGTCGCGATCAACCATGCGCTGTTCTTTGGTGCCTTGCAGAGTAATAACGGCTTTGCCAGCGTAAACTCGATTTTGCCGTGGCCGGATGTCTTAGTCTTTGACGAAGCCCATACCTTGCCGGAGGTGGGCCGCAACTTCTTTACCCGCCATGTCTCACTGCGCGAATTGATCGATTTGCCTGATGTGATGCAAGAGGCCTTTAAGGGCAGCTCGGTTTCGGTCAATTCTGGTGCTTTCCAAGAGGCCAGGTTCAAGTACGCGCTCTTAGTGCGCACCTTGCAGCTGGGTTTGGCGCTCTATGATGCCGATAAGCGTAATGTGCTTGATTTCAAGTATCGCCACCAGCGCTATCCATCGTGCTTTGAGCTTTTAGGCTCGTGCTTGGTGCACCCGCGCGAGCGCGGCTTCTTGGGTGAAGACTCGTATTTAGCTAAGCTGCTCACTACGCTTGATAATGCTGACAGCAAGGCCTTCTTCTCACGGCTTAATATCGATCCTGGGGTTAAGACCAGTGCAGCCTTAGAGGCCTTAGGAATCAAGGGCTTAAGTGCGATTGAGTCAGAGGAGTCAAGCGGGGAAGCCGATCGCTTTAACGGTGCGTCCCACTTAAGTAGCGCTGAGCTGCGGGCCTTAGAGCAGGGGATTAGCGAGCGCTATGCTCAGCTCATTGCCCCGTACAAGGCCAAGGAAGCGGCCTCAGGTTATAAGTCCTATAACCGCACTAAGGAAGTTAAGCCATGCCTGGTGCCGCCAGGCGATCGCCCGATGGAGGATGTGGTCTGCGATAGCGCGGGCAATCCAGTGGTCGAGCCTTTCTTCCGTGCGTTAATGGCCGATTTGCTCATGTCCTTGCGCACCTTACACGGCTTATTTGAGGCCAATCGTGAGGCGGCCGATAAGGTACCAGCCTTGATCGAGCGCAGTGAAGAGCTGGTCGCCTTTATCGGGGACTTCATGACCACTGATCGCAATAAGCAAGGCGAGCCGCAATGGGACAATGCGGCCTGGATTGAGATCAACGGGGGCAGCGATGATCGCCGCACCGGACGCAAGCGCGATTACACCTATTCGCTGGTAGTTGCGCCGATCGATATTGGCAAGTACTTAGGACCGGCTCTGCGTCAGCTGCGCGATAACGGCACCACGATTGTCTTTGCTTCGGCCACGATTACAGTCAATAACGAATTTACCAAGTTCTGTCGCGACCTTGGTTTGAGCCCATCTGAGGTTATGACCGATATTGTGCCGTCGCCGTTTGACTATGAGAACCACGCCTGTCTCTTGACCTCGGCCCACTTCCCGCAACCAGCGGAAAGTCGCCGCATTATTAAGTGTATCGATATGGTCAAGGAGGCGATCTCCTGCGTCGATGGCGGTGTTTTCTTCCTGACCACCAGCTATTCCATGATGAATGCCGCCGCCCAAGAGCTGCAAACGCTCTTTGGGTCGCGCCGTAAGATCTTAGTTCAAGGTCAGGCAGCGGTACCGCGCCTGATGGAAGAGTTCCGCCAGGATGGTCAGGCGATCTTGGTGGGTACTTCCTCCTTCTGGGAGGGCGTTGACGTTCCGGGCAAGGCCTTGAGCCTCGTCATCATCGACAAGCTGCCGTTTAAGACTATTGGCGATCCGATGCAGGTGGCACGCAGCGAGCTGTGCACCCACCGGGGCGGCAATTACTTTAATGACATCTCGATTCCTGAGGCCATCATTATGCTGCGCCAAGGCGTAGGCCGCCTTATTCGCAACGAGGATGACTCGGGTGCCTTGATCATCTTAGATCCGCGCTTACAGACGAATCGCTACGGTCAGATCTTCTTTAACTCGCTGCCACCGATGCAGCGTGTCACTACCATCGGTGAGCTGACCTCATTCTTAAATAAGGTCAAAAAGAGCCGCTAGCGCTACCTACAAGGCGAGCTCTGAGAGTAGGGCCGCTGTGGCCCAGCTATGAGCTGCGGGCCCCGCTCTGGCCTGGCGCAAGCTCGGCTAAGGCGTGGGCCTTAAGCTGGGCGCTCTCAGCTCAGAGGCGACGTGACCTGGCAGAGCGGGGGTCATCTCTTGGGTGATGTCTTTAGTTGGTGGTCTTAAATCGCGCCGTTCAAAGCTCGGCTTAGCGCGAGCTGTGGGCGGCAGCGTAATTAGTAGATCGAGGGGCCATCACATCAGCTTGCTCATGACCCCCTGCAAGCGGTGCATAAAGCGATCGCTCTCGTAGCGATCTGGTTTAGGCAGCGGCGTGTTACTAAGCTGCAAGCCCTCATAGCCGCGCTTAATGAAGGCCCTAATCCACTGAACGATAACGGGCTTTGGCGCAAAGATCTGAGCTTTGAGCTCTTTGACACTGCGGGCCGTGCTGGCGACCACCACGATTTGGGCGCGGATCTCAAATTGGATCGGCATATTGCGCCGTGCGAGGTACTTTTTGCAGAGATCGACTTGCGCTTTAAGCTCTGGTTTCTCGTTAAGAGCCCGCTGTAAATCTTTGATCGCTTGCTCGATGGGGTTCTTTTGCGGCTTCTGAGGCGCGCCAGGCTTGCCCTGTTTGGCACCAGGTTTCGCCTGCTGAGCGCTAGGCTTGCCCGAGTGAGGCTGCTTTAACTAATGCCGCGTAATTCCCTATGCGTAAGCGTAGGGATGTAAGCGGCCGAGCAATCTTACTTTGGTTGATTTTGATTCCTGATATAGCGTTCAACTATTTCTGTGTTTGCACCATCGCCAACAGAGATGACGCAATAGCTCCTAGTCCAAAATCTTTGGCCCCACAGGAGGTGTTTTATCTCCGAATAGTATTCAGCTCTAATTTTTTGAGAGGAAACCGACTTCAGTACACGGATTAGGTCTGCTAGTCTAACAACAGGACTATACTCGATAAGAAGGTGAACATGATCAGCTTCACCAGAAAACTCAATTAGATGTGTGTTATAATGAGAACAGACTTCGTGGAAAATTGGGTCACTGGCATGAATTAGGGGTTTTACAACGGAGGCGTCGTAAAAGCTGATAAATAAGCCAAATGGCGATATGAGCTTTATAGCAACCCCTGAGTCATGCCAGTGAGCCGAAAATTTCCTCAAGTCGAACGAGAATCTTTTGGGTTATAGCTTTTCGTCGATAAGCAACAACAAAAATTATATGTGCTTTGAGATTGTAAACGCTATGAGCTGAGGTATTAAACTTCATGGATCGAGTCCAGCAAATTGAAGTACGAAAGGGCAACCCTAATTATGAGGCATGCTGTCTTATGTGCTCGTTTTCAAAGAGACTCGGTAACTGCGCAGTTTATCTCATGCGACAAGACTTTTTCAAGTCTAAGCCTTTGATGAGTAGTGCGCAGCTTGATAGTAAGCTTAAAGAGCTTTACCCTAAAGATTACAAGGGCATGCCATCTGCAGCTTCTGCTCAACGTATTGGGCAAGTTTGCCGCGAACAATTTTCATCTTTTTTGGCAGCATCTGCTAAGTATGAGGTTGATCCATCATCTTTTAGTGGTAAACCAAGACTGCCAGGCTATTCTAACAAGTACAGAACTTTCTACGTAAGTCGGAATGGCTTCAAGGTTAAAGATGGCAATCTTATTCTCAGCGGTGGCAAGAAGTTTGGCTTACAGCCAATAAAGATTACTTGCTGCCAAAATCAACCTTTCAATGCTAAGGCTAGTGAGGCAGTATGTTGTGATGTACGCATTTGCCCAAAAGCTAATTGCTTTGTCATTGAAATTGTTTACCGCAAAGGAATTGATTTAGAAAAATTTGTCCTGCTTAATCACAATGATTCTCTGTTGATTGACTTAGGTCTTGATAACATCGCAGCTTGTTTTTCGACTAAAGCGGGTGTGCCGCCCCTTTTAGTCAAGGGCGGTGGCTTGAAGTCGATTAATCAGTGGTGGAATAAGCGGGTGGCCGAGCTCCAATCTAGAGGTCAATTCCGTCATCTTGCCGCTATTGCCTTCAAACGCAACAATCGGATTGACGATTATACTCATAAAGTTGCACACATAATCGTCTCCTACTGTTTGGCGTTTGATCTCGGCAGAATTATTGTTGGTAAAAATCCAAATTGGAAACAACGAGCCAATATGGGTAAAATCAACAACCAGAAATTCTGTAACATTCCTCATAGTAAGCTGATTGATAATATCAAATATTTAGCTGAGGAATACGGCATTAATGTAATTGTACGTGAGGAAAGCTATACATCAAAAGCGAGCGCGCTTGATTTTGATAAGATGCCTAGCATCTATCAAAAAGATGCTCAATGCCATTTTTCTGGCAGCCGCACCAAGCGCGGGCTATATCGTACAAGTACTGGCAAGCTGATCAATGCAGATCTAAACGGAGCTCTTAACATCGGCAGAAAAGAACTTGGTGACGAGTGGCTTCACACTCTATTAGCCAATGGGGGCTTTGTGGACAAGCCCGTGGTGATCCGTAATTTGCACCAAAACGCAGGTTGCGGAGCATTACTAAAAGCAGGGCAACGATCCTGCGAAACCGCTGACGTAAGTCAGCGGTAGTTCATGCCTGCCTTATTCTGATTGGGCCCAGGCTGCTTTAGCTTGGAGCCCTGCTTGGGGCTGAGCTGATTAGGGGAGCTCTGATGCTACCCATCTTGGCTAGCTTGGGGCATATTTTCTCCTTAGAGCAGGATATAACACAGCTCGTTGGGATCGATCATCTGTGGGGTGATCATATTAGGGCGTCCTGGCTTGAGGCGCTTGCGCTTGCTGGCTGCACTGTCCGTGCCCTCGTAGCCCTTGAGGGCGCCTGAGAGGTGATTTGAGCTTTGATTTTGGCTTGGATTAGGGCCAGCTACCGTAAACTCGAGACCCTCTAAGTAGAGGCAGCGCTGCCACACATCAGCGGCCTTGAGTTCGACTGCGTGGTCAGCTGAGCCTTGGGCGGCGCGGATCGTGACATTCTTGCCCATATAGACAATAAAGCACAGCTGTGATGCTTCTTCGAGCCTAAACCAGCCTTGGCCTTGGTAAGGGGCAAGATCGTAGGACTTGTGATCCTCACCAAAGAGCTCCTTTAAGCGCACTGTGTTCGCTAAGAGGGTGAGGAGGCTATGGCGCTGGGCAAATTCATTGCGCTCGAGCACGTTGGCGAGATCTTCGATCTGACGGCGCGCATCAAAGGTGTAGGGGCGCGTGATTTGATAGTGGCGGCGCTCGTCTTGGCCTGCAGGATGGTAGCGGCGCGCATCGATCGGACCGTAGCTGCGTACTCGTGCTAAATGGCGCATTAGCGCAATGATGGGATTGATATTCTCAGCTGTGATCACCGGGCGCACGATCTCTGGGAGCTCCATGCCTTGTTTAAGCGCTTGCTCGAGCTCATCGTGGGTCACGTAGTTATAGAGCGAGCGCACCATGGCCTGCTCGAGATCTTGCTCATAGCGGGCCTTACCCGAGCCAAAGAAAGGCGACTTGAAGTCAGCATCAGGGCCTAAGCCAAAGTTATTGGCGACATCGGCATTGTGGCGCTCTAAGGCGGCGCGCATCTTTTGCTCAAGCGAAATCGGCTCGTGGGTCTCATCGTCGGTAGGGCTGAAGTATTGGGCTTGCTCCTTTTGCGCTTGAGCTTGCTTGCTCTTAGCGGCGGCTAAAAAGGAGTGCACACCGATAGTGCCGGTCTCAGGGTGCGTGAGGTCACCTTCAAGCAGGTCAGCTAGAAGCTCAGGGGGTAGAGGCTGTCCTGAGGCTAAGAGGCGCTCGCGCTCTTGGGCCCGTACGATCAGCTCGTAATCGTCAGTGGTCTTCATGCGCACCTTGCGCTTAGGACGTACCCGCTCGCCCTTATGCGGTAGAAGGTTGGCGGCCTTGAGTTTTTCGCGTAAGAAGCGGGCTTGCGCGGTGCGCTTGTCCATCTTCAGGTATTGGGCTAAGAGTTCTTGGGCGTCAGCAGGCTTGAGGTCGGTATCGTTCTGTTCTAACTTGGCGCTCAGTCCTTGGGCAAAGAACTCGGCGCGCTGGCTGCGGTAAAAGTCGAGCTTGGCGTAAAAGCGGCGGTCTTCGCTCAGAAGCTTATCGAAAAGTTGGTACTCCTGGATATAGTTGTGCTCGCCCAAGTAGTAATAACGAAACTCGCTAAAGCGCAGGGCGTAGAACAAGACCTTCGGGGCGCATACCATTAAGGTCGCAAAGAGCTCGCCGTAGTGGGTCGAAAGTAGGGGCCGGTAATAAGTTAAGAGCGTAGTGAGCACTTGCTCGGCGGCAAAACGTTGCTCCGAGAGCGTGATGAGATCGGCCACTAAGGCTTGGTAGTGGCGCTCATAGGTGAGATGTGCGGCCTGGAGCGCAGCTAGATCGAGCTGAACCTCGGTGCGCTTATCATCAGACTTAGGCACGGTGATGCGGGTTAAAGGTGCTTCAGGACCATACTGAGGCGCACCTAGCGGTTTAGGCGCAAGCGTACGCAGCCGCTGCTGAAAGGCGGCCTCGGCGGCCGCGAGCTCGGCCTGGCGCTCTTCACGGGTTAACAGTTCGTTGCTCCCGGCCTTAGGTCCTAAGCGTAAGGCGACCGCCTCGCCTTCAGGGGTGAGTCCTAAATAGGCGGCATCCAAGGCATCGATGTCGGCACTGGTGGCCTCAAGCCCCTCATCAAAATTAGGATCGTGGAGCACGTCCTCGCCGGTGAGGTAGTTGTGATCATCTTGGGTCAGCACTGGAACAATGGTGCTGAGTTTTGCCTTGGGGGCGCTCATGCCTTCTCCTTAGTGATAGCAAATTCACGGCATTATAGCGCAGCTACGCGCACGGGCCGGGCGGTCATGCTATGATGCGCGCGGAACTTTGGTGAGCGGAGATGATAATGCCTACGATTTTAGCGATTGATACGGCTACTGAGCAGTGCTCGGTGGCGCTGAGCCACAGGGATAAGGTTTACCTGCAAGCTGAGGTCGCACCACAAAAGCATGCCAATTTGGTCTTAGCGCAAATTGATGCGGTGTTAAACGAAGCAGGCCTGAAGCGCGCGGACATCGAAGCCATTGGCTATGGCGCCGGTCCAGGCTCTTTTACCGGGGTGCGCATTGCCCTAGCCACCGCCCAAGCCTTAGGCTTAGGCCTTGATAAAAAGGTCTTTGCTGTAAGTGATCTTAAGCTCTTGGTCGCAGACGAGCTCTTAGCGGCCCCAGAGGGCGCCTTGGGTCTTGCTTGCACCGATGCGCGTATGGGCGAGGTCTATTTTGCGCTCTTTGCCCACGAGCACGGGTTAAAGTCCCTGATTGCCGAAAAGGTGGTCAAGCCCGAGCAAGCCGTGGCCGAAATTAACACGTTATTAGCCGCTCAAGGCAAAAGCCTGAGCGTAGTTGCCGGAACCGGCATTGCGTTGCTTCAGGCGCAAGGCTTAGCTTTGCCGCCCGAGCTGACCGCTGAGCTCAAGCTCTATCCGCGTGCCGATAGCATTATCACTTGCGCTCAGGTGGAAGCGCCGCTCTTAGTCGATCCGGCCGAGGCTGAGCCTTTGTATTGCCGCAACGAAGTAACTTGGAAAAAGGTATCGGAGCAAAAGCACCACTAGTTAAGGTGCTAACAAAAGGGCGCTGCTGGGCGATATTAGCCGCAGTTTGCGCCAAAATGGTACCGTCGCTCCCGCGATGCTGCTTTCAGCTGCCTTGGTACAGTTTTTTCATTTAGTGGGGCGCTAAGCACTAAGTCTGAGCTTAGTCTATGGTGCCACAATACCTCCGCACCAGGACTAAGACCTAGCCTTAGGTGCGATAGGTTTGATAGCACGGCCGAAGCCGTGCTAAGACTTCTCTCCTGAGCATCTGCTCAAGGTGGTTGGGGGCAGCGACTTAGGACTACAATGTTGCCCCCAGCGTTCTAATACTAGAACGGCCCGCCCTCCGATTTCTTTAGCGCCCGCGCGCCTAATTCCCGCATTTTCCCCGCATTTCTGAGCCTTTGGTCGCAGTGCGCACCGATTGGCGTCCCTATATTGGTGCAATTGCGTCCGCCCGCAATCATCCTCACTGCTCTAGAGCTCTCTTAAGCGCCATCCCCTCCAGGCCCTGCTGGCGTTCCTACATGAGCACCACAGGGCATGCTAAAGCGCGATCTGCCTGTGATCTCTTAAGATTGATCACTCCTGCGCCGTAAGTTGCACGCAGTGCTGCGTGCGCCCCCTTAAAGTCAGCGCTAACTGGGGATTTGTTGACTAGGCAAGTCGATATTTATGGTCTTTTTGCGGGCGCTGCAACTTGGGTATCTATGAAAAACGAGCGCTCATCGGGCGAAAAAACTGATAACATCAGGCCTGGCGTGGTGCATGTAAATATTGTCCGCTTTCTGGCGTAAAAGCTCAAATGTGATTTAGTTCACGTTTTTGTCATTAAGGTTTCCTAAGTTTTTATCATGGCTTTTGGCGCTTAAATAAGCGCGCGCGTGCGTTTTTGCTAGTTACATTTGTGACGCCTAACGCAAAATTTGGGTGGTAATGGTAGGACAAAAGCGCTTAGGTAAGCCACAAACGCGCTAAAAGAAGTACCGCACGGCCAATGAACATTGTCGAGAGTAAACTTAGGTCAGAAAGCCGATAATTATCGGATTGTGGCACTTTGCCACGATACAATCTAATTGTTGTTTCCGGCTCTTATTATTTACGGGCGTGTATCTGGCGTTTGCTAAATTTAGGTCATGACATCACAAGTTCATGTGATGCTCCTAAATCAAAGCTCAATTTGAAAAGCCTCTAGGGTTTCCTTAGAGGCTTTTTTATTGCGGGGAAAAAACTATGTACACCCAATTACGCCTCTCCCACGTCGCCCTTAATCCAGAACTTGCTTTAGGCATCTTGCCTTCGCACCAGCTGTGCTTGCTCAGCTCGGCCCAAGCCGAGGGCGAACCTGCCATCACGCGTCTTATCTTCCCAGTAGCGGGCGCTGATGTGTGCGATCTCACCCGTGAGTTGTACCACCACGGCTTTGGTCATGAGCTGGTGCTCACCGGATTTGCCGTTAAGCCGCAGCTTACTTACGTCAAACTCCACGAGCCTGAAAGTTCTGAGTGGGGCGACGTCGCTGCACTGCGCCGTGCCCTCCATCTTGGTACGCAGGGCTCTTTAGTCGCCCCAGTGCTCAAGCACCCGGTGATCAGAACTGATGTTCCTTGCTTGATGGTCAGCTCCTTAGCCTGGGACCAAAGCTTAGGGCACTACCAAGCTGAGGCACCACGCTTTAGCTTTGACCACGTAACTGGGGCGGCTATCACCTATCAGCGTACCACTAAGCCCCGCTACCGCGTGCTCTATAAGGACTACCACCAGATCCCGCGCTCTTTGATGGAGCGCAACTCCCAAGCTGAATGCCTCTCCCAGGCGAAACACCGTGGCGCCCGCATTAACTGCGCCTGCGCTTTAAGTGCGCTTGATTGGAGCGATGACCGTTTAGCAGCTCCTACCGAGCTTTTGGCCAATCACCGCTTAGAGGCCTTTCTCAATCCTGAGCCTTTAGCTCCAGCTTACGGCGCTTTCTTAGTACGCAACAGCCTATGCGCGGGTCAAGGTATCTCGCCCTTGGCTTCCTATCGCGCCCATCAAGTCTTCTTAAGCGGCATTAAGCAGCGTCCCAGCGCTTAGGCCTAGTGCTTAAGTCCCAGTGCTTAAGCCCGGTGCTTAACCCCGGTGCTTAAGCCCAGTGCTTAAGACCGGTGCTTAGCCCATCTACTAAGCCCCTGCGCTTAAGTCCCAATTGTGATTGGAGGAATTGACTATGAAATCCACCACTTCAGATTGCCCTGCAGGCTCAGATTACTTCTTCATTCTGCGCCTTATCCCTTGGGTGCTGTTGGTCTTCTTTTACTTTGTCATGGCCGCTCTGATCGGCGTCGATTGCGATGAGAGCAATGCCGTGCTCTTAGATCCTCTGGTCGAGCAGTTCAGCATCTTCTTGGGCTGCTCGGATGGCTTAGCGCCGCTTGAGCTTGACGAGCTGTTCTTTAGTCCTTGGATCGCTTGGGGCCAGATGACCGTGCTCTTTATGTTGGGCATCCCATATGGCGCCTTGATGGGGGTGTTCGAGGGGCAAGTGGACACCGTATTTAAGCGCAATAAGGCCAGCGCTGGCAGCGCACCCATCGCTTGGTATGTGGTTCTGTGCTGGTTTTTAGCCCCTTGGGTGGCCTGTCTTGCGCTTGAGGATCACCGCTTCTTGGTCTTAAGCGGACCTTGGCTCGCTTTCACTGGCTACAGCCTCGCCTTCTCAATTATCTACGCCGCTGCCTGCCATCTTACTCATCTCGCTGTTACCACCTCTGTTCACGCATAAGGAGACTTCTATGTCACGTCATCATTCCACTCGCTCCAGCTGGCAACCTTACAACCGCAATGGTGCCCTCCCTGAGTTCACTCAAGCTTACGCCACGGATTATTGCGAAGAGGACGAATTAGTCCAGGTCTGCGACTGGGACATCATCGAAGAGCTCTTACCGCACATCGGTGATGCCAAGGTTCACGCTGCCGTCCGGAGCGGCGCCTGCTGTGTCTTTGAACACTCCTACTACTAACCCCAAAAATCAAAAGCCGCCTGCAGTAGGTGGGCGGCACCCCCACAGAACGCCCAGGAGTCTGCTATGTCTTCAGTTAACGCCCAAATTCCCAACCAAGAAATCCAGGTCATGTTGGTCAGCCCTAAAGATTTACCAAGCATCGTCACCACGATTAAGCAAGGTAAGGTGATGGTGGTGTTTGAGCACGGCCTTAAGGCCAAGCAGCGCGCGGCCTTACATGACGAACTGAGCCGTGATTACGCCCAAGGTCGCAACTCAGGCTATTTCATCATTGGCTCAACCGATTATTTTGCCGCCTATGTAAATCCCCTCCCATCAAGTGCCGCTGGAGCAAGCGCAACTACCGCTACGCCACCAACAATCTCGGCGCAGTCCCAGAAGACGGTATCAGCAGGTAGCACCAAGCAATCAGTTCGTGCAGCTAAACCTACCGCTGGCACCAAGCCAACTACTGCTGCCAAGCTAACTGCTACCACCTCAGCCCAGTCTACTGCTGCTGCATCTGCGCCCGCTAAGCCTAAGACCCGTGCCTGCACCCATGGTCGGCGCCACCATCTGCCAACCAAGGTCGACCGTGCTGCTAACAAGGCAAGCTACTGCGTTCACTCAGTTATCTCACTGAAGCAAAACTAAACCTTATAAAAGGAGATTGTCATGTCTGATTTAACTCAAGCCACTTTGAACTTGCAGGCTGCCCCGATTCAAACTAATCGCCCGGCCGCCCTCACCTCCAGCGCCGCAGGGTCGAGCTTTGCGCCGGTATCGGCTGGTCCTAACGCGACCTCAATGTCTGAGGTCAGCTGCAAGCCGGGAGTAGGGGCTGCTGAGGCGGGATTAGAGCCTGAGGCAGCAGGTTTTGCCTTTCACTTTGCCTTACAGCCTAAGGACGAGCTTCCGGCCGCCTCAGGCGACGGCGCGGATCTAACCGAGGTGATCTCCCAAGTGATGGGGTCGCGCGATGCTCAGGAGGCTCAGCAGCAAGTGCGCGGGCGCAAACCACGCCGCAATCCAGCCTCCGAAGGCGCGGTACCTGAGCTGGTTTACGAGCTTGGGCAGGAGTTTCGTGAGCTCCAAGGGCTCATGGGGCAGCTGGGGCAGGACATGAGTGGCGCTGCCACCCTTATGGAGCAGATCACGCTCAAAAGTGGCGAGCTCACCTCCTTACTCTTGCAGGCGGCGACCCAGGCTCAGGCCTTAAGTCAGCGCAGCGGCCAAGTGCTGATGCAGCTCAAGGCGCGCAAGTAGCCTGAGGTGGTGGCCATGCGAAATAACCCTAGCACCGGCCCGCCCGCACGGGCCTTGTCACCTCAGATTAACGGCTCAAACTCGGTAAATAAGCCATTGTGTGAGCCCCGTTTTAATGACATCATGGAGGTCAACTACCCCGGTCTTACGACCGGGGCTTGAGCAATCAAGCCCAGGTTGACTAGCCTCAGTCCACCTATGGTGGACTACGTTGGTTGGGAATATATAGGC
>CALXXU010000079.1 GCA_944392765.1 uncultured Anaerobiospirillum sp.
AGGCTGCTTAGGTAAGCAGTGACAAGTTGGTTTGATCTTGGTTGCCTTGTACTTATCATCGGTTACCAAGAATTTGCGGCCGTTTCTGACCTCAACCTTAGGCATCCCCATCCTCTTTGGTTGAGGAGCATTTGGATCAAGCTGCACGATATCGAATCTGATATCTTTGTTGTCTGTACCGGAAATGGTATTGATGCCACGGCTAGCTGATTTGAAGCGTGGCTTACCACCTTTCTTAAATAGATAAGGCTGGACAGCTCGCCACACGTCGCGACCAATGCACTGTGCTTCATGAGCGCCCATGTCATCACGGCCCATTTCTTTGCAGACACGTGTAGCCCGCTTCATGAGATCACACTCGGTCAGGTGATAGGCTTTGCAAAGCTCACTAAGCTTTTTGATACGCGCAGGATTGTTTATAGGTTGCTTAAACGCATCTTGCCACTCTTTGCTTGAGCGCATGCAATTAAGCTCTTTACGACAAAAATCCATAACGCCGTTATAGCACTTGAGCTCTAGATCAAGTACTTTGCACAGTAGCTTATTAACCTGATCCTCTACAGACAGACCAAGCTCTGCGACAGTCGTATCAGTTTGCTCAGCAGTATCTTTTCCTTTCTTCAGTGCCATAAGTTGCTGCCAGCCAATAGTTTAAGCTCAGTCTGAATTAGAGGATTAATTAAGTACGGCTACGAGCAACAGCTGACCCTCACAAAGTTGTTGCATGAAGCATCTAATCGAAGATGTGTAAGCCATAATTCACAAATACCACAATTAATGGCAAAAGGCAATAGTTATTTTTCTAAGCTCCTGCCTGCTTATCCCCACTCTTACGAGTGGGGTGTGCGCAGGCTTCTTTATCAAAGTGGTCATAATGCAAATGGGTTACGATACAGGCATCGACCGCAAACAAAGAACCCACCGAGCATGGCAGCGGGCAATCAGGATTGCAGCCGGTGCTGGTAGTAAAAGGCACCTCAGGATAGGCACCTTGCTCCGCTAACATCGGGTCGATCAAGAAGCGCTTGCCGCCAAAAGTCACGATGCTGGTGGCGCTGCGAATTTGTTGGAATTTCATACAAAACCTCCGAAGAGTGGTCCCGCAGGACCACCACAGACATACTCGAGATCTCGGCTCCTTGCTATGATAAAAGCTCGAGTTACTCGAGGTTCAAGCACAAATGGAGGAAATTTTGAAAATAGGTGAACTGTCCCAGCGCACCGGCTGTCCCATTACCCGCATTCGCTTTTATGAGCAAAAGGGCCTTTTGCCTCAGCCCGCACGCACTTATGGCAATCAGCGCACTTACGGTGAGGAAGCGGTCGAGCGCCTGAGCTTCATCACCACCTGCCGCGCCAACGGGATGAAGCTTGAGTGCATCGCGCGCTTTATCGACTTTGAGCAGCATCCAGAAAAAGGCGATACCTGGCTCTTAGCGCGCATCGATGAGTACTTGGAACAAGTGGGAGCTGGTCAAAGAGCAAGCCCAGCGCGCTGAACCCTAAAGCAACTACGCCCATGCTTTCCGCAAAAAGTGCTGAAGCAAAGCACTGAAGGCCGAAGTGAGAATTGAAAGCCTAGCTTGGTGCTGAAGTCCCAATTTCACCATCTGAGCTCTAAGTCGTGCCACAATGGGGGTAAAGACAAACTACGGAGGCGCCTATGGCTAACTTAACCCCTGCTGAAGAAAGCACTTTCCTGGCGTGGATTGTGCGCATGTCGCTCATCAAGCGCTGGGCGCTGATGCACAACTTCCGTGAGGAGAATGTCTCCGAGCACAGCCATCAAACGGCGGTCATTGCCCATATGCTGGCCGTGATCAAAAACCGCTTATTTGGCGGCAAGGTCAACGCCGAGCGCGTCGCGGTCCTAGCGCTCTACCATGAGGTCTCAGAGAGCAAGCTCCAGGACTTAAATTCTGCCACCAAGTACTTAAATCCTGAGTTTACGCGCCAGTACAAGCTCATCGAGCACAATGCCGAAGAGGAGTGCGTGGCCACCTTGCCTGAGTGCCTGCAAGCGGACTTTGCGCCTCTCATCATCCAAGACCAAGTCGACGAGGAGCAAAAGGCCATCGTTAAGGCCGCCGATACCTTGGCCGCTTACATCAAGGCAAATGATGAGTTACGATTCTCGAACCAAGAGTTTTCTCACGTCAAAGAACGCTTAGACCACGTGCTTGAGGACTATTGCGCACGCATGCCCGAAGTTAAGTACTTCATGGAGCACTTTGTGCGCCTGTGCTGGGCCACGGTCGATCAGCTAGCGGGCGTCGACCAAAGCCACCAAGCCTAATCCCTCCTAACCAAGCAGCTTGAGCTGTGCGCTCTCATTTGAGGATCAGAGCGCATGACCCCAGCCGAGCAACGCACCGCCGCCAAAAACTTTGCCTATGATTGGCTCAGTAGGAAGGGGCGCAAAACGAAGGCGGCGTCTTAAGCGGCGTCAGAAGCGGCGTCGACTAAAGCTAAGGCGGCAGCAGCGACGTCTGCTTAACGCAAGGAGCGCAGATAATCGTGGGCGGTGAGGTAGTCAAAGAGCTTTTTGAGGCAGCGGCGCGCCAGCTTGGCGTCCTCTTTGACAATAGCCTTGATGAGCTTGCTGTGTAAGGTCAGGATGACCTGGCAAGAAACATTCGGGTGCAGCACCGCCACCGCGTTTTGCAGGCGCGTGATCGCCTCAATCACCGAGTTCTTGACGAACTCGTTGACGATAGCATTGAAGATCACAATGTGAAACTCAAAGCAGGAGCGCAAAAACTCCGCTTGGTCACGGGTGGCTAAGTCCTTTTGCTGCTCTAAGGTGGTCGTAAGCTGACGCTCTAAGCCCTTAAAGCACTTGTTGAACTTCTGCATCTCAATGAAGATCGCCGTCGGAGCCACAATCTTGAGAAATTCCAAAATCTGGACGATTTCCTTCTTGGCACCTAGGCTCTTGCCCGTTTCTTCAAAGATAGCTTCGTCGTGCAAGGTCGAAATGACAAAGGTGCCAATGCCTTGCTTGGCTTTGAGCACGTTCAGGGCCGCCAGCTGCATAATAGCTGAGCGCAAGGAGGTACGCGAGACATTAAGGCGCGCGCGCAGTTGATTCTCTGATGGGATCTTGGAGCCCACTGGCCACTTACCAGTGCTGATCATATGGCGCATGTAACTAACGATTTCATTAGTCACTGCATCTGATCGCGAGCTCTCTGGCATAATTTCCTCCGAAGATCTGCGCTGTGAAAGCTATCTCAAGACCAACAAACCAACCCAATGCCCGGATACGCCGCGCATGACAAAAAAGCTCAAAGCTCAGCTTTGAACTTCAGCCAGTCAGTAAGTTATGCACGGGCCGTAGCCCCATGTCATTGATGTACCTCAAGGCAATCAGGGTTAATTGTATAAAAAACATCACGGCCTTGTTGTGAGCTTACTCAAAAATGCACGCAAAGACCCGTGCACCGCCCAGAAAACGCCCGTGTTAGGGCCATTCGGCGCCGCCGTGCCCGTGCATAGTGCACGTTCGATCCCGGTGCACGGTCCTCACTGTGCCGTAAATCGGCCCTGAGTTCGCCGCATTTCGGCTCTCAAGAGCGTGATATAATGGCGCTTTGACTCAAATTTTCGTTCGCACCATGCGGTGCTTGTACTTCTTTGTACCTCTTTGAGATTTGCCATGCCTTTCGATGCCTCTACTCCCATGCGCGTGAAGCGCACCTCCTTTGGCCAAAAAGCAAAAGCACGCAACTTCCGCTCGGAAGGCGCAAGCCACAGCGCTAAGGGCACGAGCCACTTTGGCAAAGGCACAAGCTATGGCAGCGCAAGCCATGGTGTGGGCGCAAGTGGCCACAGCGCGGGCCGGAGCACGGGCCGTACGGGTGAGCGCCTGACGGGCCACACTAGTGGCCACACCAGTAAGGCTGCCCCTAAGAGCGGGCGCGAGGTCGCCTTGCTGCGCGCACGCCGTGAGGGCAAGGCCGGTGAGAATACCAAGCCCGTACGCATGCCGCGCCGCAAGGAGATTACCCCTAAGCGCGTCTCACATAAGCCGGGCTTTACCACCTTCCAGCTGCGTCTTGTCAACAGCATTTTGACCTCGACCTTGGTCGACGGTAAGCCGCTTGATAAGGCCTATGCCCTGTGGTTTGCCAAGGTTAAGCTGCCGCAAAGCGAGCAAGGCTTTGTTATCAGCCACATCAATGCGATGTTCCGCCGCTTGTCCTACTATGCGCAGCTGGCAGGCCTCAAGCGTCCTTCGGACTTCAAGCGCCACGTCAACTTCCTCATTCTCGCCTACTACGCCGAGATGGGCTGGCCTGAGCCTGAGCTTGACGCTGAGGGCTTTGACCGCTCTGGCCTCTCTAAGCGCCAAAAGGAAGCCCAAGAGCATCCGCTCTTAGTCGAAGGCTGCCCTTATTGGCTCGAGGAGCTGGGCTCGCGTGAGCTCAAGGAAGCCTGGCCTGCTGAGCGCAAGGCCTTAGGTGAACCGTCCAAGCGCTTTATTCGCACCAACACTTTAAAGACCACGCGCGATGAACTCGCCAGCCGCTTAACCCAAGAAGGCGTGGTCACCCGCTCGGTTAAGGGCGTAAACACCGCCTTGGAGGTCACCTCCAATTCGGCCCTGTTCCGCACCGCCGCTTTCCGTGAGGGCTTATTTGAGCAGCAAGACCCAGGCTCGCAAGAAATCGCTCCATTCTTACAGGTGGAGCCGGGCATGCGCGTTATCGACGCCTGCGCTGGCGCGGGCGGTAAGACCTTACACTTAGCCGCCCTGATGCAGAACAAGGGCACCTTGATAGCCCTTGATATCGAGCAGTGGAAGTTAGATGACCTGCGCAAGCGTGCTAGCCGCGCCGGGGTCTTCAACGTCGAGGTGCGCTTAATCGACTCGACCAAGGTCGTAAAGCGCCTCTATGACCACGCCGACCGTGTCTTAATCGACGCGCCATGCTCAGGCTTGGGCGTGCTGCGTCGCACCGCTGACTCCAAGTGGGCTGACATCAACCCGCGCTTAGTGGAGTTAAAGAAGGTACAAGCGGACATCCTGGAGCGCTACAGCCATATGGTCAAGGTCGGCGGCAAGGTCGTGTACTCGACCTGCTCGATTCTGCCAAGCGAGAACCAAGCCCAGGTGCAAGCTTTCTTAGAAAAGCACCCAGACAGTTTCAAGCTCGAAGAGGAAAAGGTCATCCTGCCATCCTCGGGTTTTGATGGCTTCTATATGGCGCGCTTAGTGCGCTTAGCCTAAAAAGCTGAGCCCCTAAGCTTTAGCGCAAACAGCCGCGTGAAACTGAGTTGCACGCGGCTGTTTTGCTTTGGGAGTTGGGGGCAGCTTGCTCGTAGCTAGCGATCTGGGTGCTCGCGCGAGTAGCCGAGCTTGATATCGTCTAGGGCTAAGAGCTGGCCCATTTCGGCGGTGCTTAAGGTGATATCGAGGAAATCTAAGTTTGAGACCATGCGGTTGGAGGCTGAGCTCTTAGGCAGCGGAATGACCTTAAGCTGGCGGCAGAATGCTAGGCACACTTGTGCGGCGGTACACTCATGGGCATCGGCAATGGCATTGATGGTGGCATCTTGTAACACCGCGCCCCGGCCAAAAGGCGACCAGCCCTCGACCACGATCCCGTGCTCTTGGCATAAGGTGACGAGCGCGCGTTGGCTGTAGCCGGGGTGCACCTCAAGCTGATTGACCATTGGGGTCACGCGAAATGACAGCAATTTCTCTAAGTGGTGCGGCAAGAAGTTGGAGACGCCGATCGCGCGCACATAGCCCTCTTCGTAGAGCTCAACCATCGCGCGCCATGTGGCGCAATTGAGATCGAGCCAATTAGGGTGCTTATTGGGGCTGGCAGGCCAGTGGATTAAGTACAGATCGAGGTAATCAAGTTCCAAGTCATTGAGCGACTTGAAAAAGGAGTCCATGGTGTTCTGGTAGCCTAAGTTCTCGACCCAGACCTTGGAGGTGACAAAAAGCTCTGAGCGCGCCACGCCTTGGCTGATAGCTGCCCGAATGCCCTTGCCCACGCTGCGCTCGTTTTTATAGAAAGCGGCACCATCAATTAAGCGGTAGCCCGCGCGAATGGCATCACAAACCGCCTTAGCACACTCAGGACTATCAGGCAGAGCCCAAGTGCCATAGCCGACCACGGGCATAGATATGCCGTTTCTGAGCTTATATCCGGCACTGCGATTGGCGCGCGCAATGTCCTTGCTCTCATCGCTTACAGTAACCACCACAAAGCCTCCCAAATTTCGATAATTCTTGCATCTATTTTGCTTGCGCCGCGCGTGCCTAAACGCGTGTCAAAGCTTTGATACGCCATTTTTCCGAGCTGTGCGGTCAGCGAGCATTGCGAGACCAAAACCTTGAAGTTTGCCGGTTTGCTGATGGCTATCGGTTGACCGGGACTCAAATCATAGTCATCGATAGCAAACCAAATATCAAGGTGCGTACTGGTATGGTCTCTGACCGCACAGCTCGCATTTTTCGCGAATCATGCACCTTTTTCGTGCACGGACACGTCGGAGCAAAGGCCATCACATCAGGCCAGAGAGAAAATCAAAGGGCACATCTTGCAAAAGCCCGTGCACTTGTTAGCATAGCCTCGCGTGCTCTGCGCACGCATCAACTTGCCAAGCCAGTGTTCCTCTGACTTGACGCCGCGTCGGCTCGGTCAATAGCCGCCACAAGCCTTCTTTTTCAAGTAGGTGTCTATGCTCCAAACTTATGGTGCAAACAAGCGTGGTAACGTCGCCACCTATGTCGTGGTGTGCGTGCTCATCGCTACCTCCGGCTCTCTCTTTGCCCCAGTCATGTCCTATTACTTAAACACTGAACTGGGCTTTGATCCAATCCATATCTCGATTGTCTTTGCGCTGTTACCTCTTGCTACTATCGCCATCGTGCAAACGATTGCGCGATTTTCTGACATGGGCTTGCAGCGCCCAATGATTATCTGCATTGCCTCGCTCTTTGGTATCGCAAGTTCGATGGTGCTCTATTCGCGCCCGGACTTTGTGACCATGTGCACTATAGGCTTAATTTGCCTGGGCACCCACCCAGTGGCCTTCCCTCAGATTTTCGCCTCCGCCCGTGAGTTTGCGATCAAGCACGTCAAGCAAGGTTCGCTTATGTTCACGACCTTCTTGCGTTCGCTCACCTCGCTGTCGTGGGTGGTCGGCCCACCTCTGGCTTTTGCCATTGCCTTAGGCGGCAGCTTCAACCTGCTCTTCACCGTCACGGCCGTGATGTTTTTCCTGTGCTTTTTGGCCAGCTACTTCTTCTTGCCAAACGTCTTTGACGCCAATCAAGGCGAGGGTAGCCCTGAGAGCGCCGACGGCAAGGTCAACGCTGCGGCTAATGCTGACAGCAAGGCTAGTGCTGAGGCCAGCGCTGATAGTAGTGCTGAAACCAGTGCTGCGACCAGTGCTGCAGGGGCTGAAAACCACGCACCAGATGCCGAGCAAGTAAATCAAGCCGCCAAGGCGGCACGCCTGGCCGGTGCTAAGGTCGCGTGGTGGAAGGATGGCTCGGTCATGATGCTCTTTGCCGGTACCGGCCTGATCTTCACCGCCTTCTCGAGCTATATCTCGTCGATGCCGCTCTATGTGACCCAAGAGCTCCAGCTTTCGAACAGTCTGCCGGGCTATATCATGGGCTTAGCCGCCTTCCTTGAGATTCCGCTTATGTTCTTAGGCGCCAAGCTCTCTAAGATTATTGGCCTTAAGACCGTGGTCTTAATCGGTGCGATCAGCCTCTTTGTCTTCTTGGTACTGTTGCACTGGACGACCACCCCCGCCCAGCTCCTAGCCGTGCAGATCTTCCCAGCACTCTTTATTGCCTTCTTGGGCTCGATCGGCATGGTGCTGTTCCAGGAAATGCTCCCGACCGTTCCTGGCCAGTCGACCTCGCTCTTTATCAATGCTTCTACCGCCGGGCAAATCGCCGGTGGCGGCATGATTTCCTTAGCTGAGAGCGGCTCTTACATGACCATCTACAACGGTGGTATGGGCATCGCGGTAGTGGGTGTGATCTTGATTGCCCTGGTCAAAAAGCCGAACGTCACCATCAAATAGAACCAAAGAGCGGCCGTGTCCTTAATTTTCTGCGCCCCCATGATCTTATGGGGGCGCACTTGCCTATAATGGCGCGCTAATTGACTGATTTCTTCAAGGACCTTATCCGATGCAGACCTTAGGCGCCTCACGTAAGGGCTCGATCCCGACCTACGTGATCATCTGCCTCTTGATCACGATCTCCAGCTCGCTCTTCAACCCGGTGCTGTCGTTCTACCTCAACACCAAGCTGGGCTTTGATCCGCTCCAGATCTCACTCTTCTTCGTGCTCTTACCAATTGCCACAATCTTGATTGTGCAAACGGTGGCGCGCTTTTCCGATATGGGCTTGCAGCGCCCGTCGATTATCTGCATCGCCTCGCTCTTTGGCGTTGCCGCCTCGGTGCTGCTCTTTTTGCGTCCTAGCTACTGGGTCTTATGCACGGTAGGCTTAATCTGCCTTGGTTCCTATCCGGTGTCCTTCCCGCAGATCTTTGCCTCGGCCCGTGAGTACGCGCTCAAGAACATCAAGAAAGGCTCGCTTATGTTCACGACCTTTCTGCGTTCCTTGGCCTCGCTCTCTTGGGTCATCGGTCCACCTATTTCCTACGGCATCGCCTTAGGCGGTAGCTTCGATCTCTTGTTTATGGTCACGATGGGCTCCTTTAGCCTGTGCTGCCTGGCCTGCTTTTTCTTCTTGCCTAACGTCTTAGACAAGAGCATTGCCGATAAGTCCCGCCATATCGCTTGGTGGAAAAACGGCTCGGTCATGATGCTCTTTGTCGGCATCGCCTGCATGTTCACCGCTTTCTCGAGCTACCTCACGTCGATGCCACTCTACGTGACCCAAGAGTTAAAGCTCACCGAGAACACTCCGGGCTTTATGCTCAGCCTCGCGGCCTTCCTGGAAATTCCGCTCATGTTCCTGGCGGCCCGCCTGTCCAAGGGCATTGGCCTTAAGACGGTCGTGGTGATTGGCGCAATCAGCCTCGTGGTGTTCTTAGCCCTGCTGCATTTTGCCCACACCGAAAAGCAGATGCTGGCAATCCAATTCTTCTCGGCGCTCTATATCGCCTTTGTCGCTTCGATGGGTATGGTCTTTTTCCAAGAGCTGCTCCCAACCATTCCAGGCCAAGCCACCTCGCTGTACATCAACGCCTCGACCTCAGGCCAGATTGCCGGTGGCGCCCTGATTTCGCTGGCCAGCAGCGGCTCCTACCTCATTATCTACGAGGTGGGTATCGGCATTGCCGCCTTAGGCGTCGTACTTTTGTGCTTAGTTAAGAAGCCACCACGCGTAAGCTAAGCCGCCTCAGCGCTAGGCTCAAGTGACCGCGCCTCAACCTCAAGCGCCCGCCCCTAAGCGGGCGGCGGAGCTGACAGCGTGAGCAGCAACAAAAACGGGGCCTCAAGCCCCGTTGCCGTTAAACAGTGATGTGCTACGCGTTAATCCCACCAGAAGTACCAGACGCTGGAGGTCTTGAGGCCCTCGGCGTGCGAGGAAATGGTGATACCATCACTTTCCTCAATAATCGATGGGCAGAAGGCGTATTGCTTGATCGCAAGATCCTTGCACTCACCCTCAGGGACGGCCTCTTCGACCAAGTACTCCACGGTGTCCTTGCTGATTACAACAGGGACGGCGCCATATTTTTCGTACCACAGCCGCGAAATCGCGATTAAGGCGCTATTGCTCGGGCAAGCGTTCCAGCCGCCCATCGGCAGGTAGGCAAAGACATTGTATGGATGCTGTACCGGAATCTTGGCTAAGATCACGTGCTCGGTCATACCACTGTCGTAGTCCCAGTAGGACAGGAATTGGTGATGGCTTTCGACCGTGCCGCCTTCTTCGTTGATCATGCGCTCAAAGAGCTCGGGATCTTCCAGCACATCTTGGGCGATCGAAACCAGCTCACTTAATGCAGCGCCGCCCTGCGTCGAGTCGGCAGAGAGCAGCTCATTGCGAAAACGTGTGACCTCATCTAAATCGTACTTTTCCGGGATATCATCTCCGTTGGCGGTCTCATCGGAGTTCATAACCAAGGTGTCAAGTAAGGTCTCGGAAGGCACAATAATCACGGGGACAAAGGTCTTAAGTTCTGCGCTCTCCTCCAAGGCCTGACGATAGGCTTCCATCAAAGGCTCGTCATCGACCATCGGTGCAAAGTAAGTGCAAGGGCAGCCCAAGAACTTAGTAATGGCACTAACAAGTGACGTAATTTGATCAGACATAGCGCCTCCTAAAACCACACAAACAAAAAAAAAAAAGCAAAAAGAAAAAGTGGCAATTTTAAAGCCCGTGCGCTGGTGCAGCGCACGGCCTACTTCACTTTTCTTAATGCTAATTATGCGGTTTTGGCACCGTGCTGTAACGCCATATAGGAACGAAATTTAGCAACAATGTGACCAATATCCCCAAAATCGCAAAGAAAACGGCTCAGCACCGCGCGCAAACGTGATGCTGAGCCGTAAAAAAGCGCTTAATTGACGGATTAACGCCCTAACTTAGAAGCCACGCGCACCAAAATGCGGACGGCCCTTAAAGCCACCCTTTGGCCCCTTAGGACCATGGCCGCCCTTACGGCCGCGTGCGTCCAAGTCAAAGCTTGGGCGATGCTTACCCTTCTTACCCTTAGGGCCCTTTGGGCTTGGGTGGGCCATTTCCTCAAAGTCGATGGTGTCATCGACAAAGATCGGCTCATTAAAGCCAAAGGCGGCTAAATCGCGCGAGCGGCCCTTACCGCGAGGCATCTCAGCGCGCTCCAAGAAGCGCTCGCCGCGCTCGGGACGACCGGCACGCTCGGGACGACCGGCACGCTCGTGACGGCCACCGCGCTCACCACGCTCACCACGATCCCCGCGCTCATGACGCTCGCCCCGCTCACCGCGCTCGAAACGCTCTCCACGCTCATGGCGCTCGCCCCGCTCTGGGCGCTCGGAGTGCTCGTGCTTACGTGGCGGCTCAGCGCTGTACTCACGCAGCTCTAAGGCACGACCATTGACACGGGCATGGGCTAATACGTCCATGGTCTCACGCGGCATACCCTCTGGCAGGTCAACGATGGTGAAAGTATCGAAGATCGAAATCTCACCGATGTACTTGCTGTCGAGGTTGGCCTCGTTGGCGATTGCACCCACGATTTGACCCGGCTTGACCACATCACGACGGCCGACGGCTAAGCGATAGCGTACCATCTTGAGGTCAGGGAAGTCCTTAAGCGGCTGTGGCTCAGCCGATGGGCCACCCCGACGGCGCTCGCGATTGCCCTCAAAATTGCTCTTTGGCTTGTCGTCGAAGCTGCGGAAAGCAGGCTCAGGCTCGCTCTCATCTAAGAGCAGCTCGCCGTCGCGCTGGGCCATCTTGGCAAGAGCCGCGCACAGGATTTCCGGTTCAATGCTGTCATCGGTCAGCATTTCTTCGATCACCTGAACATACGGCTCTAAGTCCGAGTTCTCGATCGTGTCTAAGATCTGATTGCGGAAGTTCTCAAGACGGCGCTTGTTGACGTCGGCAATCGTCGGCATCGACATCGGCTCAATGCGCTGCTTGGTGACACGCTCAATTTGGCGTAAGGCGCGGCGCTCACGTGGCGAGACAAATAAGATCGCCTCACCAGTGCGACCGGCGCGGCCGGTACGGCCAATACGGTGCACGTAGGACTCGGCATCATATGGGATGTCGTAGTTGAAGACGTGGGTGATGCGGTCCACATCAAGGCCACGCGCGGCGACGTCGGTTGCAATTAAGATATCGAGCGTGCCCTTCTTTAAGCGGTTGACCAAGTGCTCACGCTGACGCTGCGGGATATCGCCATGTAAAGCGGCGCAGGCAAAGCCACGAGCGGCGAGCTTATTGGCAACTTCCTCGGCATCGGTCTTAGTGCGCACAAAGACCAAGACCGCCTCATAAGGCTCGACCTCGAGCATACGAGTCATGGCATCAATCTTGTGGGCACCGGTTGCGACCCAATAGCGCTGACGCACCGTGGTTGCGGTGGTGGTACGCGACTCGATACGCACCTCAATCGGGTCAACTAAGTGCGCAGTCGCGATACGGCGAATGACCTCCGGCATGGTAGCCGAGAACAGCGCCGTCTGGTGCTCGGAGGTGACGCGCTCTAAGATCCAATCAACGTCATCGATAAAGCCCATGCGCAGCATTTCATCGGCTTCGTCGATCACCACGTGCTCGACCGCGCTAAAGTCCAAGCGCCCGCGCTCCATCAAGTCCATTAAGCGACCTGGGGTAGCAACCACGACTTGAACGCCGCGCTTTAAGCTCTTGAGCTGCGCTTCATAAGAGGCACCGCCGTAGATTGGCACCACGCGGAAGTCCTCGATAAAGTGAGCAAAGCGCGAAAAGGACTCAGCAACCTGCAACGCCAGTTCACGGGTTGGCTCTAACACCAGGGCAAAAATCGCACGCTCACGGCTATCGTACTTGGTGCGCTTATGGCCCGAGACCAAGCGCGATAAAATCGGCAGCGCAAAAGCGGCAGTCTTGCCCGTACCAGTCTGGGCTTGGCCAATCATGTCACGCCCCGAGAGCACCACCGGGATAGCACGCTCTTGAATTGGAGTTGGCTGCTCAAAGCCCTCATGCACTACCGCTTCCATCACCTCAGGGGCCAGACCTAAATCAGCAAAGCGAACCCCAGCAGGCTCAGCGGCTTCTTCAGCGCCAGCTTCGGCAAGCTCAGCCTCAGCGGTCTCTTCAGCACCTGGCTCAGCGGTCTCTTCAGCACTTGGCTCAGCGGCATCTTCAGCAACTGGCTCAGCCTCAGCGTCCTCTTCGGCAGTAGTGGTTGGCACTTCAGCAGCACTTGCAACTTCTGGCTCACTCTCAGGGGTAGCTTGAGTCTCTGGGGCAGCTTTAGCTGAGGGCTGCTCGGCGGCAGCTGGCTGCTCTACGTTGGTGGTATCGTCTTGCGCTGCGGCCTCCTGGTCGGCGGCCATGCGGGCGGCATCAGCCTCAAGCAGCGCATCAATAATGGAGTCGTAATCTTGTTGCGACATAGCAATTCCTAATTTAGAGCTTGCTAGGCGCATGACATCAGACCCGCTTAATGCGGGCAATAGGGCCCTGACGTCCCTTGATTAGGGGCGCAGCCTTGTTTGATGTTTGAGCACTGCCCAAAGCAGCACCTGCGCTTGGTGCAAGCGTGTTCCCGTAGCGCTTGCCCATTGGATCTGACGTGATCCCACCAAGCGCTTGCCAATAGGGTCAGCGAACTCCCAAGGGGCCCTGGGCCCATCCCTGAGCTTAAGCTCTGTTCGCTTTAGGTGGCAACGCCACCTCTACCCAAAAGTGGCGCCCATTATACGGCAAAGATCACAAATCCAAACAAAATATCATGGTCGCAAATTAGCTTTGCTCCCTAAGTCCGGGTACCTGCTGTCTCTTAGCACAACTAGGGCGGCGATGTTGGTATTTTCCCGCTCCTGGTGCGCACAGGCACCAGCAGCGAGCCAAACTTTGAGCTTGAGCCCGGTTTTTGCCGCAAATTGAGGCACGACCCCCGGTGCTATAATGCGCCAATTGTGGATCTGCTGCGTTCTGCGGCAGTGCTCCGCGCTTCCTCCCTGCTTAATTGATTGATTATGAAGTTCCATTTTAAGAATTCGGTTTTAGCCCTGGCCTGCGCTGCAGTGGTCGGTGCTAGCCTCTTTAGCTCCGCTGCCCAAGCAGCCTTATCGCGCAAGCCTCAAGATAATCTCTTTGTTGCCGTTTCGACCGAGCCAGTTGGCCTTGACCCAGCTATGGTCGATGACAATTACTCCGGCGACGTCATCAGCAACATCTACGAGTCCCTGTTAGCTTTCAAGCCGGGCTCGATGGAAGTTGAGCCAGGCTTAGCTGAGAGCTGGACTATTTCCGACGATGGCCTAGAGTACACATTTAAGCTGCGTCAGGGCGTCAAGTTCCACGACGGCACCCCATTTGACGCTGAGGCGGTCAAGTTCAATATCGAGCGCCAAATGCCTGAGAACCGCACCGCCCGTATGGCTTACGCTGAGTTAGTTTACGGTGACGTGGCTAAGGTTGAGGTCTTAGACCAGTTCACGGTTAAGATCACCTTAAAGCAGAGCTCGACCCCATTCTTACGCAATATGGCCATGCTCTATGCTGCCCCTATTGCCTCCCCTACAGCCTTAAAGGCCAATAACAACAACCTCATGACCAACCCAGTTGGTACCGGTCCTTACCGCTTAGTGGCTTGGGATCGCGGCCAGCAAGTGATCCTCACCACCTTCGAGGATTACTGGGGCGAAAAGCCTAAGGTTCAAAACGTCATCTTCCGTTTAATGAAGGAAAATGGCGCTCGTGTCGTAGCCTTAAACAATGGTGAGGTCGATATCATCACCGGTATCGACGCCAACGTTGCCCCGCAAATCACCGCTGCGGGCAACAAGATCTTCCAGCGTGATGGCAACAGCACCCTGTATATGCTCTTTAACACCCGTGAGCACGAGCAGACCAAGGATCGCGAGATTCGCCGCGCCTTAGCTCAAGCCATCAACACCCCAGAGTTAGTTAAGTCGCTCTATAAGGGCTTCTCGAGCTACGCTAACACCTACTTCCCAAGCTTTATGGCAGGCTACAGCGAGAACACTCCAACTGTGACCTACGACCCAGAGGCCGCCAAGAAGGCTTTAGCTGAGAAGGGCGTCACCAAGGTTAAGATTATCGCTAACTCCAACGCCAGCTACTCCAACACCGTGGGTGGCCAGGTCTTATCTGAGGCAGTTCAGGCCTACTTAAAGGAAGTGGGCGTGGAAGCTTCGATTGCCGTCTACGACTGGGCGACCTTCAAGAGCCGCTTAATGACTGACTCGTGGGATTTAAGCTTTATCGGCTGGAACGGCGATAACGGCGATCCTGACAACTTCATCAATATCTTTGCCCGCCCTGATGCCAACATCAACCAAGGTCTGTGGCAAAACGAAGAGTTCAACGCCTTAATTGAGCAAGGTGTCCACGTCAAGGATGGCCCAGAGCGTACCAAGATCTACGAAGAGGCAGAGCGCGTCTTAGCTGAGGACGTTGGTATTTTCCCAATTGCTCACGCCCAGAACCTCTTAGCCTATCGTCCTAATATCAAGAATGCCGAAGTGCACCCAATCGGCCTGATGTTCTTTAAAGACGTCGAGAAGACCGTAGAATAAAGCAACTTCTGCTTGATTTAGAAAAAGCGCGAGGCCTCAGGTCTGGCGCTTTTTCATTTCTGTGCGCTGGGCCTATTGAGCCCCGTCATATCTTAGAGTAAGTTAAGGGATTGAGCCCACAGCGGGCACCAATGTTTTTTGAGGAGGAGGCCCCCAGCACGGGGCGTGGAATAGATGAGCGATATTTTTGCCCAAAACCCAAAGCTCGTTGAGCTGACCAATGCCCACAATATGAGCGTTACCATTATGGACTGGGGTGCTACCATCCACTCGATCAAGGTCCCAGTTAACGGCAAGCTCCACGAGATGTTAGTCGGCCCTAAGAACCCTGAGGACTACAGCCGTCAGCTGTGCTATATGGGCGCTACCATTGGCCGTTACGCCAACCGTATCAACCACGGTGAGTTCAAGGCTAATGGCAAGAGCTACACCGTAGGTGGCGGCAAGGACGTAGTGCTGCACGGCGGTGAGGTCGGCTTTGATAAGAAGCGCTTTACTATTGCCGCTCAAAGCAAGAACAGCGTCACCTTTACCCTGCACTCGCCTGATGGCGACGAGGGCTTCCCAGGCAATTTCGACCTGACCGTCGTTTACACCTTAGGCGACGATGGTGCCTTAAAGATTGAGTACGAAGGCAAGTGCGACCAAGAGTGCGCCGCCTGCATCACCAATCACTCCTACTTCAACTTAAATGGCCACCACAGCAGTGTCTTAGGCCACGAGGGCTGCTTTAACTCCGAGCAAATCTTAGTGATTGACTCGCGCGCTATTCCAACCGGCGAGCTCTACAACGTCACCGAGCGCACCGACAAGGTCGATAACTTCAACTTCACTCAGTGGAAGAAGTTTGCCAGCTCGGTCGACGACTTTGCCGATGACAAGAATATGGAGTTCACCCACGGCTACGACCACTGCTTTGTGGTCAAGGGCATGGGCGACACCACCAAGCCGGTAGTATCGGTCAAGGGCGAGCCAATTGACGGTGCCCGCGTCCAGCTCGACGTTTACACCGACTACCCAGCCTTCCAATTCTATTCGGGCAATGCCATCAACGAAGGCGCAACTGCGGATATGTGCGCTTACGCCCGTGATGACGGCAAGGTCTACGGTGCTTACGACGGCTTTGCCATTGAGCCAGAGTACTTCCCTGACGCCCCACACTTAGATAAGTTCAAGGACGTCAACCCAATGGTTAGCCCAAGCGCTCCATTAAAGCACTTCATTACCTACAAGTTTACGGTAATCTAAGGCCCGCAGGCGCCAGCGCCACTAGCCCGCGCTCACACCCTGTGCCCGTGCTCACGCGCTTGCACCCCACCAGCCCCCAAGGCCCAGCCTTGGGGGCTGGTCTGTTTTTGCACCCCAAAATTTATCTTTTCTGATACTTATGTTAAGAGCTTACGGCGGTACGCCAACTTATGTTTATAAGTCGCGGCGTCTGCCCCTACTGCTTGCTAGAGGGGCAGGCTAAAACTCATCGCTGTTGATATTGGGGTTTAAGGCATTAATGATGGCTTCTGCCTGGGCGGTCACCGCCACGCCTTGAATAAACGGCGCCCGCCATGGGCTTAGCATGCCACGCGTTACTAAGTTATTGGTGAAGACGCACAAGCTCTCGTAATAGTTCTGCCACAGATTGTGCAGCTCGCCTAAGCTGCGGGCCTCACGTGCTGAGACGCGCGAGAGCGCTGCAATAGCGCGTCGTACATCGTTTTGGTAACTTTCCTTATTTCTAAAGGTCTCGTAGGCGCAGATATCGCGATCGCGGCTAGAGATACACTTGCGCATCAAATAGTAATCACCAAAGCCATAGGTCTTGTACAAGGACAATAAGGTCAGGTCGAAGTTGGACCTTAAATTGCCCTCAGCGCTATCACTTTTGAGATTGTGGGCAAAAGGCGAGCGCTCCCAGGCTGCTCGATAGGCCTCCCAATTGCGCCACACCATGCGCAAATCTTCGTTGTTGTAGCCCAAAAGGCGCATATCGGTGATGATAATGCTGTGGCACTCAGGGCTCGAAAAGAAGAATTGGTCGTTATTGCTGCCCTCGAAGATCGAGCATTGTGCCTCTAAGGACTCACCGGAGCTAATCCGGCCTTGCCGTCCTTGAACAAAGGCGTATTCCGGGCGCAAATGCAGAGTTTCAGGATAGCCGGCTTGGCGCCACAGCCGCATCAGCATCTGGCGATAGATCACCGGGCGCAGCGCTTGCGCGCGCGCAATCGGCGGCAAGAGGGCACTTAGTTCTTGGTAAAAGGACCACCAGGAAAGTAAGGCTTCCTCCACATTGCGCCGCTTGGTGACAAAGCCGGTTAAGCGCCGCACCAGCACCGAAGCGTATTTGATCGCTTCCAGCTCATAGCGATTGTCCATAGCATAGATGAAGGTGGCCGGATCCTTACCCAAATGCATAATGCCGTAATAGCTTTGTGGGTACTGCACTAGGTGCTCCGGCCCCGCGCTAAAGAGGGTATAGAGCGCAAGATAATAATCGTAATCCTGCAGTAAATTGCCTTCGCGCCTGATGCGCTCAGCGGTCGCACGCGGACTTTCAAAATCCATACTGGCGCTATCTTGCATCACTGAGCGCCAGCGTTCCGCATAGCGCTGATAGCTGCCTTCAGGTGCGTAAAACAGCTCCCGCAAAAAGGACAGCGACTCTTGTCCCGTACGAGCATAGACTTGATCTAAAGCGCGGCGGCACTGCTTGCTTAAGACAAAGCTATAGGAGCGCCGCTCAGCGGCCTCATGCTCCTCAGCAGCAACACGGCGCTCCCAATGTGACGGCGCAAAATGGCGCGTTGGAGTGCCCTCTTGCAACGCACTGATATGAAAAGCCCCGGCCCGGCCCGCCTGCGGCCCATCCTGTCCTACCGCACGGCCATTGTGCGCGCCGCCATACCCAGCCGCCACGGCCGCACTCCCAGCGTATGGCGCTGCATATCCTGCGGGCACGGCCGTACCCCCAGCACGGCCTACCGGCGCGACGCGGCCGCTTGCGGCCGTCACCTCAGAGGAAGAGCCCTTCATCGGATCCTCTGGCAGCTGGAAGCGCTCAGGGGCGTGCGTAACCAGCACATCATTGCCATCAGCCGGTCTTAAACAAGCGTGGTCGACATCGATCGGCTCTAAGTACGGTACGCCATTGATGTGGGTGATCCGCTGGTTAAAGGACTTGCGCGCTTGCTCTTGGGGCGAGTCAGGGTCAGGACTCGGATTAGGCTGAGGCTTGGTCATCACCAGATCTTGGTGCTCGGCTGCAATCAGCTGTTGGGCGCGTTCTGGATCCTCTTGCACTAAGTTTTCTAAGGTCGCGCTGCTATTAAAGCCATGGCGTGGCCACAAGATCCCCGAGAGCAGCTGGGGCGAGCTCTCAAAGCCATCTTGGGCGCTGAGCACTTTGCACGTGTGCGCAACCTCACTTAACACCATGCGGGCACGCTCCATCGGAAAGGAGAGCAGCTGCGGCACCTTAAGAAAGGCCGCATCGTCCTTACTAAACTCGAGCTCAAAGGTCGGGCTATCCGGCAAGGTGATCAAAAAGGCGCTGTCAATTTGAAACTCGAGCGCATTCCCCACGATCTCAGCATAGACGTGAGTGACGGTGCCATCGACATGGAGCTTAACCGGGATAATGCCGGAATTAGCGATAGTGTGCGGCAAGAGCACACTCATGCGAAAAGGCGAGGCCTCATTGAGCGAGCACAGCACTACTTGCAGCTGGATCTGCTCAGGCGTGTTAACAAAGGCGGCGACCTCAGCGGCCCCATAGGCATAATCAAGCCGTCCTGCCTCCCAGCCGACCTGGGTGGTACGGGAGTTAGCTCCAGGCTGCGGGCGCACTGAAGCACCCGAAGCATGAGCCGGAGCACCACGCGTTGGCGCACTCGACGTACGAGCTGACGCCGGTGCTGCAGCGCCGCGTGTGGGCGCAGCATGGGAGCGAGCGGAGGCAGCATCAGGCGCAGCATGGGAGCGCGCGGAGGCGCCATCAGACGCAGCATGGGAGCGCGCGGAGGCGCCATCAGACGCAGCATGGGAGCGTGCGGATGC
>CALXXU010000080.1 GCA_944392765.1 uncultured Anaerobiospirillum sp.
TTTATGTGATATAACTCTAAAATATTACTTGGCATGTCAAGCAAATACGAGCAAGGTCTGAGAGAAATTAAGGTTTACAGAAAGCCGCAAGATACTCATCACCTAGTTCAAATTTAATACGTGTTATAAAGTAAGATAAATATCCAGAATCATTTAATGTAAAATTAGCAAAAACCTTAAACAACTGTTGAGCGTCATACTCTTTATTACCAGTTAATTTAATTTGTAGCACTTCAAACCAAAATTTTGGAGGCAACAAAGGGATAAACCAATAACATTGTTTAATATTTTTATCAACAGTATTAGTCGTTAAATCAAGATTGTATCTAACATCACACAGCTTACCACGCCACTCAGGAAAGAATGTATAGAGCTGATAGATAAATTCATTAAAAGAATAACTATCACATAAATTAATGCTGGCACTGCCATTTTCGTCTACCGTAACAACGAACGATGAACGTGCCAAATCAAGCATGCGCTGCTCAACAATAGATCCTGGCAGCATATGATAAAGCTTATTTGCAGCCGTAGTATCATATGAATCTTCTAGTACAGATGGATGGTTAACTCTATACCATAAATAATTTTCAAATCGTAAAATCAAGTTAGAGCTAGTTGCACCATTCAGCACACCTGATTGATAACAGTAACGCAATTGAGATTGCCAATCGTTCAAAATCAAATTCAATATGTCATCAGTAATAATCCATTGTGAATTATAATTCCAAGAATAAATTACGGTATTTCCATCGTAACAGGAATATTTTAAATCATCCTCTAATAAAGTTACAATTTGCTCCAAATCATGTTGTTGCAGTAATGAAGTAACAAAACATCTGCGTTCGACAGCACCCAAGTTACTAAAGGTTTGATATAATTTTGACCACTCCAATGCACCTACTTCAAACTCACCATATTGATTGTGATGTATTCTTTTTCCGTTTTTTATTTTTTGCTTAATGTTATTTTTATAAAATAATGGTTCAATTCCTCTGGCGATCCTTTCAACATCTTCATAAGAAATGGGATCGTCTCTATATCGAGGAAGAAAAGGCTGAATAAGGTCTTTTGCATCATCATATGCTAAAGATGCCTCAATTCCATATGATACTCCTTGCAAAAGATTACATGCTTCAGCACTAACATAACTTAAAGGCAGCACCAGATATAAATCTATTAATTGCTGAATATCATCAGCTCTGCGAAGTCTACCCTCACCAAATAGCGTCTTAAGCATACGCTGATATGCAAACATGAAGGCCACTTCATCTTGAGGCGGGACTAACAGCCCACTTCCCTCGAGCCGCGCCAAGATCGCAATCCAGGTAAAGGGATCAGTCTGTTCACTGATAAGTTCTGCCATCAGTTCGGACGTGATATAACGCGGCGAGGCAGCGGCGCACGCAACATCTTCACAGCTTGGCACAGAGGCAACGGACTCTTCGATATTATTATCAAGCGACATAATAAAACATTTATTTATCTGCAAAATTAAACTTACACTAAAGCCGTTCACCTCACGGCGAGCGGCTTTGTTAAAACGATTAATGAGATTTAACTTAAGCGTTAGTACTCTTCGTCATAATCGTCTTCATTATCGTAGTAGTAGCAATTTCTCAGCTTTAGCAGAATCTTATAAAGCTCAGCTTCGCTTTTACCACGCAGGTACTCACGCAGCAACGGATCGATATGGAGATTCCATACTTGCTCTAAAGCGTTATATACGGAGTCCTCGCTAATATCTCCATTAAGATTGAGGTAATTTAAGGACTTAAGGAGGTAAGCTGGGCCAACTTGATAAGCAGAACCTAAACCAGGCTCTTCACAAATAGCCTCATTTAATCTACTGCAATAATTCTTGCAACAGTCATAGAAAGAGGCTTTATCGAGCTTTTCTTGCAAGTTCTTATTGTTTTGGCAGACATCAAGGTTTGCTGGCTCCAGCATGGACAAACGTTGCTCCGGCTTGACCTCATACCAAGTGAAACGACGGCGGAAAGCAAAATCAATACTTTCCACGCTACGATCGATATCGTTCATCGTAGCGATGACGTAGACATTTTCAGGAACATAGAGTCCCTGAGCAAAAACATCGTCCTTGTTCTTAGAAACAAGGTTGTGATATTGAGACTTCACTCTACCCTTAGGTCCACGATAGTCCGGATCGAGCGAGAAGAAGAGTTCACCAAAAATCTTGCTGACCTCGCCACGATTGATCTCATCAATGATGAAAACGTATGGGTAATCAGGATATGCTGCGGCCTGCTCGCAGAATTGCTTGAAGGTACCTGGTTCCAGCTTAAAGCCGATCTGCCCATTATCTTGGGTTACCGGACGCAGGCCTTCAATAAAGTCAGTGTAGTCGTAAGAAGGATGGAACTGAACCATGTTGCACTGCTCGTCGAAGTACTCATCATTGTCAATGATTGTGCGAGCGACCTGCTTGGCTAAATAGGTCTTACCAGTACCTGGAGCTCCGGTCAAAATCAAGTTCTTGTTACGGTGCACCAGATCGGCTAACGTATCAACAATACTTACATCTTTTGAATCATTTTCTTCTGAACCACTTTCAGCCAATGATTCAAAACACTTCCAGAACTGTTTAAGATCGTCAGTTATGACATCTTTCTTAAACAAACCTAGTTCATCTAATGAAGCCTCTTTCATCGGAGGTTCACAGCTATAACAGATAATCAAACTGGCAACATGCCATTCATACGAGTCATCATCGAGTTCCCAATTGGCCTTAATGCTATAAGCATCGCCCAGCCAATGTAAATAAGTGCCTTTGGTATCAGCACCTCTTCTACCACTTCCAACTTTAAAACTTACAATATGATCATCACCAAAATCATTCCATTGAGCAATGGTTTTTTGATTAAAATTACTTGTTCTACGCCAACCTGTACCTCTCGGAATGAATTCACCATTAGCTTCAATATGAGGTTTGATGTACTCATCGTAACCAATGAAGTTTGGATCTTCATGAATTACATATTCGATATGAGAAACAAAGTATTCAAGCAAATGCTTGAATTGTTCAATTTTCTCCATCATTTAATACCCTCCAATTAATGTAGATAAACATTTTAAAAAACGGTTAACAGCAGTATTGATAATCACCGCAAACCAAATTATCAATTATTTGACTGAGAAATCTCGGCCAAAAGATTAGCTTCTGCTTGCGCTATACGCTCGCAGAACCCGTCAAAATCTTTTTCATCCTGCGGGATGGTTAGGAACTTGACATCGATGGTACCGCCATAGCCGTACAGCTCATAGTGCGAGCGCAGCTGCTCGTCTTTATGCGCCGGAGACAGCAACATTGCCTGCGGAGCACGCAGCGCGTACATATAGCGCAAAAGTTGGAAGATATCTTCCTTAGAAGGCTGATAGGACTCGTAGCGCTTGTATTTAGCGTCCAAGACCAAATCAGCGCTAGGCTCATCTGACGTTTTGCGGTAGAAATCAGGGTAATTGGCAAAGAGCTTGTCTTTGGCGGTGTAGATAACGCCTTGACGCTCGCGATTGCGCGGATGTTCGATGCCCAGCGGCTCCAGTATGGTGGCAAGATACTCTTCCCACAAGAAGGAGATATCAAAGAGCACTCCGTACACTTCATCATCAGTGGTGGTGAAGCGCAAACCTTCATCCTCATTACGCAAAATCTTGAGGCATAGCTGCTGGAGAGGCAGATACTCGGTCAGCAAAGGATGGGAGCAAGGTCGATGGTTAGCATTGACTACCGCCACTAACTCTTTGCGCACGTAACCGGGGGTAGCCAGCTCAATCTGACGCACCGCTGAAGCTACCTCGGGGCTAAGATTCAGCAACGAGCTATATCCGGGCTTATTTCTGATGACCTCGATGGTGTGGCGCACCAACTGCGTTACCGGATTGTCGTAACTCTGCTCACGCGTGTTATAGGCAATCTTGCCGCGAAAAGGCACGTTACACTTAATGTGGCGTGCTACATCAATGGTGCCCTTAGGACGATAGTCGTTATAGTGGAAGCGTTGATATTGCTTGAAGACGCCTTGGCTGACCGCCCGCGTCAAATAGCTTGGGAACAATAGCAGCAACAGGTTGAGGATGCTCTCGCTATCAGAGACCGGCATGGGCAGATCGATGGTGGAGAGCCGCATAGTCTTGAGCATCAGGTAATGCAAGAAAAAGTCGTTGCCTTCCTGCTCGGCAAAACGCGAGCAAATCGTGATGGGCGTCCCTTGGTAGCTCACGAAGCCAACCAGATTGTTGGTCTGAACCTCATAGAAGCTACGCCGGTTGCTCTCAGACAAACTCACAATTGAGTCATTACGAGTCAAGCCACGCTTGTAGCCTTCCTCTTCCTCTTCAGCCGCACTCGGAGGCGGAAAAATGGAAACTCCAGCCGCTTGAAGATCTCCCAGATTGAGCGAGGCCAACTCTCGAATTGACTCAAGCTTGTCGTTGCGGATCGATATCGTTCGCGTCGAGTTATCACGCAACTCCAACGTGAATGGGTTTTCACCGGCCATAGCTGATCCTTGCTACGCTAAATGAAATAATACCCCACTTGGACTACCTGTAGCAGCCAGATAGAGCAAGCAACTTTGCCAGTTTTGTCTTATGATGGCTCAAGCTTCTTAACAATCAGCTGGCACTAGACAACCTAAACCAAAACAAGCACGTTTCTCACTATAGCACACCCAAGCACCAATAGTATCAACGACCATCACATTTTTGTAGCGACATCACAAAAAATGGCGATTAAAGCATAGTTGTCGCCATCGGCTCTCCTAAATTACCCGCGATCAATCTCGTTGCGCATATTTGGCACCAGAGCTAACGAATTAAGTAAAGCCCCTTATTTTCGCGGTTTTACCACATGCATCCATGGGGTGGGGGTTATGCTTTTATGGGCAGTACACCGCCATGACGCGTTAAGATTGGCTTGTAATGGCCATTCCTAGAAAATCGATTTTCTTGGTGCCAAATGTGCGTCGTTGCGCTGAGACGGTCAAAACACAACTGCAATTTCACTTGCTCCAAAAGCACAACGCCGCAGACATGCGAGGGCATGCTGCGGCGCTGGTTCATTGGACTTTTTTTTTTTTTGCTTGCTAGTCTGTGTACTGTGGATCTTGCCCGTGGGCCGAGTTGAGTGAGCCCTCAACAAAGGATGGCAGGTTTTCTTGAGCCTTGTGGGCAGCCTCAATCTCGCGCTGTAAGGCCTCGGCCTCAGCCCGCTCTTGCTCAGCCAGAGCTTGCTGGGCACGCTGCTCTTCCTCGTAGAGCGCCTCTTCGGCAGGATCGGCAGCCTTAACTGCAATATTGTTTAAGGTCAGGTCCTTGCCGTGTAAGCGCAACGTCGTCTGGTACTCGTTGCCAATGAGATTGATTTGGCCCGCCTGCACCGCTTCCTTGAGCGCCTCACTGTAGTTTGCTGCAGCCAGCTCATCGACTAAGAGCTTGTCGGCCTTAATCTGGTACTCACTGTCGAGCTTGCTTAAGCGTGGACGGCTGCCACTTTGATCAAAGGCGATCTCAGATTGGCCCGAGATACTGAAGTTCTTACCATTGTGGCTGTAGCCGAACTCTTCTAACACGATCGTGATTGTGTCGGTGAAGCCGCGCATCAGCTCGGCAAAGGCCTTCTTGGTGTCAAAGGTCTCGCTGGCGTTCTGCAAGATATTTCTGCTGGCATCGTAGAGACGCGGAATCGAAATGCGGTCTAACTCGCCCTTTAACTTGAAGTCGTCAAAACGATAGAACGGCTGCTCGACGTCGTACTGGATGTACGGGAAGGCAAAAGCGTAGTTACCGCTGTTGTCAAAGAACATCTTGTACATGCCTTTCTCGTCCGGCTCATCTAAGGTCAGGGCAAAGGAGACATTGTTGAAAGAAATGGCCTCTTGCAAGCTTGGGTCACGCACCTCTTCGTTCGGACTAAAGCCAATGGCGTAGATCGTCGAGAACTTGAAGTCTAAGTTCTGTAAGTTGACTACCAAGCTTTCAAAGTGTGGCTTGCGGTCAACAATGCGCGGCAGGAACTTGACGCTCAAACCCAGTAAATCCAAGCGGTAATTTGGCTTATTGTTGTAGCGCAGCGCGCCCTCGCAGACCACACCGGCCGAGTTTAAGGCCAGGTCAACATCTTCAGTCGAAGTGGCAGTAAAGGTGAGCGCGTTTTGACCAAACTTGCACAGGCCCTGCTCTAAGGGCAGCATAAAGGACTCACTTCTTAAGGTACCCTCGAGCTTAGGGGTAACCGCTGTAGCCTTAAAGGCGCCATTAAAGGCGATAGGATCGACCTTGAACTTGCCAAAGATCTCCTCTAAATTGCCCACGCCTGGCACGCTGTGCATCGCACCTGAGACCTTGAGCGGGCCAAAGAGCACCTCAAGATCGACCGCGCCTGAGACCGAAGCTACGCCCAAAGAATTGCCCGCTTTGAGCGGCAGCTCGTAATAAAGGCGGCCCTGACGCTTAGTAAAGGAGGAGTCAGTGGGCTCATAGCTAAGCTGCATACCCGGAATTTGGCGCTCCACCCGCGCTAAGGCCGAGTCTAACTTGTGGTCAAAAAGATAGGTGGCAACCTTAATTTGGCCCACTAACAAAATTGAGCAGATGGCCAGCAAGATGAGCACACCAAGGGCAACCTTCTTGATCACTTTCAACTCCTAAGCTATTTGAGACTACCTTTCGTGTGCTGCTGCACCGCATCGACCGGATAGGTATCTTGAACTAAAGCTAAAATCTCTGAGCTTTCTTGTAAAAACTTGCGGGCGAACTTGCCAAAGAACGTCGTGGTGTCCTCAAAGTCCGCAATAAAAGCGTCTTTATCACCGCGCTGTAAGGTCGCAAGAGCGCGCCCCGCGCAGTCCACGTACTTGGCAATCAGCTCTAGGTTTGAGCAAGACGCGCTAATAATATCACAGTACAAATGCGGATCTTGAGCAAATAAGCGCCCAACCATCATGAGCTCGAGGTGATAGATCGGCGAACTTAACACCAACAAGCGCTCGATAAACGGACTCTCTTGCTCGCGTGCGGCACTGACTGGCGCGTTACTATCGCGCGCACTGCTAGCTGGCACAGTGCCTGGCTCGTTGCTTGGCGCAGTGCCTGGCTCGTTGCTTGGCGCAGTGCTGTTTGGCTCGGTGCCTGGTGCGGCGCTCTGTATATTGCCTTGCGGCGCCAGGTGACCAAAGGCCTCACGCAAGAAGTTGCCGTAGCTGATGGTAGTGAAGTGACGCAGCGCCTGAATCACACGCATCGCCTCGTCGTGCTCGGCGCCGCTGCATGGCACCACATAGGCGCCCAAAAGCTGGAATTGCTCGCCGATAAAGGCGGTACGCTCAGGATATCGGCCATTGACCGTGACCACCACCTGCTTGACCAAGGAAAAGGTGTCAGGACCAAACATTGGGTGCAGACCACAGACTGGACCTGGGTGGCAGGCCAGCATCTTATTGACCGGGCGCTCCTTGATCGAAGTGAAGTCCGATAAGATGCAATCAGGGCGAATCAGCGGCGCTACTTGCTCAATCACCGCATCGGTCACAGCAATTGGCACCGAGATAATGACCCAATCAGCGGCGTTAAGGCGCACCGCCGCCCGCGACTTGCTGATCTCCGTAACCTCGTTGCCGCTCTCATCGTAGCGATAGTCCTCAACCTCCACGATTGACACGACGTAGCCTGAGCCGGTGAGATAGCGCTCAAAGAAGCGGCCCATACCGCCTCGGCCACCGACGATGCAGACGCGGCATCGTTCATCATTGCCATAGCGCGCTTGATGCTCGGCGCTTGGGACAAAGTGGGCCTGACGATAGGCCCCAGAGCCCTTTTGCACATAGGAGTGACGCAAGATGCGGCGCTGTAAGTCCTGCATCAGATGCGTCGGCAACATGTACTTGCGCTCGAGCGCCGCACCATGGTCTAAGATCGCATGCTCGCGCACGCTCGAGACCGCGCCCTCACCAGAGCTTTGCTTTAAGTCAGCCGCCTTTTTAACCAAGCGAAGACGCTGCTGCAATAAGGCTGCGATCTGATCATCAAGCGCATCAATTGCGGCGCGCACCTCACTTAAGGTTGCCGCACCAGCGGCAGCTGGGGCTGAAGCAGACGCACTGACAGCGGCGGGCGCACTGAGCGCTGGAGCGGCGGGCTCTTGAGCCATATTATTTTTCCCCAATAGACTAAAGCCCAAGGGCAGGCCTCGGGCTTGGCTGATATTCGCTTGCGTTAACTGAGCTTAACCGTCGATTTCATCGAGCAAGGCTGCGTCAAAATCGTCCTCAGCTTCAACTTCACCTTCGGCCACCGGATTGATGGCGTTCTCGTCATACATCAAGAAGACGTCGCGCGTCTGGATGTACGGATCTAAGGCATTGTCGACTACCGCCTCTTGCGGTACTAACTGGGCCCGGTTGTGAATACCACTGACCGCCCAGTGGGCGATGGTAATCGGCCACGATACCGAGAAATAAGGCAGACCGTCGATGGTGGCACCGTGAATGTCACGCGCAGTGGTCGGGCCGTAGGCAGGAACCATGATAAATGGCCCCTGCTCCATTCCGGCCTTGCCTAAGACCACATCCATTGGCATCGGACTGTGGGTCAGGCCAATCTGCGTGGCCACATCAAAGAAGCCTAACAGGCCGATGGTGCTGTTTACCACCAAGCGCCCCAAGGAATAGAGCGAGCCATCAACACTACCCACTAACAGATTGTTCGGGATATTGTTGACCTCATCGAGGTTGCCTAAGAAGTTACCAACGCTGTCTTGGAAGCCGCGCGGCAGCTTGGCGTAGCCATGAGCGACCGGACGTAAGAGATAGCGATCAAAGATATCGTAGTTTAAGTACCACATGGCGCGGTTACCAGGCTCGAGCGTATCGATGGCATTACCTGCCAAGATGCTAAAGCCATAGCTGTAGTCAGCTTGCGCCGAAGTTTCACTTAACTGACGCGGCATCATCGGATTGTAGCTGCCGTGTGCCGCCCAAGCCGCACTACTACCGACCAGTGCTAGGGCCAGCGTCAGCGCCTTGCCAGTCTGTCCAAATGCCATGTGTATCTCTCCCACAAGTCAAGCGATGGGGGCTTCCCCTTGAGGGCTATTGTAGCAAGTGCTAGCGCCCCCCAGCTTACGTGCCCCAATCATGACCGATAGCTGGGGGCTGCGCCAGTCAAAACTTGCCTTGCTGTCTATTCCTCATCGTCCTCAATGATGAGCATATCCTCAAGTGAGTGCTCATAGTGCGGCTCATCTTGCACCTTGGTGCGTGCCTTCTTAGCCTTCTTCACCGGCTCACTCTTAAGCTGGGCCGTGCCCTTTAAGGCAGCGGCCACCTCAGGCTCTAAACCTGCAAAGTCGGTCGAAGCACCATGGTCTTGGCTTACAGCAACGACTTGGTCTTGCGGCTCACCGCTAAAGAGCGAACCTAAGAAGTCGAGCTTGGATAAAGCCTCATCGGTGCGCTGCTGTTGCAGCTGACGACGCTCCTCTTGCTGCTTCTTAATGAACTCTTCGGCGCTGTAGTAATTGCCCGACTCGTCCTTGATGCCCTCTAAGAACAGTCCCGCCTGCTCCAAGGTCTCCTTGGGCGCCTCATCCTTTTGAGCTTCGCTTTCCTGAGCTGCAGCGTCCTGATTCTTCACGGCTGGTGCCGCAGTCTTAGCCTCGGGCTGAGCCGTGCGGTCGTTGACCTCAGCTACTTCGTTGTCCTCAGCTACTTCGTTGACTTCAGCAACTTCATTGACCTCAACCTTTTCCGGATCCTCGATGCCGAGGTCGCCCTTGGCGCTGTTGACGCCCACGACCGGACCTGCGAACTTGTCTTGCTCCGAGTAAATGCGTTGATCTAACTTCGAGATCAACTCACCGGCCTTCTCAGAGCTCATGCCGGAGCGTGAACCTAAAGCGTTCTTGGCAATTTGCTCCTTGAGCTTGCGCTTTAAGATGTAGTCAATCAGATCGTAGTTAACCACGGTCGACTCGTGGCTGTCCTCGTCACGATAGACAAAGGCGACGTGGTTGACGTACTTCTCGATAATATCGAGCTTCTGCATTGGCGTGGCCACCAAAAGCTGCAAGTTAAAGCGGCTAAAGAGGGTTAAGGCATAGTCCACCGACTGCGGCGAGCCACGACCGAACGCCTCGTCGATGATGACAAAGCGATAAGAACGATCGGCAAAGGCAAAGCTTGGGATAGCACCGTTTACCTGGCCCTCACCGGTGAGCGCAGCTTCAGCGGCAGCACTGTCCTCGCTTACGGCCTTGGACTTGGAGCGGTACTGGTAAGCAAGCGACGAAGCTAATACCGTGTAGGCCAGCTTCTCCTTTTGACCACCAGACTTACCACCCGAATCCTCGTAGTAATCAACTTGGCTGTCGTCTTGACGCGAGTGCTCGGAGGCCGAGAAATCGTACCATTGCTTGACGTCAATCACCTTGCGACGCCAGCGTCCATCGATGTCCGCGCCGTTGACCTCGCCCTTGAAGCGGTCAATTAAGGCCTTAACCTCATGGAACTTGCGATCGGCTTCTTCAAGGCTCCACTCGGTATCGAGCATATTGGAAGTGCAAGCGCGCAGGTCTTGACGGAACTGCTTGATCTCAAGATCTGGGCTTTCGGTCGCCAGCATCTGGATATAGTGATCCGGATTGAAGTCGACCTCACGCATGATGACGTTGATGTCACTGATACGCTCCTTGATCTTGCGGCTTTGAGCCAATAATGCGGCGTTGAGACTGCCTAATTGCTCGATCGTCTCGCGGTTTAACTTCTCCTTGAAGGCCTCGACAAAGCGCGGCAAGTCATCTTGCTTGAGCTTATCTAAGAAGGTCTTAAAATCCTCCCAGGCGGCCGCGTGGGATGGATCGAGGTTGCGTGCCGCCACCACAAAAGTCTGGGTGAAGGTGCTTTGCATATTCACCAGCTCTTGCGACAAGGTCGACTCTTGCTCCTTGAGACGCATGATTTCATGCTTCAAGCGCGTCGTGACTTCATCGATCAAGCGGCCAATCTTATCGGCCGTGACCTGGTCAAAGTGCAGAATGGTGCGGGCTTGCTCGACCAAACCTTCGATTGCAACGATAACATCAGGCGAGAGGTACTGGACCGACTCACTTAACTGGACATTGAGCTCGTAATCCGAGCGAATCGCCTCGATGCGCCCCTTGACCTCGCCTAACTCGCTTAAGAAGTTATCACAGCGCTGGCGGTAGATCTTGTGGTCGCGCTCCAATTCCTCTAAGCGCTTGTTTAAGGCCTCGAAGATATTATCCGAGCGCTTTAACTCCTCGAACTCAGCATTGAGCTTTTCGATCTCGGCATCCTTGGAGCGATAGTCGATCGAGTTGTAGGACTTAAAGTCGAGCAGGCGGTCGATAATGCTCAAATTGTTGTTAGCCTGGGAACGGCTTAACTTCAAGGTCTTGATGCCTTCCTCAATTTGGGCAATCTTCAGGCGCTGCTTGCTTTGCTCTTGGTGTAACAGGCTGATCTTCTCAGTATTGGTCCAACCTAAGATGTAGTCACGGCCGCTATTGCTGGCGCGATCATCCTTTTCGTTCTGTCCGCCGCGCTTGCACAGGCCCGATGGCATCAGCGCATACTTCTCTTGGCGGTACTCGGCCTGATCGTCGGTGCACACGAAGTTGAACTGACGCTCTAAGCGCTGCTTTAAGTATGGATAGAAGACCTTATCCTGCTTGATCTCCAGCTTACGTGGCAGGCTGTTAGAGCCTACGACCGGACGGTTAAAGGAGCCCAGCTGCGAGGTCATGGCCATGCCCATCGAGCCCATGGAGCCGTCAAAGTCCGACTCCTTGATGCGGTAGAACACGAGGCGCATGCCCAGATTGTGAGTGTGCACGTAGTTGACCACATCGCGGTAGTACTCTTCGGGTACGAGCAAGGACAGACCAAAGCCGTGCAGCACCTTTTCAATGGCGCTCTCCCACACCGCCTTTTCCTCAGCCTTGACCTGCAAGAGCTCGCCCACGAACGGCAGATCGCTCTCCTTGCAGCCAATCGCGGCGCACAGATCGGCGCGCACGAAGATATGGCGGCTTGGAATATTGCTCTTGCGGCGGCTTAAGGACTCCAGCTCCGAGCTGATATCGTTTAACTTATCGCTCTCGTTGCGCAACTCCACATTGCGCTTGGCAATATCATCATCGTAGTGCTCTTGGCTGGCGCGATACTGCTCTTGCAGCTTAAGAAGCTTAGTACCAACGCGCGCAAAGTCCCCGGCATTCTCAACCGGCTCAATATTGATATTGCTAAGAAAACGCGAGTACTGGGTGTACACGGTGTAGAGCTGCTCACGTTCCTTTTGGGCGGTGCGAATGCTCTGCAATAAGAGGTCACGGCGGTTACCGCCATGGGCGACGAGCTCATCACGGGTGGCGAGGATCTGAGTATTGATCTCCTCCATCTTGTTCTTGAGCTGCTCGCTCTCGAGCTCCACCTGCTCTTTGCGCGCTAAGTTTTCGTCGAGCTCGACCTTCAAGAGCTCGCTCTTCTTCTTATAGAGCAGAGGACCGGCGCCATCTTGGCAGCGGGTTAAGAAGTTGATGCGGCTTTGTACCGTCTTATACTCTTCACCCTTGGTGCAAATCGGCTCTAAGGCCAGCACTTGCTGCCGGGCTTCCTCGACGCTCTTATAGGAGGCGTCTAAGTCATTGAAGCGATCGATTAAGGACTCGACTAACTCCTCGCCATTGAAGTCCTCGAGCATCTGCTTGCGCACGAAGTCGGAGATATTGGCAATCGACTTCATGGAAATGGTCTTATAGAACAGATCTAAGACCTTGGTGCCCTCGATGCCAAAGAGGCGCTGCATCTGGCGATAGTAGTCAGAGAATTGATCGTAACGCTCACAGCCCAGCTTACGCAGCTTTTGTCCCAGCTCGCGAATATCCTTAACCGGCAGCACGTCTTGCTGCAAGTTGAAGTCGCGACTTGAGATAAAGTAGTAGCGATTAGGTGCAGTCTTAGGCTTCATCATGACCATGCATTGCACCAGCACCACATACTCATTGAGCTTGCGGTTGTAGAAGGAGGCCATGATGATCGACAGAACGGCCTTATCCTTAGAGCGCAGGCCCAGCTCAGTCTTAATACCCGAGCTATTGTCGTTCTTGTACAAGCCAAGCACATAGCTGGCAAGATTACGCTCGCCCTTTTCTGCGCCCGCTGCCTGATTGAACACCACCTTCTTGATGTCGTACAAAAGCACGGTGATGGCGTCGATAATCGAGGACTTGCCCGCGCCGTTATCGCCGGTCATGAGCACGTTTTGGCCGCCAAAGTAAACCGACTTGACGCTATTATGGAAGCTACCCCAGTTGTAAACGTCGACGCGCTCTAAGCGGAAGCCATCGTGGTTGAACTCACGCTGCGAAAAGCGCTTGAGCTCCTCTTCAGACAGAGTCATGACGTTCTGACCTTCGGCCAGCTCCACTAAGCTAGTAGCTCCCGCACCACCGGCGACGCCCTCAGCACCAGCCGCACTCGCGCCTGGAGCCCCTTCAGGGTTGATCATCACCTCTAAATTGTGCTCAAGCGACAGCACCGTTTCCGGTGTGGCATCAGGGGTATCAGGGTGCGGCGCGACCGTAGGCTGAGCCTTGAGCGGCTCAACCGAATTTTCGCCTGCTTGCAGTTCAGCTTCAGCCTGACGAGTTAAGGCGTCGGCTTCCGTCTCACTTGCACGCAAATCGTCTTGAATCTCGGACATGCTAACCTTCCTATTCCTCGTCAGATGAACTTAACTTGTTCTTAGCGCGGCCGCCTTCCTTGATATGCTTGACATAGCTTGCCAAGATCTCGTCGGCCTGCTTTAAGATTTCTGGGGTGACAATCACACTGATAATGCGCCTGACCTCAATACGCTCCATATTGCGGTCAGCCTTCTTGGTCGAGCTGGCCGCCGCCGACTTGTTCTTGCCCAGAAGGCCCAAGCTGCACAGATTGTCGATCGCCTTATTGAGATTGTCGTCCAAGCGCTTGTCGTTATTGACGTTATGGACAAAGGTCTTGACCATAGTCAGGATTTCCGAGCGCTCAAGCACCAAGCGGCCAAATTGCCCCGAGAGCTCGAACTCCAGCAGGCGCTGGCGCAATAAAATCAAGACCATGCTGTCATAGAACGGCAGCGCACGCTTGGTCAAAAGCTGCGGCGGGCGTTGCCCCGCGTTTTGCGGCAGCTCTTCTTCAGTTAAGGAGCGCACATAGGCGTAACCGGACTCATGGTCGACCACCAAGCGTAAAAAGAGGCGGCGGCAAAATTCCTCGACCTCGCGTTCTTGGCGCACCAGCGACTCAAAGAGCTGCTTATCATCCTCACGGTCGATGTAGTTCTTAAGCAAGAACACCATCAAGGCGCCCGGTGGCACCAGCTTCATGCGGCTAGGCGCCGCCACAGGCTCCTCCGTGGCCTCAGCCATGCCCGCCACACCCACGGCCACATCATCGCCTGAATCTTCGGCAGCGTCGGCAGCAACGTCCTCAGAGCGGTCATGCCAGGCGCCTAAGTCGCCCTCAGCGCCTAAGTCGCCCTCAGCGCCCCAGCCTAAAGTCAGAGTGCTGGCACCATCAGAACTTAAGTCGTCTTGGTTTTCGCGTTCATCGTCAAACAGTGACATCTTAGTACTCCAATTGGTGCCTTAGCGGCGTTTAATCGTAAGGTGCTTAATCTTGGCAACACGGGCCACGCGATTGCCCTCAGGGTCGAGCGCCTCCCAGCGATAGAGGTCTTCAACCGTCGAGTCTTCGCTTACCTCATACTCCATCAAGGCCAGCTTGACGTAGGTGGTGAGCTCGGCGATGCCATGCTCGAGTGGATACTTGGCCACAATCTCACTTAGGGCGACCTCATCACGCTCGGACATAAAGTCCTCCATGCGATCGTAGAGAATGAGCGGGTCAACCACCACTTGCTCAAAGAGCTTGCCATCATCGACCGGGAAGTTATTGCCCCGAGGCTTAGTCTCAAACTCCATGCGATCGGAGACCGTGGCTAAAGGTCGGTCAAACGGCAAGGAGATATCGGCATGAGGAATCTCAAGCTCGACCAAGGTCTCAGGCAAAGCGGAAAGGCCCTCTTCTTTAGTGAGTTCGGCGACCTTAGAGGTAATCGACTTGATACGCTCTTTTAAGAAGCGATTAGCGTCGAGGTTGCTTGGCTGCAAGAAGCTCTTAATACGCTTGGTCGAGGCGCCCATCACGCGCTCGATGTTAAGGCGCAGTGCCAGCCATTGATCGTGGATATTGACCAAACGCTCATCGCGCGTCAGACCCTTCAGCTCTGGGCGCGAGAGCAAATTCTCAATGCGCTTAACGATGATTTCGTCATCAGCTGAACTGAGTAAGAGGCGCGAGAAGGCCTTCACCGAGCGGCCTTGATCGGTATTCTCGATATAAGCGTTTTGGTCAAAGTACTTATCTAAGAGCTCACCGCGCGGACCGGTCCAATTCAAAATGTCCTGCATGATTTCCTTATCTAAGGAGCCCAAGTTGTACTCCACCTGGCGGAAATCATCGACGAGCTCAATCGCGTCGTGCTGGAATTGTAAGAAGCGCTCGCGAATCTGCTGTGGGCTCAAGGTCGCCACCTCACCGCGCTTGGCCTTTTCAATCTCGCGATCTAAGGCCTCACGCTGCTTGAGCAGATCTTGCAGATACAAATCAGCATCGCCCTCGGTGCTCATCTGCACTTCTTTTAAAATCTCCAAGAGCTCCTTAAAGCGCGACTCAGTCGGCACGAAGTTCCGTGTGCTCTCATTGAAGCCCACAATAAAGGAATAGGCCTTTTGCAGCTCGGGGGTGATGTCGTAATAAGGCTCGGAGCCCGAGGCACCTAAGTAGGAGCAGCGCAGATAGCGCGTTTCCTCCGAGGACCAATAACGCAAGTAATAAAGCGGATCGTCGCGCATCTCGCCGCGGTCAAGGTCGCGGCTAGGAGCAGCCTCATTTGCGGCCGTCCCGCTCTTGGCGTCATCCGGCAGATAATCATCGATATGGGCAAAGCCCTCGTCTAAGGGCTCACTGCCATTAAACTCTAAGCGGCCGCCGTTTAACTTAAAGATGATGTCCTTGAGAATCTCGACTAATTCCGACTCAGGGGCCGAGGTGCGCCCTTGCTTGATAAACGCCTCATGGACAAAGGCCAAGATCACCGGCGCCCGATTGGCGCACAACAGATTCCACGCTGCATTGCGCGCACGCTGCGTGACAAAGTAGAAGTAATCGATTTCCATGGCACTCTCTATGAGGCAAAACGAACTCAGACAATTAGCACCATCTAGGCGCGGCAGACCGTGCATTTTACCAAATTTTTGCCCTATATGGGGCTAAAAAGCGTATCTTTTACGCCGTAGTGGCCGCGCCAAGCGCATGCGCAGATTGCGCCCGGCTTTGCGCGGACGCAGCCGGTGCTCACGCCAAGTCGGTGCACACGCCGAGCCGGTGCTCACGCCGAGCTGGTGCTCACGCCAACGGTGCGCCGGTGCGGCACCACCGTGAACCATTTTGGCGCGCAACATTTGCACCGCAATTTACGCAAACGGTGGCATTAAAGGCGCAAAACAGCCCCTCCACGCCGATAAAAATCAAAATTTACCATAAAGTGCCTAGCCCTATTGCTTCCCCATACGTGCCCGTGCCCACCTAAAATGCGCCCCATCACGGTGCACCCAAAAAGGGAAAATCAGCTCACTATGCCCCAGTTGTGACTATAATGCAGCCACTCCATTGTTAACTTTGCCATGCTGTAAGCCTCTCGTATCAGTTTCGTATGGCCTCATACTTACAAATTGGGCGCGCCGTAAGCTCACAGTGGCGCCGGTCGGTCTTAAGACTGAAATGGGGTGACATGCATCACCAATTTGCTCACCCTCACAGCACCGTCAACAAAAAAAAAAAAAAAAAAAAAAAACTCAAACGAAACTTCTTGGTTCCAACTCCAAGTTGACTGTCCCCGATAAGAGACTCAAGCAATTAAACAGCGGGGCGCATCAAGGACTGTGTGGGGTTGTTAGGTTTGGAGACCACCATGTTAGAACCGTTTAATCCGCGCTCGCCTCTGGCAACGACTTTAAACCGCATCCCATTTATTTTGCAGATCGTGATAGGTCTCATCATCGGTATTCTCTTAGCGGTGGTCTATCCTTACGACACTACCGTGATCCCGATGATGGGTGCCTTATTCGTTAAGGCCTTAAAGTCGGTCGCACCAATCTTAGTCTTTGTTTTAGTATCAGCAGCGATTGCGCGCCACCAAAAGGGCACCAACGCCAACCTACGCCCGATTATCGTGCTCTACTTTGTCAGCATGCTGTGCGCCGCAAGCTTAGCTCTGTTTATGAGCTACACCTTCCCGAGCACCTTCGCCGAGCTCAAGGCCGTATCGAGCGACATTCAGCCACCTAAGGGTATTTCCGAGGTGCTGTCGAACTTTATCAACCAGGCCATTGACAACCCAGTCACTGCCATCATGAATGGCAATTACATCAGCATTCTGATTTGGGCCATTGCCTTAGGCTTAACCTTCCGTGCTGCCCACGACAACACCAAGCGCGTGTTAGAGGACTTAGCGCAGTCGGTCAGCGCCGTGGTTCGTATGGTGATCCGCTTTGCCCCATTAGGCGTGTTAGGCTTAGTCTATAACTCCTGCACGCAGCCTGGTGGCTTTAGCAATCTCTTAAACTACGTCCACGTCGTCGTAGTATTAGTATCGGCTATGCTGATCATTGCCTTTGTGGTCAATGCCATCATCGTCTTTGCCGTCACCCACGAGAACCCATATCCGCTCATTTTCACCTGCGTGGCTAAGTCTGGTCTCACCGCCTTCTTCACCCGCAGCTCGGCCGCCAACCTGCCAGTTAACTTAGAGCTGTGCGAGCAGTTAAAACTGCCCCGCGCCACCTACTCAATTTCGATTCCTTTAGGTTGCACCATCAATATGTCCGGTGCCGGTGTCACTATCGTTATCATGACGATGGCCGCTGTCCACACCTTAGGCGTACAGGTTGACGTTTGGTCGAGCTTACTCATGTGCATCGTCGCGGTACTGTGCGCCTGCGGTGCCTCCGGTGTTGCTGGTGGCTCGCTCATGTTAATTCCGCTGGCTTGCTCGATCTTCGGTATCAGCGATGACGTTGCAATGCAGGTCGTAGGTATCGGCTTTATTATCGGCGTCGTTCAGGATTCGACTGAGACCGCCTTAAACAGCTCGACCGACGTGCTCTTTACCGCAGCCGCCTGCCGCCGCGTTGAGCGCATTGCCAAGAAGAAGGGCTTAGCCCCACAAGCAGCTGAGTCGGCTCCAGCCAAGTAAGCCCCAACAAGAAAGAAAAAACAAAAAAAGAAAAAAAAACACCGGGCAAGGCCAAGTTCTCACGAGCTTGGCCTTGTCGCATGTGCGCTTGCCAAAAGCGACCTTCCTTAGGCAAAATGGCTTTAGGAAATTTGCGGGGTGCAACACGTGCTAACCAAAGAACAAGTCAAAACACTCAAAAAGCTCTATTTCAAAGAGCATCTCTCCCAACGTGAGATTGCACGGCGCCTAGGTGTTGATCGGCGCTCGATCGCACGCTGGCTCCAGCGCGACACCAATGACCGCACGCCTCACCGCGCCTCACCGGTTAATAAGTCGCCCGGCAAGCTCTTTTTACCTTTTGTCACCGAACAGATTGCTCAAAGAGGCAGCCAGCGCGGCCTGACCGCCGCCTTGTACCGCGAGCTCTCGCAGCAAGACCCGCCGTTCTTAGGCTTTGATCCGATCTCTGAGCGCACCTTAGAGCGCGTGGTCAATCTGGCCATCGTACAAATGGCCCAGCAAAAGCGCGAGGCCCGCCGCGCTCGCTGTGCCGCCACCCGCCGCGCCAAGGCTGAAGCTCTCGCCCAGGCCCAAGCTCAAGCCCATGAACAGGCCCAGGCTCAAGCTCAGGAACAGACCAAGCCCCAGGAGCAAAGCGACTTAGAGCCAAGCATGCCGCACGAAGAAGCCCCGCGCCATCATGCCTCAAGACTACACCGCCGTCAGGTTAGCCGTCACGTCTGCTATCAGCGCATGAGCCTCAAGCCGACCTCAGAGCCCTAAATACCACCCTGCCCGCCATCGGGCAGGCTTCCTCCAAGCTCAGGCCAACTGGTCTGACACGGCGCCCGCGCACACCTCAAAAAAGAAAACAAAAAAAAAAAACCGAGACCCGGGGGGCGGGTGAATACCCCCCCCCCGGCTTTTG
>CALXXU010000081.1 GCA_944392765.1 uncultured Anaerobiospirillum sp.
AATTTGGCAAATTTGTCAGTAAAACGGCGGATTTAGGGCGTGATTTAGGCCCAAATCCCTTAAGTTGGTTGTGCATGGGATCACAGCGAGGAAGGCTCTTACTTTCACGGGATTCCCTGCGGCAAGTTTACGGTACATAACGACAGCAACCAGATACTCTGTGCCGGGCGTTATGAGCTTATGGAGGTAGGCTCAGATGAGATAGGGCAAACCATCAATGTCCTAGAGCTCTGTGCCCGCATGGAGCCTGATTATCGCTTGCGTAGTATCTTCCGTAATGAGTACCAGGCCTGGGTCCAAGGGGATGAGATGCCTACCGTGACCAAGCGGGTACGCACCAATGCCATTGTAGCCCGCTATCACTCCCTAAGCCGCATTCTGCCCAATGGTATGTGCCAATGCTTCAACGTGGGCCCAGAACTTCCGGCAATTTTGATCGAGCGCCTAGACCACGAGACATGGTACGAGGCCTGTCGCCGCACTCATCAAGCAGTCTTGGCCTTGGTCCAAGAGCAAGTAAGGGGCTTACATGAGGCACAACGAGCAGCTTATGCCTCGCTCAGCAAAGACGCGCCCCAATCGCTGCCGCTTTTAGGACAAGCTCAAGCAGAAAAGCTGATTAGTGGAGCTAAGCGGGGTGGCTTTTGGGGCATTATCTTGGAAACGCTGCCTCAAGCCTCAGATGGCGCCTACTTAAGTGGCATCTTGGTTAGCTCTGAGAGCTTTCTTAAGACCATATGCGAGCCTGATTATCAAGCGCCAGTCGCCCATTACTCGATACTGGAAAATAACCGTCTGGTGCAAGCACCTGAGACCGGCGGGCGCGCTCTGCCTATTTGGGCATCGTGGGCCCAACCACCGATCTTAAGCCCTGAGTGCTTTTGCTGGCAGGCTCAGGGTACAAGTGAAATCAAGGATCCTGCCGGTGAGGATTCAGCCGTGATCACCTACGGGAACCTAGGCTTATGTGAGGGAGCCTTTGACCTCTATAACCAAGCGCCCGCTACTGCCGAGCACGGCTCTTTTAAGCAAGGATTACTCGAGCCGAGCTTTAGCTTTGAGCACTATCAAGACTTTAGAACGCGCTTTCCGGCTGCCTGCTTCACTCTTGATGTGCGTACCGGCGCACCCGAGGGGCCGTTCAAGCTCTATTTCACCATCGACGAGCTCTTTGATCAGGGCTATCACGCAATCTTGCTGGAGGAATGCGGTGAAATCAAAACCGAGTATGGCACTAAGACGCAAAAGCGTTTGCGCGCTTACATTCCTGGCTCCTATCTGAGCCAAGCTGGAACCATTAAGCAAGGGCGTCTCAAGTTCACCAAACGCCGAAAGCTCAGGCCTTATCGGAACTCCCAGCGCTACTACGACTGGTACGATCCTTACTATTATGATTAGGGCGGTAAGCAAAAGCAATCAGGCATCGATTTGAGCCAGGCTGCCTCCAACATAGGATATCTCGACCACAAGTGTCGGTTCTTGTTCCATACAGGTCTTAAGGTCAATCGGACCTGGGGCAATACTAAAGCAGGCGCATAGGCCTTGCTCCTTAAGCAAGCTCGGGGCACCGCGCGTATCGCGGCCGCCGCACAGGGCAATGGTTGGGGCGCCTTAGGCTAAGCGCGCTCCTTGACTCTCAAGATACGACGTTTTCAAATGGGCTTAGACAGCATCCCAGCGCTTCAGCTAAGAAGCTGAAGAATCCAAACGACGCTGTTTCTATCTCGATAGGGAGGCCAGCTATGGCTGAATTTCAAACAAAAGTAGGCGCACCAAAGCCTGGATTACCAGGCTCGATCGTTAATCCAAAACGCTTTACTGCTGCCATTACTGATAGCACTTTAAAGCCGGGTGACTTTGCTTTTGAGACAGCATCGGAGTACGGGCAAGACGCCTGCTTTGTCTCCAAGACAGGAAGCAATCTGCTTGGCATCGTAAAGCATGGCTTTATGCCTTACACCGAGGGCGCAACTATCGACATTTTAGTGAGTGGGGCGATTTATGCGGTTGTGCCCGAGGGCCAGACCCCATCATCTGGTCAAGCAGTGCTGTGCGATCCAGCCACCGGTGAAGTTACTTACGGCGAGGCAGGCGATCCTAATGATACGGGATGGAAAGTACTATCCTGTGATCCTGGCAATGGCTTGGTCGTTTATGAAAAATTATGAGAGGCTAAGCTCACAGACCTCCCATAAAAGCTAGTCCTCTTGCAGCCCCCAGCTGAATCTGAAGGCGTGCACGCCGCTGGGCAAGTATCAGGCACATGGCCTGACCAAGAGACTGAAGCTTTCAAGCGGTGCGGGCGGTGATCATAGCTGTCCGCACCCTTGATATTGGGCTTACGATCGTAGGCTTAGATTTGGGCTTAGCATCAGAGCACGTGCTAATGCTGGAGGTAGCCTAAGCCAAGCGGCGTCCCAAAAGGTAGGTGGCCATGACGTTATAGGCGGCGTTGGTCAAGAGCGCGGGGCCTTGCTCCATGCAGGTCTTAAGGTCAATTGGTCCTGGGGCGATGCTAAAGCAGGCACACAAGCCTTGTTCCTTGAGTAAGGTCGGGTCAACGTGTGCATCACGGCCGCCGCACAGGGCAATGGTTGGAACTCCTTGCGCTTGCGCGCGCCGGGCCACGCCCATTGGGCCCTTGCCGCCTAAGGTTTGCGTGTCGAGGTTGCCCTCGCCGGTGATGACCAAGTCTGCTGCCTTAAGCTCGGCATCAAAGTTCAAGAGCTTCAGCACCACATCAATGCCACTCTCAGGCTTTGCCCCCATAAAGTACATCAAGGCCGCACCTAAGCCGCCTGCGGCGCCCGCACCCGGCGCGCAAGTCAGGTCGGTAGCGTAGTGCTCAGTCAGCAGGGCAGCGCCCGCACTCAAAGCCGCTTCTAAGCGCGCTTTTTGCTCCGTGTCAGCGCCTTTTTGCCCTCCAAAGACGTAGGTGGCGCCGTGCTCGCCTAAGAGTGGATTGGTGACATCAGAGAGTAGGGTGACGGTGCAGCCAGCAAGGCGTGTTTTCAGGGCATTATCATAAAGTCCCGTAAATTCACGCCAGCTTTCCACCGAGGTTACTGGTGTGCCCCCAGTACCTGAAGCACCCGCAAACTTCACCCCTAAGGCTTGCACCATACCCAGGCCTAAGTCATTGGTAGCCGAGCCGCCTAAGCCAATCTTGAGGTCGGTGCAACCTAAGTCCAAGGCCTTGGCAATCATTTGCCCTAAGCCATAGGAAGAGGCCTGCATGATGTTGCGCTCTGCGACCGGGATGAGAGGTAAGCCCAGAGCTTGCGCCGACTCAATGATGCATTCCTTGCCGCGTACCAGCATAGTGGCGCGTACCTTAGGGGCGCTGAGGTTGGCACAATGGACGTCCAGCGTAACCCGCTCAAATCCTTGAGCACAGAGTTTTGCGCTCAGGCAATCAATCAGGCCTTCACCACCGTCAGCTAAGGGCAGATTGACGCAGGTCAGTGTACTTTCAGGCAATAAAGCCGCACCGGCCTGCTCCACCCCGACTTTAACGCAGTTACCAGCGTCATAGGCCGAAAGCGAGCCCTTAAACGAATCCATGGCCACCAGCACTTTCATAAACTTTGGCTCCGGGTACTCTTCGGGCGGATCTTGCTTGAAGAGCTCAAAGAACTTTTCGTTGGGGTACATCTTGGTACGATCTTCAGGATCAACAAGCTTGCCAATGACCACGCGCTTTGGGATGGTGTACTGTTTCTTAGGCAGATACGTACGATCGGTTTCAAGCGAGACATACGTGTTTTCTCGACGCTTGCTGAAGATGATCTTGCCTGGCTCTTGTGGCACAGCAAGTATGCGTTTGTAGAACATTGTTTCGATCCTAGGGTGCAATTAGCGATTGGGCGGGCGATAGTTAAGCCTACCGCTTTGCGGAGGTCATGCGGACAAATCCAACATCAAGGTGCGAGCCACTATGGTCGCCGACTACACTGCTAAAGTTTAGTGAAGGGTCAGCAGCGCTCGCACCTGATTATAGCTAATCGCGTGACTGAACACCGGACTCAGTCGAGTCCGCTGTTCCAGCAGTTGGAAGTGTCTGAGCTACGTTGTCTCCAGCTATCGTACTTTGCTCAGTAGCTGCGCTGGACACCGCTACAGCATTGGCCGCTGCTGCCTTTTGGGCCAAGGCCTGAGCTTTACGTTCAGCGGCACGCTCGGCGGCGCGTTCCGCGCGCTCTTGCTGCTTGCGCTTTTCGCGCATCGCCGACTCGAAGTTGCTGATGACTGCGCCAATGATGACGTTGATGAGTAAGAAGGCTGCCAGGATGTACCACACGATGTGGTAGCCGGTAATCACAATCTCCGGTACGTCCAATAGCCCCAGGCGTGAGGCGGCACAGAGGTGATAGCGCACATCGGACCATGCATCGCCCGACATACAGCGCACTAAGGTAAAGATCGCCTCGCTTAAGTTAGCGTAAGGCTCTTCTTGCATCTCAGTCGGCCACGGTGCGATTTGGCGTAGTTGCTCCAAAGCCTCAAGCTGCTCTGGGCTTGCCATAGCCATATTAGGCAGGCGGAAGAGGTAGATGCCGATTACCGCAAAAACGTAGAGGAACACGCCCATGACCACCAGGTTGTAGGTCAGGGTCTTAAGCGAGCGCAGCAGTACCGTAACGATGAGCCTAAGCTCTTCCATAGTGCGCAGCAAGCGCAGCACCCGGAACACACGGATGATACGCAAGAGCTCAATCACTATGCCGTGGTCACCAAACCACGAGGTTGGGACATAGCCCGCAGCGACGATGATAAGGTCAAAGACGTTCCAACGGTTGGCAAAGAACTCCGACACCGAGTAGCAGGCCACAAAGCGCAAGCCCAGCTCCAAGGTGAAGGCCACCAAGAAGGCATAGTTGAGTGTGTAGATGAGCTCACTTGTGGTGTAGGTCTCGATGCCAATGACCACGCTGTTGGCCAAAATCACCAGCATGGCCAAGTACTCGAAACGTCGGTTGATTACGATGCGCCGGATAAACTCCCGAGTGCTCTCTGTCATAGCTTTCCTCCACCAAAGCTCAAAGCCAAAGCACATGCGCTATTGTACTAGCTCTAACTTGGGATAGACCGAGCAAGCACCATCTGGGAACCAGAGCGCTCGCCACAGTGTCGATAATATTACAGTACTGTTAAATTATCACGGTACTATGCCCTCCAATATAGAGGCTCGACACAAGAGGAATAGGGCGGCAAGAAGCCTGAATCTCACGCTCGGCTACACCTCAATCATCAGCAAAGAACAGACAGTTAGGGGGTGGACAACCGCGACGAAATTCGGCCCAATTCGATCCCACTGAGACTGGTAGGCCTGATAACCAGAAGAGGTGACTGGGGCCACCTTGCGCGATACCGCATAGTGAGCAGAGTAAGCGCTTACTTATGCCTTTCTACTGTATTTACTCGACATTACTGTTAAAATAAGCCTAATGGATCTGAGAAGGATGCAGAAAAGACTGTGGTGGCATGTGCTGTCTAGGTAGTAATGGATGTTGCAGAGCAGGTGCGGGCATGAGCGGTATCAATCCTAATCCCAGCGAAGAAGACGTCAAAATCAAAGTTGTGCTTCCTGCTCTCCAGCTGGCAGGGTGGAAGCACGAGAACTTTCTGACGGAATACAACCTGTTCAGCGACAAGTACCAGCTTGTACAGCAATCTGGTCGGGTTGAGAAGGTGGTGCAAAAGCACCAACGCCCGGATATCATCTTGTGCACCAACATCTTTGAGCCTTTGGCAGTCATTGAGATCAAGCGCATGGATGTGCCTGATTCCACTGGGATCGATCAGGCCATTGGCTACGCTAAGATCCTTAATGTGCCTCTTGCCTATGCAACGGCTGGTCATGGTTTTGTCGAATATAATCTCAAAACCGGACAGCAGCGCACGCTGAATCTTGAACAGTTCCCGAACCCCAAGGAACTGTGGCGCTTATTCTGTACTGCCCATGGCATTATCGCCCAAGAAGATCAGGATGCTTTGGCTCAAGCGCGTTACTTTCATGACGAAGGCAAGCAACATGGCGGGATGGTGCCGCGCTACTACCAGTTGGTAGCTATCGATGCTGTGGTGCAGGCCATTGTGGGGCATCACCGCCGTCGCCTGCTGCTCGTTATGGCTACTGGCACAGGTAAGACCTTCACGGCCATGCAGATTGTGTTCAGGTTAAGACAGGCCGGAGTAATTCGGCGCGTCCTCTACCTTGCCGATCGTAACAAGCTGGTTGATCAAGCCATGAGTGCGGGCTTTGAGAATATCGCTCCTTGCATCAAAATTACCGGGGGTAAGATTGATACGCACCATGAAATCTACTTTGGGCTCTACCAGCAGCTCAGTACCAGCAACAAGGTTGGCGGTATTGGCAATGCGGGCCGCGATGATCAAGAGAGCGAGAGCACGAGTCTCCTCGAACTTTATCAAAAGCTACGGCCCGATTTCTTTGACCTTATCATCGTAGATGAGTGCCATCGAGGTAGTGCCTCGGAAGAAAGCTCCTGGCGTGAGATCCTTGAGTACTTCCATCCAGCTATTCAGCTGGGTCTAACCGCGACTCCTAATACCAAAGACGGCGCTGATAACACCGCCTACTTTGGGGCCCCGATCTTCACGTACTCGCTCAAAAAGGGTATTGAAGAAGGCTTCCTTGCTCCTTATCGTGTCATCCGCATCGATCTCGATAAAGACCGAACTGGATGGATGCCAGAGCCGGGGCAGCTTGATGACGCGGGCAATGAGATTCCGCAAAAGCTCTACACCGTAAGTGATTATGACCGCACGATTGTGTTGCCAGATCGTATCAAGCGGGTTGCTCAAATCATCAACGATTTTCAGCACAACAGCCTCGATGATATGGCCAAGACCATTGTGTTCTGCACTACGCAGAACCATGCTCTGCGCATGCGTGATGCTCTACGGGAGCTTAATCCTCAGCACATGCAAGAGAACAGCAATTACATCGTGCGCATGACCTCAAGTGACGAGGAAGGCAAAGCTCTTTACCCGCAATTTTGCTCCACCAGCGAAGACTATCCAGTTATGGTCACCACCTCTAAGCTGCTGACCACTGGTGCTGATACCAAGGGCACGAAGTTGATTGTGCTCGATGCCGTCATTAAGTCACACACTGAGTTCAAGCAGATTATTGGTCGTGGCACCCGCCTGGCACCTGAGTGTGGTAAAACCAGCTTCACCATCCTCGACTTTAGGCGTGTCAGTGAGATCTTTAATGATCCCGACTTTGATGGCGACCCTGAGGAGCTGCTAGAAATCGGTGACCCGACAGCGGACGATCCGATCTTTCAACCCAAGGATCAAACGGACAACTCTGATCAAAGTAACTCCACCCAAGCGGACGATGGTGCCAATAGCAATGGAGAGGGCGCAAGTGCAGGCTCCGAGAATGAGCAGCCAGGCCAGCCGCCAGTCACTCAGCGTACGGAGCATATCGTAAGCGGGTTAGAGTTTACGGTTGAGGATGCTATGGTTGTCTACCTTGACGCAGAGGGCAAAATCATGCGTACGCCCCTACGTGATTTTGCACGAGAGCGCATCCTTAATGAGTTTCATGACAGAGAGCATTTTGTGCGCAGCTGGTTAGCCGCAAAGTCCAAATCTAAGCTCATTGATGAAATGCAGGCCAACGGCGTCTTTTTCCAAGAGTTGCGCCAAGATCTCGGGCAAGGTCTTGATCTGGGAGCAGACAACCTAGATGAGTTCGACATTGTGAACCACGTAGCCTTTAACCAAGCTCTAATGACGCGCAAGGAGCGAGCCGAGCACGGGCGACACAACGCAATACTACAGGGCTATGACGCCAAGCAACAAAAATTGCTGAGCGAGATTTTCGATGTCTATGAGCAACGCGGCTTTGGAGAAATAGAAAAGCCTGCTATGCTCAAAACTCCTCGTTTTCAGCCTTATGGCGGAGTACCACAGATTATCAAGAGCATCGGCGGCAAAGAAGGTAAGGCTGGCTTTAGCTTTGCCCTTTCTATGCTGCTTTATCACTAAGCTAAAGCTGAGTGTGCCAAAACTTCTAAGTATCGTATAACCACAGACCATCACGTCTAAGGACCATCATGCAATTTACAAGTTTCGTGAAGTCAATCCGCGACATCATGCGCCGCGATGCCGGAATCAATGGCGACGCCCAGCGCATTGAGCAGTTAAGCTGGATGATCTTCCTCAAGATCTACGATGCCGCTGAAACGAACTGGGAGCTCGAGAGTGATGATTACCAGTCGCTGTTGGAGCCACATCTGCTGAGATGGCGTGACTGGGCCGACTTTGCCTCTGACAACGTTGCAACCGGCGATGACTTACTGGACTTTGTAAACAACGACCTGTTACCAGGGCTGAAAAATCTTCCGGTACCGCTTAACACTCCTAAGGGTCAAGCCCTGATTAAAACCGTCTTCTCTGACGTGCACAACTATATGAAAGACGGGGTGGCCTTCCGTGAGGTACTCGAGCAGATTGACCAAATCGACTTTACCGATCCGCAGGATGCCCATGCCTTCGGCGCAATCTACGAGACCATTCTGCGCGAACTGCAAAATGCAGGTAGTGCCGGTGAGTTCTACACACCGCGCGCCTTGACCGACTTCATGGCCGAGCACGTGCAGCTGAAGCTGGGCGATCAGGTGGCCGATTTAGCTTGCGGTACCGGTGGCTTTTTAAATTCGGCGCGCCGCGTGCTCTATCCGCAGCTCGAAACCGCAGAAGATAGTGAGCGCTTTGGTCGCTCTTTTCACGGCATTGAGAAAAAGCCACTGCCTTACCTCTTATGCCTGACTAACCTGCTGCTCAACGGCATTGATAACCCAGACATTCTTTATGCCAACTCGCTGACCATTAAGAACTGTGTCGACTACACCGACAAAGAGTGCTTTGATGTGATCTTAATGAATCCGCCATACGGTGGTGTGGAGAAGGCCGATGTTCAGGAGAAGTTCCTGCCTGGCGAGCGCAGCTCGGAAACGGCCGATCTTTTCATGCTGCTGATTGAAAAGCGCCTTAAAAAGCAAGGCGGTCGCGCTGCGGTGGTCCTGCCTGATGGCTTCCTCTTTGGCGGTGGTAATAAGACCGTGATTAAGAAGAAGATCATGGATAAGGCTAACCTGCACACCATTGTGCGTCTGCCAAAATCGGTCTTTGCTCCGTACACCTCCATTGCTACTAACATCCTCTTCTTTGATCGCAGTGAGCCTAAGACGGAACAAACCTGGTTCTATCGCGTTGATGTGCCTCAGGGCTACAAAAACTTCAGCAAAACCAAGCCGATGAAAAGAGAGCACCTCAAGGACTTAGATCAGTGGTGGAACCACCGTCAGGAGATCCAGGATGAGAACGGCAACTACAAAGCCAAGTGCTATAGCCGCAGTGAGCTTGAAGAGCTTGACTATAACCTCGACCAATGTGGCTACCCAAAAGAGCAGCAGGATGAACTACTGCCACCAGATGAGCTCATTGCCGACTATCAGAAAAAGCGTGCCCGTCACATGGAACAGATCGATAGCACCTTAAGCCAGATCATGGCTATGATTGGTAAAGCTCAGAGCAAATAGGCAGGACTGATCCAGGTACGCGTATGTCCACATCAAAGTGCATGCGAGATGCGGGGTAAGATGCTGTATTCAGCGACTACAGTAGGCTAAAGGATAACAACGTGAACAGAAATCAACTGTGGAACTCAATCCTGCAACAGGCAATCTCCGGTCGGCTGGTACCTCAGCTCGACAGCGAGCCTGAGGTAGAGCAGATAGGCCCAGCGCCCGCTCAAAACGAAGCGCCGTTTGAACTGCCTCCTAAGTGGAAGTGGGCACAACTTAACTCAGTTGGGCAAATTGTTGGCGGTGGTACTCCTTCATCACGCATTGCCGAATATTGGGAAAATCCAACGATTAGTTGGATTACTACAGCGGACTTAACTGCTGCAACAAGCGGCTATGTTTCCGACGGGGCAAGGGGCATCACTGAGCTAGGATTAAAGAAGTGCTCGGCAAAGTTAATCCCTGCTGGATCGATTGTTTACACAACTCGTGGTGCGCGCATTGGTGATCTTGCTATTACAGCTAAGGAGTGCTGCACAAATCAAGGATGCAAGTCTTTAGTACCAAATACTAAGGTTCTTACCTGCAAATGGGCTTATTACGCGTTAATGAACGCAACGCCAGTAATTAGGGACATTGCAGCGGGCACAACGTTTGCCGAAATCTCTGGAAAGAAATTCGGTGAAGTATGGATTCCGCTTCCTCCACTTGAAGAGCAAAGTCGTATCGTAGCTAAGCTGGATGAGATCCGTCATTTGGTTGATAAGTTTGGCGAGGATCAGGAGCAGCTAGTAAAGCTTGAGGCGGAGTTCCCGAGCAAGCTTAAGGCTTCGGTACTTCAGCAGGCCATTAAGGGCTTACTGGTGCCACAGCTTGACAGCGAACCTGAGGTAGAGCAGCTAGGGCCAGCCCCTAAACCTGATGAGGTACCGTTCGAGCTTCCTCCTAAGTGGAAGTGGGTACAGCTTTATGCCGTCGCTGAATATAATCCTAAGGTCGATGCCAATGATGATTTAGAGGTTTCGTTTGTTCCGCTTGAAAAGCTTAGCTGGGCCTATGATTGGGAACCAACTTTTGATCAAACGAAAGCTTGGGGTACAGTCAAGAAGGGCTATAAGCGATTTAAAGATGGTGATGTCATATTTGCTAAGATCACCCCATCTTTTCATAACCGAAAATCAGGTTTGGTAACCAAGGCCTGCAATGGAATTGGCTGTGGTTCAACCGAGTTTTGCGTCTATCGTTGCCAAGAGCAACTGCTTAACAAGTTCTTGCTTTGGTTCTTTAAGAGCTCGTACTTTATTAATTTTGGTAAACGAACATATAAAGGTACAGCAGGTCAACTTCGCGTTAACCTCGACGTAATTAACTCAATGTACCTGCCTCTTCCACCTATAGAAGAGCAACGTCGCATCGTAGCCAAACTCGAAGAAGTCTTCGCAGGCGTCGAGAAGCTGGGCAGCTTAATGGAGTACGCTTAAGGGGGCCCCTTAACCACCACCTAAAGGCCGGGCTTACGCCCGGCTTGACCATACTTAGGGGGTAGGTATATGGGCTAAGTAGGGGCGGGCGCTGGAAAGGAACACTGGCCTAACTGCTGCATGCTAAAATGAGATAGGTAGGATGGATTAACGCTGATAGGGGATGAAACTGTGGCCGAACTAAACCAAGCGAAGCTGAAGTCCATGCCAATTGGGGCTGAAAGTTGGACTGACCTCAAAGCTAAGTTCTTTGTAGATAAGACCGAAAAAATTCTTAATTTGATCACCAATCAAAACAAGGTGTGTTTTTTTCGTCCACGGCGCTTTGGTAAAACCATTCTTGCCTCCACTATTGCTGATCTCTTTCTTAATGGAGATAAGAATTTCGAGGGCACGGCTATTCAAGGGAAGTGGCCATATTCCGCTAATGAGTTCAAGGTTCTAAATATAACTTTTTATGGCCTTGGAACTAATAATACTACTGGTAAACAAAATATTTTTGATCAAAATATGATGGAACGGAATATCTGTACTCGGGTTCAGCTTGCCCAAACCATATCCGATCCAGAGAGTGAAGTGCCCTTTAATGACGCTTTTAGTTTTGATCAACTTTTTACTTCGATCGCACGCTGGTCGGCTAAATCAAAGCTGGTATTATTGATTGACGAATGGGATTATCCGTTATCATCTAATTTAGATAATGAAGTAAACTTCCATTTAGCTCTTGATGTCATTGGCAGTTTTTTTAGTTTTGTAAGAGCAATTCAACCAAACTTTTTACTTGTTACGGGAATCATGCGCTATAGCAATGCATCACTGTTAACAGGGAACAGTTTGTTCGACATGAGTATGCACCCAGATTTTGCCGATCTGCTGGGGTACACTCAAACTGAACTTGAAAACAACTTCGGTCCATACATTGAAGAGGCGGCGCGGCGCTTAAATGTGACCGAGGAAGCGCTTTTAGATAAGATTAAATCTTATTATGACGGTTTTTGTTTTGATGATAAAGCGCAAACTAAATTGTATTGCCCACAATCTATTAACCAATTTTTCGCTCAGTTAACTACTGGTCCTAACTCCCCAGAGTTTAAAACTTTCTGGACGGATAGTTCTAATACCGCGAGCGCTCTTAGGACTTATCTTAAAGGCCGCATGATAGCCGTTTCCTCTCTTGAAAGGCTAGTTGATCAGGGCACCTATTTGTCGCGTCAAGCGCTCTCAACTGCCTCAACCTTTGAGGAAGTCCAGTTTTTACCGCTGCTGGCGCAATGTGGCTACCTCACAATTAAAGAGGTAAAACACAATATTACCGCAGCTGATTTAGATTCCAACAAAATCGTATCAAACGAGCCAACACACGCGGAGGTCGATCAGCAAAATCCGATAGTTAACGCTCTCAGTGCTACATGGGAGGCGACTTCTTCGTTGGGCAATAGGAATGACACATTTTACCACTGCACCTTCCCAAATATGGAGGTTCAAGATGGTTATGTCGATGCCTTTTTCCGCTACTTGCTTAATGAGACATACGATGGGGCCAGCCTTTGGCTACCCCACGCAACCACCCAACTAGCAATAGCTCTTCGTGATGGGAATATCGCCAAAACGGCAGATTGGCTCAACGAACTTCTGGTCGACTCCATTTTCTACGACAAGAAGATTTCTATCCTCGAGAGCGTTTATCGTGATTTTATTAAAACCTTTTTTAGATTTAAACTGCGAGCTCGGGTAGAAATCGCCAACAGCTCAGGGCGCTCTGACCTAGAAGTTGCCGTTGGTAAACGTGTTTACATCTTTGAACTGAAGCGTTCCTCCTCTAAGTCGCACAAAGCAATTCAAAAGCTGCTTGATGAAGCTGAGTCTCAAATTGACCTTAATTCTTATGGGATTAACGATGTTAATCACGAGTACTATCGTGGTGCTGAGCTCGTTGCAGTGATCTTTGTGATCTACGACAAGACAAGACAAATCGCTGCGTGGCGCAGTATTGACGTTAATGGCCTGCACCAGGAAGGAACCTTAAACCACAAAAATCATCGCAATACCTTTTTGTAGAGAGATGGCTTGACCTAGACGGGAGCCGGAAATGTGGCTTGAGCATGTCGCCCCGTGCTAGCGCCCCACCTCATAAGGAACTGAATGCCATCACTTGGATCACGAGCATGATTGGGAGGTAGCATCACGCAGTTTTTACCTCTCCAATCATGTTAACAAGCCGATTTTAAGCTATTTATACGCGCAAAGCGATTTTGGCGCACCAATTGATGGGAGCAAGGTATTTACTCTAAACGATGCGCCAAAACCGGCCAAAATTGGGCCAAGATAGGGGTACTCCAAGGTTGGTTCCTGGATCTTGATGGCACAAGGACATAGGGTGCAGGGCATAGGGTGGGTGAGCTGCTGCTAATGAAGTCAGGCCACCTAGTTCTGGTCCATGCCTGGAGGCAGGTTAGTCCCAGCTCAAGTTGGCAGAGAATAGGGGCCTGCTAAACAGCAGGACTTCGAACGAGCGCCGGACTTGAAGATGTCACAGACCCCTTCCCCTTAGAGACCTATATCAGGACTTGCGGTAAGACACCGACCTTAAAGGTCAGCACTGTACAGTCCTTGAGCTTAAGGCCAAGAGCTGACCCCACATGCCAGCCCCAAGCTGAACTAGAAGCGAGGTTAGCGCAAGTCACTGCGGACTTGTAGCAATGCTTGTTGACTGAATAGTGTAAAGATGATTAAATATATCAGATAATTTAATATGGCAATAATCTTGCCTCCATAAGGAGCCCCAAATGACCGCTAATGTTCTTGATGCTCTGCGAGCACTGCCTACCGAGACAAACTCGTGGGCCGATATCCGCAGCAAAGACTTGCTTTATGTCGACAAAACTGAGTTAATCCTCGACTTAGTGTCGAACCACAAGCGTGCTTTTATCGCCCGGCCTCAGGGCTTTGGTAAGACCCTGCTTAACTCGATTTTGACCGAGCTCTTTAGGCACGGCGATCAGTCCTTTGAGGGTACCACCATCTACGGTAAGTGGAATCGGCCCTTAGGCACCAAGGTGATTAGCTGCAATTTTTCAGGCCCGGCTCAAACAACTGCTAGTGGCTTGACGGCCTTGATCTGCAAACGCTTGGTTGAAGCTTGCCGCCAAGCCGGTTTTACTGAGGACGTCTGCAAGCAGCTCAGTTTGCCTATAACCTTTGAGGGCTTCTTTAGGCAGCTTAAGGCAGTTACACGTGAGGAGTCGCTCATGTTCCTGATCGATGACTGGGACTACCACTTACTGGTTAGCTTGACCGTAGGATGGCAGTTTAAAGGCTTAGCCAAGGTCTTAAGACAATTCTTTGCAGAATTTGAAACGTTGGACAACGTCGAGTTTGCCTTGGTGACAGGCACCTTGCGTTACTCCGGTGGCTGCCCATGGGCCGGAGATGAGCGTTATGACCAGACTTTATCCTCTCATTACGCGACCTTGTTGGGCTACACTGAGTCCGAATTAGAACGCTACTTCACGGCGTATGCCCAAGCAACATTGCAGCGCAAAGATGAGTTAACCGAAGACTTCTGTACTCTGCGCGAGTACTACGGTGGATACTGTTTTGATGAACAGGCCGAAACCAAGTTGTACAGCTCTCACGAGATCAATGCTTTCTATGCCCAGTTGTGGGAATCAGATGAGGAACTGAACTTTAAATTCTTTTGGTGCACAAACCCAAGTCCCAATCACGATTTAGTCGCACTCATTGCCAAGCATAAGCCGACTGATTCGACCATACAGCGCTATTGGGATGGTGATACCTGGTTTAGTCGTGCACAATTGGCCGCATGCTCAACTTATGACCAGCTTTCCTTTGATCAGCTGATGCTTCAGTTAGGTTACCTCAGAGTTATAGCTCGTGAAGACGACTCAAAATCGCGCGGACCAAGATACGTATGCGGTTTAGCCAATGGTGAGATCGGGGATATCATTGAATATGCCCTCGACCTCTATGACGAAGGCTACAGGCATTATATCCAATGCGACTAGGCTTATTTCAGCCATTTATACGCGTAAAACGATTTTGGCGCACCAATTGATGGGAGCAAGGTATTTACTCTAAACGATGCGCCAAAACCGGCCAAAATTGGGCCAAGATAGGGGTACTCCAAGGTTGGTTCCTGGATCTTGATGGCACAAGGACATAGGGTGCAGGGCATAGGGTGGGTGAGCTGCTGCTAATGAAGTCAGGCCACCTAGTTCTGGTCCATGCCTGGAGGCAGGTTAGTCCCAGCTCAAGTTGGCAGAGAATAGGGGCCTGCTAAACAGCAGGACTTCGAACGAGCGCCGGACTTGAAGATGTCACAGACCCCTTCCCCTTAGAGACCTATGAGGGGTCTTGGCCTAGACTCCGCATTCGATGGTCACTCCGACGCAGGTCTTGCGCTTTAGGCCAAGACTTGGCTCCGTTCACCTAACCTATGACCTGACCTTGAGCGCGGCTGAGCTGGTCGCTCCGTACTTGCGGCCGCGCCCACTTCGAGCTCAGCTTGAGCTAAGACTGGTGTCGACTTCGGACTATATACAGTCCTTAGTGCAGTCCAACTTAGACCTGAGCTGCCAGTCACTTGGTGCCAGACAGACTGCGACATATCAGCCATGAGGCGCGCCGCGCAGACCACAATCCTTGATGTGGACTTCGGAGCTTTGCTTCAAAATCTATGCGCACGACCCTATTAGATTATGTTAAATTTAGCTAATATATAAGTTAAGCGTGCTCCTTCTATTTAAGACCTGCGCAGAAGTCGCTGCCTGAGCTGCTTGCCTGAGATTTCTGTTGTCTTCATGGTGCTGTGGCGTCTTGGTGGAGCTCCTGCCCTTATCTATAGTCCTACTGTCTTAATTTAACATAACTTTGATTATGCGAAGTTCAAAATAAGACTGAGATATGTCCCAAAATCCAAAAAAAAACTCCAGCGCTAACCAGACCATTTAAACCCAAGCCGCCGTCATAAGTCATATCCCAGACACCGCACCTCAGACCAAGCACACTCAGCACTCCGACCAAGCAAAGTCGCCAAAGCATCCAAGGGCCAAGCCAGACAGCGCGCACCCAAAAAAAAAACTCCACCATGCCGCTCACCCCAAATCAGGCCAAGCTCGTCCTTAGAGTCGGAACTAATAACTAAGCCTAGGGTGCAGGGTCATAAGGTAGGTCGAAGTCGTAGGGTCGAGACTATAAGGTCAAGACGGTCCCCAAGGTCAGGATAGGCGTCGGGCAAGCTTACGGAAGGCGTCGGTCGCGGAACCTCGAAGCCTGACTTTAATCTTGCTTGAGATAGGCAGCTTCCGAGGGAAGGTCGACCTTAAGTAAGACCTGCACTTCTTTAGTCCAGCCCCTATCCTGCCCCACCCTATCTTTCGCCCTATTTCCCCTTTTTCCTCTGGATATCTACCAGTCCTGGCCGCTAGCGCCATGCCTAGCCTCAGTCCAGCTCAGGTCAAAGCTACCCCGACCATGACCATCGTAAAATCAGGTCAGTTTCAGGCTAACCTTGGCCCCAAGGCCATACCTCCGCTCCTTGTGCCAGTCTTAGACTAAGCAGCCCGCCAACCAAGAGACAAGCGGCCCCAAACAACCTGCTCTATGGTGGCACTGTTGGGTCGAGATGTCTTAGTACGCGCCAAAGCCGGTTTACCCTTATGATGACCTCCGACGTCACCGCCACTCAGTCGCGACGGAGGAAGGTCGAGTTAACTGTACCACCTGGGCTATAAGGACGCTGAATTGACTGAGCTTCGGTCAGAGCTACCTTTTACCCCACCGAAATGACCGGTTTTGACGCAGCAACCACTGTAACTACCACCACCAAGAACAATTCATGTGCCAAAACACGAATACGCGTATAAAAGGCACAAATAAGCCCCATATCGCATTAAAGTCGCAGTTATACCAGGCACGACGCCCGATAAGCCCAGAGCTTGGAGCTCAGTCCCACCATAGCTATACCATCAGAGCGCGAGCTAGCTGCGCCGTTTTAGCGGTCACACCGAGTCGGTCAATTTCGGCTTGAGCAACTTTTGAGGAGGTCAGGTGCTATAATGAGCTTATAATTTGGCAAAGCGTCAACATTACGTTGACGTGAAATTCCGTTGCTGGATGGCACCGAGCCATCCAGTTCTCGCAAGACCGCTACTAACTTCACCTCTCACACTCAACCACCTGCCGCCGTTACCCTGCTCAGCACCGCTCTCCATTATTTGCCCCTAGCATCCCCCATCTGGGCCGTTTTTGCTGCATGCTTCCCTGTAAATACTAAGTTCTGGCGTCAATCATGAGTTATAGACGATATACGCGTATAAATAGCTTAAACTAGGTGTTTAGGCCCCCGTAAAACGCCCTAGCAGGCTCGGGTGAGTACGATCAGCGGAGCGCGCCGTTTGAATTTGAAGGCCGCAGGTGTTGGGCTGGTTCGTGAGGTCAGGCATAGACCTCACCCAATAATCCCCGCCCCTAGCCCTGGGCGCTACCAGCCAAAAGCTGACTTCCAACCCGCATTACGTATCTGGCAAAACAGATTACGGCGCTTGAGTGAAGTGCATGGTGCTGCCCGATAGGATTCCCTTTTGGCAGTCATCAAACCATACACCGAAACGGCACTTGGTCGCACTCAGCATGGAGGGGATTAAGCTCATTGAGGGTGTGCGCCTTCAGCTAGAGTTAGTCACTCTGGTGGCGCGGGTTAGCCTTGGGATTAGCGCTACTGAGTAGCTGCGTCATTGCACGCTGGGAGAGCTGGAGTTACCAGCGCCCGCCCCTAGTCTTTTGCTCGTTTTGTCCTACCGCTATATTAAGGCAATCGATAGGCTTAATATAGCTTAATCGTAAGATGGCGCGAATGATTGAGATTGTGCCATTTTTAGAACCGGGATGAGCCGTGCTGGGAATGGAGGTGCTCGCTGGGTGAAGAGCAAAGGTGGATTAGGCTATCTGCTTTGCTAATGGTAGCTGCGCTCGAGCCGACCTAAGTTTATTGTCGGCAGCTGGAGCGCTCCCAGCGAGCTTGAGGTTAAACTCAGTGTCCTGAGCTGAGAGTTAGTACCGTCCATCCTACGACGAGGCTGGCGGCAAGAAGCGCTACTTCGAACATGGGATTGCTCCTTAAGTTGTTTGACCTAATGGCGCGGGACCATACTACCAGGCTGGCCCAACTGCGGCGGCTCGTCTACCCCAGGCCGCGCAGCTCCAGCCTTAAGTTGCGCTCAATGCGAAATCAGTGCCCAGCATTCCGTGTTGACGACTTGACTGTAACTACTGCAATTTCGCGACTAGGCCTGGTCTAGCGCCGAGGCCAAAAGAAATAGGCCAGCAGCCCGAGAAAGATAATCGTGATGTACATATTGATGAGCGCATCGTTGTTCATCTAAAACCGGCGCGGATACCCCCGAGGTAACTTAAGGGAGGAAGCGCCGCCTCATGTTCTCAGTTCGGTTAAATAGCTTTTGCGCTTTTGCAACAAGCGCAGCTTCTTATAGTTAGCGCTTGCAGAAATGCGCGTCCCATCAAGTCGACGTAC
>CALXXU010000082.1 GCA_944392765.1 uncultured Anaerobiospirillum sp.
ATATCAAGGTGCGTACTGGTATGGTCGCTGACCGCACAGCTCGAAATTTTTGGACACTTATTTTGTTATAGCTTCCTGATGTTCTAAGTCGACTTTGGCTACATGTGCTGCCCGCAGCAATGCTGGTTCGTTGGGAGCTGAGTTTTGCACTGTGCCGGGGCGGGCGGTGGATTGGCGAGTCTTGCTGGCACCGTTTTGATGCAATATTTTCGCAGTCACTCAAATTTTGGAACCAGTTTTGTGATTAAATAAGAAGGTTGACTGCCGTTTGTGCCGATTGCGCTGATGGTGCCGTTGGTTCAGTGGTCGCATTAGCGTTGCCTTACCCGTTTGTTTTAACCCTCCTGTTTCTTTGCTTTCCCTTTTCTATTTTGTTCTTGTGTGGTCAGCCCTTGGGCTGGGGTAGGGGATGGTGTGTGCCTGGTGGCACAGGTAGTCAGCTTTGTTGTGCTGCCCTTTTCTTCATTGATTCTTTGGGGCACGCGCTCGGTGAGTTGGTGCTTTGTGTGCTGATCTTGCCGTTGTTGTGTTGTTTGGGTCTGTGGGACCCCTATGCTGTGAGTTACTTCTTAATGAATCAACGTCTTACGAGCTTCGATTACTCGTTTCGAGCCTTCCTGCACCATCACGTCAACGGCGGTATGGTGCTGATGGTTGTGGCCTTGCTTGCCATGGTGATTGCCAACTCTCCCTGGGCTGAGGCCTATCATGCCTTTTGGAATATCCCGGTTGCGCTGCAATTAGGCGGCTTTAATCTCTTTAGCCACCATGGGGCACCTCTGACCTTAATGGCATTTATTAACGATGCCCTGATGGCCGTGTTCTTTTTCTCGGTTGGCCTTGAGATTAAGCGCGAGATCTTGGTTGGTGAGCTCTCCTCGCTGCGCCAGGCCTTGCTGCCGATCATCGCAGCCTTGGGCGGTATGATCTTCCCGGTCATCTTCTATCTGGGACTTACCTTCGGTACTTCAGCTCAGGCCGGTCTTGCGATCCCAATGGCCACCGATATCGCCTTCTCCTTAGGCGTACTGTCCTTGCTGGGCGCGCGGGTGCCGCTGACCTTAAAGATCTTTCTCACGGCCTTTGCGGTAGTCGATGATATTGGCGGTATCTTGATTATCGCGCTGTGCTACACCGCGCATTTGCAGCTCAGCTCACTTTTGGTGGCAGGCTTGATTTTGCTGGTACTGGTTGCGGCCAACCGCCTGCGTATCATGTCCCATAACTTCTACTTTCTTCTGGGTATCGTGGTGTGGTACCTGTTCTTGCAGTCGGGCGTGCACGCTACCATCGCCGGTGTCTTGGTGGCCTTTACCATTCCATCGCAGCCGGGTATCGATACCGCGCGCTATATCGCCCATATCAAGAACTCGATGCGCGAGTTCCCAGGAGTGAGTGACTCGACCTCGGCCTACGTGGTGCGTGATGCTAAGGTCACTCCGCGTAAGGCTGCGGCCGCTCCAGCTGGCACCACGGTCTTGCTGACCCCACACCAGCTTGACCTGTTAAAGACGATTGAGTCGGCCTCTGACCACGTTATTTCGCCGTTGCAATCGATGGAAGATAAGCTCCATGTCGTGGTCAACTACGTCATCATGCCGCTCTTTGCCTTTGCTAATGCTGGTATCACCTTGACTGGCAGCTCGGGGGCAAGCGTTGGTACCGTTACGCTGGCTGTATTGATCGGCTTGGTCTTGGGCAAGTTTGTCGGCATCTTCCTCTTTACCTTCTTAGCCGTAAAGAGTGGCCTGACTGCCTTGCCTGAAGGTGTCACCTGGAAGCAGATTGCGGGTGTGGCGCTCTTGGGTGGTATAGGCTTTACCGTGGCCTTGTTTATCGCCAATCTTTCCTTTGGCGCCTCCGATCCAGAGCTGCTTAATCAAGCCAAGCTCGGTATCTTATTGGGAACGATCTGCGCTGGTATCTTGGGCTATGTAGTGCTGCGTTTGACCTTACCTAAGGACTCAGTGCAAGACCAAGACTTGTTGGCACGCTAAGCTTTTAGCAGGTCTTGATTGGAGCAAGAGGAGCGGGCTCAAGCTGCGCTCCTCTTGCTCTTTTTTATGGGGCGGGCGCTGGTTCAGGGAGCTGAGTTGTTTCCGGTGCGGGGGCGCGTGGCATCCGCTCTAAGGTGCTCAGCGGAATTGCGTGGGCGGTCGTGCCCTCTTCGGGCAAAAAGGCCTTGAAAGCGAGGCTAAACCAGAGCTCAGGATTTTTCTTGATGTCGCGGTGTAAGGTCACCAGATTGTGGCTAAAGTTGTTAGCAAAGACCTGCTCTAAGTTCTGATTGGCGGTGAAATAGCCGTAAAACTTACCCTTGGGATCCACAATGACCGGAGGCTTGGCCGCATAGGGGTTCCATGGGCTCAGATTGGACTTGGCGTTACCAAATTCAAAGAAGTCGCTCCAGATGCTGCGTGGACTTAAGGGCGAGCCATAAGGACCTTTACTATTCCACAGCGAAATATGCATGTGCGGGGCACAGTTGAGACAGCCTAAGAAATTTGCATACTGATTGCCCCCATAGACTAGTAGCGCCTCGTAGTTGCCGCTGATGAGATCCTTGAGCTCGGCTGCTTCTTGCTTAGGGTCTAAAATGAGATAGGAAGGCAGCCGATTGGCTTCTTGCTGGAGCTTGAGCTCTTGTTGGCGTTGGAGCTCTTGCTGCTTTGCTTGCTCCGCGCGCTCACGCTGCGCTACTTTGACCGGATCTTCTGCGTATTGCGGCCCTTGCAGTGTGTAGGCCTGAGCGGGGATAAAGGTGCTGAGCAGCAATAGGGGAAGCCAATAGGGGCGCATGTGATCTCCTGGCAGCGCATTGTTCTTAAGACTTTCTACATTTTAGCGCGTCAAGTCGCGTTCTAACGGCAGTGTGAGTAAAAGTGCGATCTCGGTTGCCATGTCTTATGCTGTACCTAGTTTTAAGTCTGACGGGTCGTTTTGAGCTGTATTTGGCGCTGAGATTAATACTTGGTGTGGTGCTGAGGTAAGGCGCTACTTGTGGTGGTACCGTATGCTGCTCTTAAGCCATACCTCCTGTCTTGCCTATTGTGGGGCTCGTAGCGTGCCTAATTTTGTGGCGTGACTTGGTTTTGTGGGGGCTTGGTATTATGCTGGTTCTTTGTGATTAGTGGTGAAAGGGCCGATTTGGTACCAGAAAATGCACCATTATAGTGCAATTTAATTTTTATATTGGCTGATAATCAAAGCTATAGATAAGCGGTTTAAATCGGTCGTCAGTGTAGGCTGATGTCAACAGCACACAACAGCACACATTAGCTGCTCGATGCTTGATTTTAAGCCATTCTATGCGACAATCTGGGGACTACAAATGATCCAAACAGAGCTTAATGCTCAAGGAGTAGCCCCTATGCAGTATTGTAGCATCATTGGCAATCACGCTGACTCGATTGAGTTCGCGGCCGGTCCAACCCTTACCAAGAAGATCCATGATCTTCACATGATCTTGGCTCCACATAAGATTCCAAGCAAAACGGCACTGGCTCAAGCCTTACATGGCTTATGCCTCGATGGTTGGGGGATGCCAGCAGTTGATTTGCTCCCTTACTACCCTAATGGCAGTCCCAATGACGGTAGAGAGCAGACTCTGCCATCAGAGATTTTGTCCGCTTTTTTCCCTCAGTACTTGAGAGGCAAATGTGAGCAATCCCACGAATCTTGCCCTCAAGAAGACAGTTCAACCTGCAAGGATAATGGGGATCTCTACCCAGGGGTACCCAATATCAAGGCTCCTCCAGCCCCAGCTGATCCGTCAGTGCGGCTAAATCCCTTCAGCTACATTGGAAATTTCCCAGCAACCGTGGTTGATGATGAATGCGATGAAAATGGCAAGGTGTGGGGGATCATTGAGGTCGACTTGACCACCGATGAGTGCCAAAAGGATCGATCAGATCGCATTTGTCCCCACTGTGGTGCTATGGGTACTCTTGGGCAGCACAAGAAGCAAACCATTGATCTGGTTTACGTTACCGTAAGCCATAAGCCTTACAAGCTGCGAGTCACAATTCCAGTGTGGCGCTGCTCCAAGTGTGGCGCAATTCGCCGTGAACCCAATCCTTTTCGTTTTGGCAGAAGCAAGCTGACCAAGCAGGTGGTACGCGACTATGCCCGCGAGTTTGTGGAATACGGCTTTAAGGGCTCGGTGCATGCACTTGCCATTCGATATAACATCAGCGATCAACGTGCAGCCAAGCTCATTGATTTCTTCGGCATGAAGAGCAGAGCAGCTTTTGCCTCGCCTCTAGTCATTGAGCGGCTTAGCAACAAGATTTCGCAGCTCACTGATTGCAACTTCATTCCACCCACTCAACCGATGGAGTGCCTCTTGATTGATGAAATTGCTACATGCCGCCAAGAGTTCATCACCGTCGTCATCAGCGGTAAGGAGCGGAAGTTCTACTTCTACGCTCCAGGGCGTGGTGCTGAGGGTATGCACAAGCTCGTCGCTTGGGGTGGAGACATGATTCCTGAAGATGTCATGGCAGCAACGGACATGAGTGCCGTTTTCTTGCCAACTTTGCGGAAGTATCGCCCTGACGGCACCTATGTCAACGATTGCTTCCACCACTTGAGCAATGCCAAGAAGCATCTTCGTTATGAGGTTAAGACCGTGGCGTCGCTGCTCGATTCTGCTGGTCGTAAGGATGACGCTGCGTACTTGCGAGATCGCAAAACTAAAAGGGTGCTCTTTGCCACTGACATAGAAGCACTCTCAGAAGAGGACAGAGCTCGCTTTGACAAGGCTATTGCCCTACATGAGCGCCTGCCGCTTATCCGCAATTGCTATGTCGAGCTCTACTCCGGCCTTATGGCTCAATCGGTTGAGGAGGCAATGGAGCACATGCAAAAGCACATGCTGTGCTGTGATCAGGTGCAAGAGCTTCGCATTGCTGCAGCCAAGGGCAAGATCAAGCAGCATACCGCCTTGTCTGATTACCTAATCGAGAAGGGGCTAAAGCCAAAGCCTGAGCCAGACACTGATGCATCGGCCCCGTTGACCATTCGCAACGCCAAGTACAACAAGCCAAGCTCAGCTAAGTCTAGTGGCCGTTATTGCCCAGCCGCAACTTTAGGCTCTACAACGCTGGAGCACTTGGAGGAGCTCCTGAACTACGTACGCGTGCACATCACCACTGGGCCGATTGAGGGCTTTAACAACTTGCTTAAGGTTCTAAAGCGCTCCAGCTTTGGTATCAAGCGCGTGGATCGCTTCATGTGCCGCTTAAAGTTGGTGTATGAGCAAGACTTCGACTTAGACGCACTTGTAGCCTAGCCCCCCTAATCGGCTTAAGTTAGCAATCGCATCACGGCATTGCAATGCATGTGAGAGTCTGTCATGCTCAAAATCCGTGATTTTATGCCATTTTTGCCATGTTAAAGCGACCAAATTGCCATAGGTGCTCAAGTATCTATGGTTTTATGGCAAAATCTATAAAAAGTAAGCTGACAAAAACTGACAAAAATTGCCCCAAATTAGGGCATTTCACCACAAATCACAAAGAACCTTATGCTGTGCGCGCTGGTCAGTTTCCTGCGCTAGGTCACGCTTCTTTAGAGTGGGGCTGGTGGTTTGGGAACTGCTTTCGGACTTGAGACTCTAAGCTTTTAGGTTGAGGCTCAAGTTAGGTCCGTTGGAGGAAACAGTTTAATGGTGTTAGGTAAGCTGCGTTTTGCTGTCGTAGGCACCGGTAATATCGCCAAGCTGCATGTGCATGCTTTGCTCTCGTGTGGCCAAAACTTGGTGGGCGTATGCAATCGCCACCCGGAGAAAGCCATGGAGTTTATGCAAAGCTTCTCGGGTTACGAAGATGTAGCCCCGGCCGTTGAGGGCGAGACCGTCTTTGACGATTTAGGGCAAATGCTCGATACCGTAAAGCCTGATGTGCTCTACGTTACCACTCCGCACTTAACTCACGTCGATTTGGCGTGCCTAGCAGTACGTCGTGGCATTCACTGCATCATTGAAAAGCCGCTCGATATTAGCCTGGCCAAGGCCCAATATCTCAAAGAAGAGGCTGAACGTAACCATGTCTTGGTCTCAGTAATTGCCCAAAGCCGCTTTATGCGTCCATGTGCCCGCATCATCAATGCGATCCAAGATGGCAAGCTCGGGCACCCATCCTTTGGCCAGGTTTCGGTCTTGGCTTGGCGCGATGAGGCCTACTATCGTTCCGGTGCTTGGCGTGGTACCTGGGCGGCCGAAGGCGGTGGTGTCTTGGTCAATCAATCGGTCCATGAGTTAGACCTTCTAAGCGCCTTCTTAGGCGAGGTCGACCAAGTCTATGGCCAGTGGCGCAACGTCAACCACCCTTACATCGAGGTTGATGACACCGCCATGGCGGTGGTGACCTTCAAGTCCGGCGCGATTGCCAATATCGTGGTTTCCAATAGCGTGAACCCTGCTCAGGACGCCTTTGTCCATATCACGGGCTCCAATGGCCACACCGTGGGCATCAAGACCCACTCGGGGGTTGAAGTAGGGGCTGGAATTGCCCCTTCGCACTTTAGACCGGTTAACGATGTCTTTACCTTGATGACGCCTGATCAGCTGGCTGAATACACCAAGAGCGATTACGAGGGCGTTTCCGATGAGTCGTGGTCGTACCACTTCTTTGCCGAGCAGGTCAAGGAAATGGTTCACGCCATCGAAAATCAGCGCAATGGCATGCAGGTGCACCTGAGCAACGACATCAATTCGGCTATGGGCTGCATGACCATCTTCAATGGTATCTACTTAAGCCAGAAACTGGGCCGTCCGGTCACTAAGGACGAAATCTTGGCCGACTCGATGGAGCAGCTGGTCAACCCAAGCCCTAAGGCTGAGCCTGAGGAAGAGGCACCAATCATCGTTCCAGCTCCTAAGGCTGCGGCCGATGCGGCTCCTAAAGCAGTAGCGGATGCGGCTGCCAAGGTCGCACCTGAAGCACCGGCCGCTGTTTAGGCTGTAGCCTAGGCTGCTGTAGCTGCAAAAGCGCCCGCAGATGAGCTCAATAGCGCCCCCGCTAATGAGCCGCTGCGGGCGTTTGTGTCTGAGCAGACCTGCGTTTACAGGTGAGCACCGGTGAGCGGACAAAAGTCTGTGGCGTGGCTGGTACGGACGGCTTGGTGGCTAATGGTGGTGCAAAGTTATGGTGCATTTTCGTGCAAAGCCGGGATCGAGTGCTTTTGATTGGTGCAAATGCCGCGCTAACGCTTGATCCAATTGGCCAATCGGGGCACACTGAGTCCATCAGAAAGATCAATCAAACCAGCCGCCGGGCGCGTTACGATTGCCGCTTGGTGGGCGTTTCTTTTACTTTGTTGCTGATTGGGAGCATTCCATGTTCGTCTTAACCCTGAAGCTGGCTTTATTACTGCGACTTACGAGTTGACAGCTGGGGTGTATTTGCAATCAGCGATTGTGTGCAATCGTTTCGGAAATAGGGCCCTAGCTTAACTAGAGCCCTTTTTTATTGGGTCGCTTCGGCGGCCTGACCAAGTTAGGGCTCGAGAGCTCCAGCTTGGGGCTTTGAGTTTAGTGTGGAGCATCTCTCTTACCTGAGGGAATACGGGTGGGGCCGTTACCATCAGCCCATACCTTAATCGTTACCGCAGTTGCTCTTAACCATAGAGCACGAACAATAGGACGAGAACTATGTCTAACAACGATAAAAACCGAGTGATTGTGTTTGACACCACTTTGCGTGACGGCGAGCAAGCCCTGCTCCAATCGTTAAACGAGCGCCAGAAGTTGCAGCTGGCCTTAATGCTCGAACAATTGGGCGTGGACGTGATTGAGGCAGGCTTCCCAATCTCCTCCCCAGGTGACTTCAATGCCGTTAAGCTCATCGGTGAATCGTTGAAGCGTTCCATTCCATGCGGTTTGTCACGTTGTGTCGATAAGGATATCGACGCCGTGCGTGACGCTTTGTGCAATTGCGAGCACTATCGCATCCACACCTTTATTGCGACCTCGGACATTCACGTCCACGATAAGCTCCGTAAGGACTTTAACGACATTATCGCCATGGCCCAAAATGCGGTGCGCCGTGCCCGTAACTACACCGATGACGTCGAGTTCTCATGCGAGGACGCCGGTCGTACCCCAATCGATAACCTCTGCCGTATGGTCGAGTGCGCCATCGACGCCGGTGCTACCACGGTTAATATCCCTGATACCGTAGGCTACACCATCCCAACTGAGTTTGGCGGCATCATTCACACCTTGTTCGAGCGTGTGCCAAATATCGATAAGGCTACCATCTCAGTGCACTGCCACAATGACTTAGGAATGGCTACCGGCAATACCTTGGTCGCCTTACAAAATGGTGCTCGTCAGGTTGAGGTCTGCGTCAATGGCTTAGGTGAGCGTGCTGGTAACTGCTCGCTTGAGGAAGTCGCCATGGCCTTGCATGTACGCAAGGAGTACTTCGGCGGTCTTTACACCAACATCGTCCCAACCAATATCGCTCGTGCCTCGCAGATGGTTGCCGGTATCTGCAATGAGAAGGTACCACCACACAAGGCAATTGTCGGCTCTAATGCCTATGCGCACAGCTCGGGCATCCACCAAGACGGTGTCTTGAAGAATCGCAACACCTACGAAATCATCACCCCTGAGAGCGTGGGCTTTAAGGAAAATAACTTACATATGACCGCCCGCTCTGGCCGTCACATGATTAAGTCGCGTCTCAATGCCTTAGGCTATAGCGATGACACCTTCAATTTGGATGAGGTCTATCGTCGCTTCTTAGAGCTGGCCGATCGCAAGGGCCAGGTCTTCGATTACGACTTGGAAGCTCTCTTGTTCCTCTCGCACGATATGGAAGAGCAGACCCAGTTCGAGCTTGATAACTTGAATGTAGTCTGCGGTGGCTCGGGCGTCATTCCAACGGCCTCGGTCCGTATGAAGATTGGCAATGAGACCTTTGTCGAGTCGGGCACCGGTGACGGCCCAGTTGATGCCGTCTTCAACTGCATCACCCGCCTCACCAAGATCGACTGCAAGCTGGTTGACTACAACATCGCCGCTACCTCCGAGGGTATGAACGCCCAAGGTCAGGTTGACGTTGATGTGCTTTACAACGGCCGCAAGTACCACGGTAAGGGCTTATCCACCGATATTATCGAGTCCTCGGCCTTAGCCTTAATTCACGCTTGCAACAGTATTTACCGCGCTCAATTCATCGAAAAGCAGCGCCACGATATCCCAGAGGTTGACGCACGCGGAGTCTAATCCGCATCTTAGCTTTGCCTGCCTTGGGGCTAGGCCTATCAGGCAGGTCAATTACCTCAGAGTTTAGTTTTTTGTTTCTTGAGTGGTAAGGGCTGGGCCCTAGCACTTATGGTTTGGTGGTAGGAGCTAGCTCCTACCTGGTACAGATTTTCTTAGCAGTTAGTGACTGCTGTCTATTTCGTTCAGCATAAGGATCGCGCGCATGGAGTTTCAAATTGCAGTTTTGCCTGGTGACGGCATTGGCCCAGAGGTTATGGCCGAGGCGATCAAGGTCTTAGATTGCGTCAGTGCTCAGTGTGGCTTTAAGCTCAACTACGATTTTAAGAATATCGGTGGTGCCGCCATTGACGCCCAGGGCAAGGCTTTGCCTGATGACACTTTAGCCGCATGCGAACAGGCTGATGCGATTTTATTCGGCTCGGTCGGTGGCCCAAAGTGGGATCACTTACCTCCAGCTGAGCGTCCGGAGCGTGCCGCCTTATTACCACTGCGCTCGCACTTCAAGCTCTTCTGCAATTTCCGCCCAGCTAAGATCTTCGCAGGTCTTGAGAGCTTAAGCCCACTGCGTGCTGATATTGCCGCCCAAGGCTTTGACATTTTGTGCGTGCGTGAGCTCACCGGTGGTATCTACTTTGGTCAGCCTAAGGGTATCGAGGGTGAAGGCGCTCAAGAGAAGGGCTATGACACCGAGATCTACCACCGCTTTGAGATTGAGCGTATCGCCAAGGTCGCCTTTGAGTCGGCTCGTTTACGCCGCAAGAAGGTCACCTCGGTTGATAAGTCCAACGTCTTATCAAGCTCGATTCTGTGGCGCAAGGTCGTCGAAGAGGTTCATCAGGATTACCCAGATGTAGAGCTCAATCATATCTACATCGACAACGCCACCATGCAGCTGGTTAAGAACCCAGCTCAGTTTGACGTGCTCTTATGCAACAACATGTTCGGTGACATCCTCTCGGACGAAGTTGCCATGATCTCCGGCTCGATGGGCCTGCTCTCGTCGGCCTCGCTCAACGAGTCGAGCTTTGGCCTTTATGAGCCAGCTGGTGGCTCGGCCCCTGATATCGCAGGTAAGGGCATTGCCAACCCAATTGCTCAGATCTTAAGTGCTGCTTTAATGCTGCGTTACTCCTTAAAGCAGGATGCCGCCGCCAAGAAGATCGAAGCTGCCGTCGCTGCGGTATTAGGTGCGGGCAAGCTCACCGCCGATTTAGCTCAAGGCAATCCTAATGCTCAGGTCTTAGGCACCAGCGCCATGGGCGATGCCATTGTCGCTGCCTTACAAGCTCAATAGTAGAACATTAGCAGCGTTCAATTAAAGCTGCTTTCTGCGGCCACTCAATTGAGCGGCCGCACCCGGTTAGGATTTGGTTAGTGTGGGCGTGCTCCAGTGGGGCGGGCCCCTAAGAAGATTTATTGTTTATGGGTAAGACACTTTACCAAAAGGTTTTTGACAGCCATGTCGTCTATCAAGCAGACGGCGAGGTGCCAACCTTATACATCGACCGTCATTTGGTTCACGAAGTCACCTCGCCTCAGGCCTTCTCGGGGCTTGAAATTGCGCACCGTCAGCTGCGCCGTCCTGACTTGACCTTAGCCACCATGGACCACGATATCTCGACCCAAGAGAGCACGATTGAGGCTTGTAGCCCAATGGCTCAAGAGCAGATTCGTACCTTGATGGCTAATACTAAGAAGTTTGGCGTTAAGCTCTTTGGTTTAGGTGATCCAAACCAAGGTATCGTCCACATCATCGGCCCACAGGTCGGCTTTACCTTGCCAGGTACCACCTTGGTGTGCGGCGATAGCCATACTGCTACCCACGGTGCCTTTGGTGCTTTAGCCTTTGGTATCGGTACCTCCGAGGTCGAGCACGTCATGGCCACCCAGACCTTAAAGCAAGGTCCACTCAAGACCATGAAGATCTACTGCCATGGCCGCTTAAAGAAGGGTGTTTACGCTAAGGATCTGATCTTATACATCATCGGTAAGCTCACTACCGCCGGTGGCACCGGTTACGCCGTGGAGTTCTGCGGCCCAACCATCGAGCATCTCTCGATGGAAGGTCGTATGACCTTGTCCAATATGGCGATCGAGTTTGGCGCTCCAGTTGGCATGATCGCCCCTGACGACATCACCTTTGAGTACTTAAAGGGCCGTATGATGGCGCCAACGGGCGAAGATTGGGATAAGGCCGTCGCCTACTGGCGTACCCTGTACTCCGATCCTGATGCTCAATTCGATGCTGTCGTCGACATCGATGCAGCTAATATCGAGCCTCAGATCACCTATGGCACCAACCCAGGCCAAGTCTGCGGCGTCTCCAAGTCGATTCCAAAGGCCGATGCCATCAAGGATCCAGTGGTCAAGAAGAGCTTGGTTGATGCCCTGACCTATATGGGCTTAGAGCAAGGTAAGAAGCTTGCTGGGGCCCGTATTGACGTTGCCTTTATCGGCTCGTGCACCAATGGTCGTATTGAGGACTTCCGTGCTGCAGCTGAGATCTTAAAGGGCCGCAAGATTGCTCCATGGGTTCGTGCTTTAGCCGTACCTGGCTCGGTTTGGGTCAAGGAGCAAGCTGAGCGTGAGGGCTTAGATCAGATCTTCAAGGAAGCAGGCTTTGAGTGGCGTTTACCAGGCTGCTCGATGTGTCTTGCCATGAACGACGATAAGGCTGGGGCTGGTCAGCGCGTGGCTTCGACCTCGAACCGCAATTTCGTGGGCCGTCAAGGCAAGGGCGCCCGCACCCACCTCATGAGCCCAGCTTCGGTTGCAGCTTGCGCCATCAAGGGCTGCTTATGTGATGTCCGTGATTTCTTAGATCACGACGCAGGCGAGACGAGCGGCAACTAAGGGAGAGGCATCATGGAAAAGTTTACTGTTCACACCGGCATTGCCGTACCTTTAAACTCGGCCAATATCGACACCGACCAGATTATCCCAAAGCAGTTCTTACTTGCGACCACCCGTAAGGGCTTTGGTAAGCACGCCTTCCACGATTGGCGTTACTTAGACGATGCTGAGACTCAGTTAAATCCAGAGTTTAACTTGAACAAGCCAGCCTACCAAGGCGCCTCGATCTTGGTCGCTCAAGACAACTTCGGTAACGGCTCCTCGCGTGAGCACGCCCCATGGGCTTTAACCGATTTTGGCTTTAAGGCCGTGATCGCCCCGTCCTTTGCCAACATCTTCCACCACAATGCCTTAGGCAATGGCTTACTGACCGTGAAGTTAACCTCCGACGAGGTCAACGAGCTTATCACCTATCTTGAAGAGCACCCAGGTGAGAAGGTCACGATTAGCCTTGAGGATATGTACGTCGAGTGCGCCGGTAAGCGCTACAGCTTTGACTTAGATCCATTCTATCGTCACTGCCTGTTAAACGGTCTTGATAATATCGACCTGACCTTAGAGCACAACGACGCCATCAGCGCCTACGAGCAAAAAGCCTCGACCTTCATGGTTCATAAAGCCTAAGGCTTAGCCATAAAGCCTAACGCCGAGCCATAAAGCCTAACGCCGAGCCATAAGGCTTAATGCCTAATAAGGCTTAGTTCCTACTAAGGGCTAACACTCCGGTAACTAAGGCCCATTTGCCCATCGCTTATCTCAGTCAACTTGGGGTGAACGGTGGGCTTTGTCTTTTTTTGCCGTCATAAAGTTCACTTGAGCTGAGCGCAAGAAAAGTCAAGTCAGCAGAATCAAGCCAGCACAGTGCAGCTTAAGCCCACTAGCGAGCAGAGCAGGGGTGACGCTAGGGTCGTACCTATAATTTGCCCTGATCTGTTACGTAATTTGTTGGACAGCGGCTGCCTGCTCCTGCTCTCAATCAATTGCGGTCAACCCTGTGAGGAAGTTGCACGAATCTATGGAGCCAAAAGTAAATTTCTTTGCCACCTGCATGGGCGTTAGCGCCTTGCCCGACGCGGCCTTAAGCGCGGTCAAGCTTTTAACCCATTGCGGCGTTAAGGTCATCTTCAAGCAAGACCAAACTTGCTGTGGTCAGCCAGCCTATAACACCGGTTTTACCGACGAAGCACGCCGCATTGCGCGCTATAACGTCGAACTCTTCTCCGACAATGATTACCCGATCGTGGTACCTTCGGGGTCTTGCGCGGGCATGATGAGCAAGGAGTACGCTGAGCTCTTTGCGGATGCTGATGAGAAAACTAAGGCTCAGGTTGCTGCTTTTAGCGCCCGTGTGACCGATTTGTCGCAATACCTAGTCGACGTGCTGAAGGTCAAGCTTGTTGATCAAGGCGCTCCAACCAAGGCCACCTTCCATGTGAGCTGCCACAGCTTGCGCGTTCAGCACTGTGTCCCAGCCCAAAAGACCCTTCTTACTTCCTTAGCCCAGGTGGAATATGTGCCACTACCTTATGAGGAAGAGTGCTGCGGCTTTGGCGGTACCTTCTCGGTGATTGAGCCGGAGCTCTCGGCGGCCATGGTGGGCGATAAAATCCGCCACATCAAGGAAACGGGGGTCGAGGTGGTGATTGCCGCCGATCATGGCTGCATCCTTAACATCAGCACTGCCTTGCACAAGCAGGGCCTCGACCACATCAAGGTTTACTCACTCTACGACTTCATTTGGCAACGTGTCAGCCCTGGTCTTACCGGGAAAATTCCTTGTGCTTCGGTGGGAGGTGTGTAATGGCGACCATCGATCAAATTTCCGCCCGTGCCCGTCAGGCTCTTTTTGCCCGCCTGCCGCAGAGTGAAGCCGACGTGCCTCGGATTCCTGCTTATGATGCGGCCTGCCATGTCAAGACCTCAGGTGATCTCAAGGCTAACTTCCTAGCAACAGCGGCCGCCAATAAGTTTCAGGTGCACAGCTGTTCTCAGGCTGAGCTGCTTCACACCGTGAATTCATTGTTAGCTCAGCACCAAGTCAAGTCCTTACTTTGCAGCGCTGATTTACCCTTTGCCCCAAGTGAGCTTAATGGGGTCGAGCCCTTGGTTTTTGACCGCCCGGTCGAAGAGCTACGCGCACAAGTCTTTACGGCTGATGCCGCCTTGTGCGAGGGCGCGGCCGGGGCTTCTAGCTCGGGCAATGTCCTTTGTGCCTCGTCACCACGCTCGCCCCGCTTTTTGACCTTGGTTCCGCCGATCTTAGTGCTCTTGTTACCGCAATCACGCATTGTGGCCAGTCCAGAAGCGGCCATCAATTTAGTGTTGGAGTCAGGGGCTCATCCTGCTAACTTGGTCTTTACCGCAGGTCCAGCGCGCACCGCCGATATTGAGCTCATCACGATCTTTGGCGCGCACGGCCCGCACACGGTCGAGCTCGTGGTTTATGAGGAGGAGTAGGGATGAGTCAAATCGTTTCGCATAAGAATGCAGTGCGTGCTCAGCTCAAGGAGCAGGATTTACATCAGGCGCTTGATAATGCGGTGCACAATATCCACCGCAATCGCGCTCAGTGCTTAGCTGAGCACTTCTCGCAATGGGAGGAGATGCGCACCGAGGCTCAAGAGCTCAAAACAGCAGCGTTGGAGCATCTTGGTGCTTTGGTCGAGCAGTTTGAGGCTCAGGCGACTAAGAATGGCATCAAGGTTCACTATGCCCAAAACGCCGCTGATGCCTGTGCCATCATTGAGCAGCTCATCACTGAGCGTCATATCGCGCGCATCATCAAAGCCAAGACCATGGTGAGCGAGGAAATCGGACTGCAAGATTATCTGCACGCCCATGGCCATGAGGTCGAGGTGTCGGACGTAGGCGATCTCATCGTCCACCTCAATCATGAGCATCCAGTGCATATCTTGGCGCCTGCGATGCACCATGACCGCTACTCCATCGGTAAGATCTTCGCCCAAAACCTTCACGTGGCTGAAGAGCATGAGCCTGAGCGCTTGATGCAGATTGCGCGGCGCCACTTGCGTTCAGCCTTTGAGCACTTGCAAATGGGTATTAGCGGCGTGAACTTTGCGGCCGCCCAGGAAGGTGCGCTCTGGCTCATCGAGAATGAAGGCAATGGCCGCATGTGCACCACGGCGCCTGATATTCATGTGGCTCTGTGCGGCATCGAGAAGATTGTGCCCTCGCTCCATGAGGCCAGCACCTTAGCTCAAATGGTACCAGCCGCTGGTTTGGGCCAATTTGTCCCGACCTTCAACAACATCATTCTGGGACCACGGCGGGAGGGCGAATTAGATGGCCCGAAAGAGGTGCATGTTATCTTGCTTGACAATGGCCGCGCCGCTATTGCGGCTAAGCCAGAGTATCGCAGCGTGCTGCGCTGTCTGCGTTGCAGTGCCTGCATGAATTTCTGCCCGGTGTTTAAGCAGGTGGGCGGTCATGCTTATCTCACCACCTACCCAGGTCCAATTGGCTTAGCGCTCTCGCCGCAGCTGCACAACTTGGCCCAGTGCGGCCACATGCTGACTATGTGCTCGCAGTGCAAACGTTGTGCGGAAGTCTGCCCGGTCAAGATTCCATTGCCTGATCTCATCTTGCAGCTGCGCCGCCACTATGTGGAGCAGGCCGCGCACCCCGATCAAGAAACGGTCAAGCGTATGCGCTTGTTGCGCCTTACTTTTGCGCTCTTTGCTCAGATGGCGGTCAGTGGCAAGCTGTGGCGCAACCTGATGAAGAAGTCCTACGCGGCTGATTTCTTTGTGCAGCTCACGGGCAAGGCTTTATTGCCACCGGCCAAGCGCTGGGCCTACGGTCACACGCTGCCGCGCCTTAAGAGCACCTTCTACCGCGATATCGCTCAGATCGAGGGGGTGGAAGTCCAATAGTGCGCAATATGGCGTCCCAGGAGTCAGCTCAGTCCTCTTGTTTCAGAGGGTCGAGAGCTCTCCGCTCTAGTGTCGTCAGAGCACTTTCAGTGGGGCTGGGCTTGGTACCGTTTCAGGGACTAGGCTTAGCCCCACCTTTGCGCTAAGCTAAGAGCTAAGCTAAGGACATGGCGCGGGAGGGGGGTATGAGATATCGCAATGCCATTGAGGATAGCTTAGTCATCGAAGACAGTGAGCTCTTGCCCTTGGTGACACTGCGCCCCGGCGACCCGATGGTGCGCTACGATGAGACCGGCACCAAGGTCTTGCTCCTCAATGTCCACTGCCACCCCGAGACCTTTAAGCCGCATTCTGCGGGGATCTTGCTTTTTAATCTGTGGACTTTCACCGATCTTGAGTTCTTAGCGTGGCTTGAGACGCGCGGCAGCAAGTATCTCGGCACCAATTGGTCCCAGCGCTTAAACCAACTCTTAGGCATGCCCGCCACACGCTATAGCACCCACGTTTCAGGCTTTTGGGTCAAGCCGCAGGCTGTGATTCGCCCCGCCTATAGCTTCGATGTCTTCAATCCCATTCCGACCGATTCCTTTAACGCCACTCGCGATCTCTACCAGGCGCTACGTGCCCACCATGCTCAGCAAGACGCTCCCCAAGATGCTCCATCAGATGTTGTGCCTGACATGGAACGCGAGCAAGAGTGTGACGCGGAGCTGGAACAAGATTGGGATGCGGTGTTGCGATGGGCTCAGGCGCATGGCGCGCAGTATCGGCGCTGGTTTGACCATCAAGCCTTAATCGCCTATGGGCGCCAAGACGGCTATCCGTGGACGCGCATTGGCTACACCTACGACTGGGGCAATGCGCAGCCTGATGACAGCCGCAGCAAATATGGGGTGAGCGAGTTTATGCTTCCGCTGGGAACCTGGACCGAGGTGGCCTTTACTTTGAGCGTCGACGCTTTTATCGCGGCGGCCCAGCGTACTGTGCAAACGGGGGCTAGCGACGCACCCTGCTACATCGCGGGGCAAAATGCGCGCTAATGAGCTAAAGTTGCACTTGTCTTGAGCGCGCACCAAAGCGGTGCTATAGTGGCCTTAGCTTGCTGGCATGGGTCAGCTAGTCACCCTCAGAACCCTTATCAAAGTTTAGACAGGAGACGGGGCTCGACCATCTTGGTGGTTGGGGTCACCGGTTTTTAATGAAAAAGTCTGTTTTAGCCGTAACTTTAGCCTTAGCGGTAGGTTCTTTACTGGGCACTGCCAGTGCCGGTACGTTGAAGGTTGGTGCTACCCCAGTGCCTCACGCTGAAATCTTAGAGCACGTTGCCCCAGGCTTAAAGGCCCAGGGTGTTGACTTACAAGTCATCGAGTTCAACGATTACGTCCAGCCTAATTTAGCTTGCGACGACGGCGAGCTTGATGCCAACTTCTTCCAGCACCGTCCATACCTTGATGTCTTCATCAAGGATCACGGCGTTGATTTAGTCTCGGTCGCCGGTGTTCACATCGAGCCAATGGGTGTTTACTCCGATAAGATCAAGGACTTAAAGGAGTTAAAGAAGGGCGATAAGGTTGCCATTCCAAATGACCCAACCAACGGCGGCCGCGCCCTGTTATTACTGGCTACTGCCGGTATTATCAAGGTACCTGATATCAACGACGTTACCGTCACTGTACTTGATATCAGCGAGAACCCATTAGATTTAGAGTTTGCCGAGTTAGAGGCTGCTCAGCTGCCACGTGCCCTGCCTGATGTTGCTTGCGCCGTTATTAACACCAACTATGCAATGCCTGCGGGCTTAAATCCATTAAAGGATGCCCTCTACATCGAGAATGCTGACTCCCCATATGTCAACATCTTAGTTGCTAATAAGGACAGCGCCGAGACCGAAGATATGAAGGCCTTAGTTAAGGCTCTGACTTCTGAGGATACCGCTGAGTTTATCCGTACTAAGTACCAAGGCGCCATTGTGCCAGTCGGCGGTGCTAAGTAATAACCAATGATACGGCCTCACCCTACGGCTAGGGGTGAGAGCGCAGGTGCTGCGGCTATCAGCGCCTGCCAACGTTCAGCCCGACTCAATCCCCAGGGATGAGCCGGGCTTTGTCATTCTTGTGCCATCGTTAATTTTGCTTCCTGATAATTTTGCGCTCGAGTCAATCTTGCGTCCCAGCACGCAAATCGGCACAATAATAAAAAGTCGATCCATAGATGTGCTATCACACGTCGTAACGCAAGGTGTGGATCCAAGAAGAGCGCGCACATAGTGCTTAAGCGCAGAGAGTAAGCGTAGAGGATAAACGCTCCAAGGAAAGGTAAAGCTGGGAGCTGTTACAAATTAAATCTTGCACCAAATTGGGCATCTCTTCTGCTGCACGGCTTAGATCAATTTAGTCGACAAGCGCTTTAGCTGCCTCGCCATATAATTATGTAAATCGAATTTTATTAATAGCGGTGACTAAAGTTTTATTTATCAAAATTTCTAATTAAAACAAACA
>CALXXU010000083.1 GCA_944392765.1 uncultured Anaerobiospirillum sp.
GCGATGGCTTGAGTCGCTGGTTTTAGCGATGGCTTGAGTCGCTGGTTTTAGCGATGGCTTGAGTCGCTGGTTTTAGCGATGGCTTGAGTCGCTGGTTTTAGCTTAAGACGCCTACGGCGTTGAGCGGGCGATGAAAGACGTATTTCGACAAGAAAGCCAAGAAGATGCCGTAAATCGGCACAAAGATCACGAGGCACACTAAGAGCTTGACGATATAGTCGACCACGCCCAAGTTGAACCAGTTCTCGGCCATATATGGGTCCACGCATTGGTAGAAGGCGATAAAGAAGAAGGCAAAGGTGTCGAGCATATTGCCAAAGACCGAGGAGGCGGCTGGAGCAGGCCACCAACGTGGCAGCTGCCGTAGCTTTTGGAACACAAAGATATCGGCAAGCTGCCCTAAGATGTAGGCGCCAAAGGATGCCGCTGCGATTCTAAAGACGAAGATCGAGAAGGTGCCTAAGGCGGCCACGCCTTGATAGTCACCGTGGGCGAAGATAGTGCCGACGATATAGGAAATGACTAAGGCCGGGAGCATGGCGCAGAAAATGACCTTGCGCGCAAGCTGAGCGCCGTATAAGCGCACCGTTAAGTCCGTGGTCACGAAGACAAAGGGGAAGGTAAAGGTACCCACTGTGGTCTCAATGCCTAAGACCGTGATCGGGATTTGCACTGCGTAGTTACTTAGCACAATGATGAAGATGTGCAACAGAAACAGGCGCACTAAGGGCAGCGGCATGCTGCCTGGGGTCGAATTGTGTTGAGTCATGTTTTTTTGTCCGGAGTACAGTCCAGGGGCCGCGCCAAGCTCAGGGCTTACCAGCACAAAATCTGGGGCCGAAAGGAGCTGGGGATGGGCCAAGCAAATAGGAGCCTGATTGTAGCGTGATTTGGGGTAGGGGTGTAGAGAAAAATCTTTTGCTGGGTGCTTTTTGCCGGACTTTCCCCTAAACTTAGGGGCAATGGCCAGATTTTTCTAGGTTGCAAAGACCATAGTGGGCCAGGCTGAAAAAGACCTACGGTTCTTGGTCGCGTTTTCCTTTCGGGGTGAGTGAGCTCATGGCAAGTAACGATAACAAGCTGATCTTGATTGATGGTTCATCCTTCTTGTACCGCGCCTACTATGCGGTCAGACAGCGTTTTTCTACTAAGACCGGCCTTGCCACGGGCGCGACCTTTATCATCACGCGCATGCTCCAATCTCTGCTCAATACCTACCAAGGTGCGCAGTTCTTGGTCGTGTTTGATGCACCGGGTGCCTCGGAATTTCGTAAGGCCATGTACACCGAGTACAAGGCCAACCGCCCACCGATGCCCGAGGAGCTTAGAGTCCAGGTGCAGTGGGTGCACTCGGTGGTCAATGCTATGGGCCTGCCCTTAATCCAAATGCAGGGCGTGGAAGCCGATGACGTCTTGGGCTCTTATGCGCTGGCGGGCGCTTTGGCGCAAAAAGAAGTGATTATCGCTACTGGTGATAAGGATTTGGCGCAACTGGTGAGCGATGAGCGCCATATCTCGATGATCGACACGATGCGCGATATCACCTACAACGAGGCCCAGGTCAAAGAGAAGTTTGGCGTGCCGCCTGAGCACATCATCGACCTCTTAGCCTTAAAGGGCGATAGCTCCGATAATATTCCAGGCATGAAGGGCGTGGGCGATAAGACTGCCTTGGCCTTAATTCAGGGCTTGGGTGGTATCTTCGATATTAAGGAGCATGCCGACGACATCGCCTCCTTATCGTTCCGTGGTGCTTCCAAGTTCAAGGCGCGCTTCTTAGAGCAATGGCCTGATATTGAACTGAGCTATCGCTTAGCCACGATTCGCTGCGATTTGGAGCTGCCGTTGCCGATTGCGCAAATTCCGCTGCCTCAGATCAATTACCCTGAGCTGTTAGCGCTCTATGAGCAGCTTGAGTTCCATAGCTTTGCCCATAAATTGCGCGAAAGTAAGGCGAGCGCGTCCGCAGGCAATGCCTTGGGTATTGCGGAGGGCAATGCCCTGGGGACGGTGGGGGTGGCTGGAGCTGCTTTGGCAGTGCCGTTTGGCGTTAAGACCGCCGAGAGCACGACTCAGGCTGACTTTGACCTCTTGCCGACCCCACCGCGCAAAATGGCCGCTAATTGGCAACAAAAGCGGGGTTCGGGCTTTGATGAGCGTAATGGTTTGGCCGCACCAGCGGTGAGTGATTTTGGCACCATGGTGCCGCCAAGGGTACAGAACCTGGCTCCTTATGGGCTGGCAGAGCAAATTAATGCCTTACAGCAAGCCCAAAGCATCGCTCAACGCCGCAGCAATGCTAAGTGGCTGCGCTGGATTAACTGCGCTTTGACCAGTTTGAATCTGGTGTCTGCGGTGCCGGAGCAGCGCGAGGTCGGCGCCTTGCGTGATAACTTCCACTTGGTCACCACGATTGAGGAATTAAAAGACTTAGTGGCAAAGCTCAAGGCCAGCTCTTACTTTGGCTTTTTTGCCGCTAATAATCTCCCGGCCCAAGGCGCTAGCGTTGCCGATGGGATCTTGGTGGGGCTTGCGGTCTGCCTTGATGGCCGTGAGGCTTACTACGTGCCGATCAATCACACCTATTTAGGCGCAGGCGATCAATTGAGCCTTACCGTGGTCAAGCGTGCCTTGGGCCCCATCTTTGCCGATGGCGCCCTCCCTAAGGTCGCCTACAACAGCAATCATCAGCATTTGCTCTTGAGCTTTGCGGGGATGGAGCTTGAGGGGCTCTTACCTGATCCTATTATCGTGGAGCATTTGACCTGCTCGACGCGCCCCACTGACTTCAATGCTCTGTGCCAGAGCAATCTGCATTACACCCCCATTGAGCTCTCGTCCCTCTTGACAGGGCAGTTGACTTGCGATTTAGTCGAGATCGAGCGCTTTATGGACTATGCCTGTGAGCAAGCGGTGCTGGTCTGGCGTCTTTATGGCGCGGGCCTGGGGGCGCTCTCGAAGTACCCTGATTGGCTTGAGCTCTTGGACTTTGATGATGCGGTCAACGCCGTGGTCTATGGGATGGAGCGCTGGGGCGTAAAAATCGATAGTGCTGAGCTGCACAAGCAATCGCGCTCGCTCAAGGAGTCGCTCTACTTAACCGAGCAAGATATCTTCGATTTCTCGGGCGGTCCGGTCAATCTGCAATCGCCGAAGCAATTATCCGAGATGCTCTTTGAGCAAATGGCCCTGCCGTACCCAACGAGCAAGGAGTTTAAGGCGATCGTTAAGGCTGTGAGCGCGGCGCGGGCTAAAGATCCAAGCGATCCGCTCAATCCTGAGGTCAAGGCGATTTTGCGCGAGGCGGCGGAATCTAAGGCGCGCCAAGCGGCCGCTGGTACCAGCAGCAAGCAGTCGTATTCAACCGCCGATGACATCTTAACTGAGCTCAATAAGATTCACCCGATTGCCGGTTGCATCCAGCGCTATCGCATGCTCTCAAAGCTTATCTCGACTTATGCCGATAAGTTGCCGCAATTGATCTCTGAGCACACCGGGCGCATTCACGCGGTGTTCAATGTCGCAGGTACGGTCACCGGACGTCTGTCCTCTTCGGCGCCAAACCTGCAAAACATCCCGGCGCGCACCCAAGAAGGACGGCAAATTCGCCTGGCCTTTGTCGCCCCAGAGGGCTACACCATGGTGTCGGCGGATTACTCGCAAATTGAACTGCGCTTAATTGCGCACTTCTCGCAAGACCCGAACTTGGTCGCGGCCTTCCAAAACGGTCTTGATATTCACCGCGCTACCGCCGCTGAGGTCTTGGGCAAGCCGATTGACCAAGTTACCGATGAGGAGCGTGCCCACGCCAAGGCCACCAACTTTGGTCTGATGTATGGCATGCAGGCCCATGGCCTGGCCAAGCAGACCAAGATGAGCTACCAAGAGGCCAAGTCCTATATCGAGCGCTACTTCCAGCGCTATCCGAGCATTGCGGGCTTTATGGAGCAAATCGTAGCCGAGGCCAAGCACAAGGGCTACGTTTCCACCTTGCTGGGCAATCGCATCTACGTTGAGGGCATCAACGGCGATGGCCCGGCTGCCCGTGGCGCCGAGCGTGCCGCGATTAACGCGCCGATGCAAGGCAGTGCCGCAGATATCATCAAGAAGGCCATGATTGAGGTAGACGCCTATATCAAGACCTTACCTGAGGACGCGGTACACCTGACGATGCAGGTGCACGATGAGCTCGTGTTTGAGGTCAAGGACGAGCTGGTGGCAAGCTTCAGTGCCAAGATCAAGGACATCATGGAGCATGTCGTGACCTTGTCGGTGCCTCTGGAAGTAGGCATCGGCAGCGCCCATTCCTGGGCCGACGCCCACTAAGCCCTGCGGCCCTAAGCCTGCGCCGGGCCAAGGCCCGGCTGCTGAAGTCTGCTGCGTTGAGCTCAGCTGGGTGAGCTTTTGCTTAGTGGCCTTACTCGAGGCCGTACTCGTTTTGGGCCATGCGCTGAATCTTGCGGAACATGGTCTTAAACAGGACCGGCACGCTCTCAGGTCCGCGCTGCTGCATCGCCTCGCCCACCAAGATGGCAAGGCCTGGCTTGGTCTTGCGGTGGATGGCATCTTCGATCACCTTGTTGACCGATAAGCCCTTATGGGACAAGGCCGCATCATTGAGCGCGCCATAGCGCTCATTGATGGTATTGCCTTGATCGCGCTCTAAGAGCTTGAGGCGATTTATTTCCTTGGCATCAAGCTTATTTTCGCTGGCAAGCTCGGTTAAGTGGGCAATTAAGGCCTGCGCCTCGCTCATTGGGGTGACTTCAGGTTGGCCCAGTACCGTGCCTTGCGAGCTGGAAATAAAGTCAAAGTGGGCGGTGAGTACCGCTTGTTGGGGCTCTGTTCCCAGCTCATGGGTCGGTATGGCCTTGCCTGGATGAGCGGCCGCCTTTGCTTGCAAGGCGCGCGCACGCTCCTTAGCTTGCTGCTTTTGCAGCTGCGCATTTAAGCGCTGGCGGTTGGTGTTGACCTGCGCTAAGAGCTGGGCGCGCAGCGCCTTGAGCTCCTGGATATAGCTGCTTTGCTTGGCGGTCAGGCCGCGTGTTGGGTGCGGCATGGTCGTGACTAAACCGCGCAGGTAGCTATAGAAGGTGTTAACGTCGGCTTCGCTTAAGGCATCGAGGTTAAAGCTGGTTGCCTGCGCTACCTTGCGCTGCAACTTGCTGCGATTGAAGATCTTGTTAAAGCACGAGCACTTCTTGGTGATGCCATGCTCGATCAAGGTCTTAATCACGGCCGCCAGCTGATGGTGAATGAGCTTTTGCTTCGGGAACGAGCTCTTGTGCGCGGGCTTTTTACCACTCTTCTTTTTAGGGGAGGCTCCGGTATTCTTGGCCTTACTTAAGTCAATGGCAGGATGGCTTGGCGCAGCTGTAGTCGGGGCTTTATTCGGTGTGGCCGCTTTGTTTTGAGCGCTGTTAGCTTTCGTGTCCTCGTCGAGGTCGACGTTGATGGTGAGGTGATTGACGTTCTTGGCCGACTTCGGGTCGTAGCCGGGGGCGACAAAGAACGGCACCTGGTCGATCGCCAGATAGTAAATCTTAAGGCTTGGATTGTGGATGAGCTCGTTGACCTTGGCACGCAGATTCTTATTGCTAATCCCAAGATCCGAGGCATTTTGGCGCTTGGGCTTGAGCTCTAAATTGGCCGCGCGCTGATAGACATTGGCAAAGCCTGAGGTGTAGAGGTAGTGCTCGATGTCGACGTGCGGCATGACGCTTAGGTGGTCGGCCAGCGAGGCGCCACCTGCGAACTCACGCACGGTCTGGGCATAGTGGCGTCCGGCCTCATCGCCATCGGTGAGGACGTGGTAGGAGATACCAAGCTGCTGGGCGAGCTTAATGAGCGGATTTAAGCCGCATTGGGCAAATTCAATCAGCTGCACGCCATTGCAGGAGAGATTAAGTCCTAAGATGTTGGCAATCTCATTTAAGATCCAGACCTCCGTTTCGCCCTCAACTAAGAGCCAGCAGCGCGCGAATAAGGCGCTCGGGCGAATCATGCGGACATGGAAGGCGATCTTGCGCTCTTCGTCATTGCTAAAGACATTGGCACCGATTTGGAAGCAGCGAACATCGTAGTACTGCTTGCACAGACGACGCAGCTTGTGCAGAGAAATGGCGGAAACAAATTGCGCCGAATTGGTGGTGACGATCTTTTGGATCGGCAAGGTCTGCAAAATCGACCACAGATTCAAGAGCAAGGTCGGGTGGAAGCGGCTTTCGATATCCTCAAGCACCAGAATCGGCCGTGAGTAGGTATCGATAGTGCGTTGACCCTGGGACATCAAGAGCGCTCCGGCCAAGAGCGAGAGTAAGAACTTAGAGCTCGACGGCTTGCGGTCGGCCAGGGCCGCCTTGAGGCTGGTGAGGGTGCCCATCGAAATTGGGGTGGCCACAATCTCACGTGCGGTACGCACCGGGCGGGCGCCCTCTTCCATCACCTTGAGTGAGTGCTCAGGCTGGGCCTTGATTGCAGTGCCCAGCTGCGTGCTTTGGTAATTGGTCAGATACTTGGAAGCGATGGTATTGAGCACCGCAATGCCTTCGTTGATCTTGCTTGAGGTCAGCTCATCATCGGAGGTGATGTCATCAAAGAAGTGGGTGATCGCCTGCATATCCGAAGGCTCAATCGCCGAGTGGTCAGCCGAGTTAGGGACGTCGGCGACCATGAGATTGGTTGCAGCCTGGCCTAGGGCGGTGCGCGCACCGGTTGGCTCAGCGCTTGGCGCACTCGGGGCGCTACTTGCCACGGATGGTTCTGCGTCCTGCGAGGCGTGACTGAAAGGAGTGTTGAACATACGGCGGTCACGTAGGCGCAAGAGCGGATTTAAGACGATCAATTCGCGAATGATCGGCAGCGGGTTAGGCAGGGGCTGGCCTTTATCGTCTAAGAGCTCGTGGACTGTGATAAAGCCGTCGCTGTTAAAGCGCACCTCGCCCTCGGGGCAATTGGGCTTTTGCTCTTGGCAATATTGAGCGCGAATGCGGTAGTGAATGCGATAGAGATCGTCGGGGCCTTGGTAGCTTGCGCCCCTAAGCGCCGCAAAGCGCTCGGTGTTATTTAAAGCGCCATAATTGCTCTCGCAGAATACCAGGTCGATAACAATTTGCTCGGAGTGCGCATCGAACACGTCGCGGCAGGCAAAGTCGAGATCTTTTTGCGCTTGCGAGCGAGCTTCCGCGTTTAAGCCGGAGTCCGGCTCCAAGCGTTGCTTGGTGCGCTCCATACGCTCTGCGGTGGTCGGCCGATAGTGCAGCGGCTGGCTTTGCTCATATTGCTCCTCATAGAGCATGCCCTCATGCAAGTCAGCAAAGTCACCATAAAGCGATTGCGCTAAGGCCGAGAGCTTGGTGCGCGGCGAGTTATCGGATTCAGCAGGCGCGTTCGCAGCTTGCGCCTTGGGGGTGCCCACGGTGTCAGGCTTGGCTTTTTTGTCCTTATTGAGCCAGGAAATAAAGCGATTTAAGGTCGAGTTGAGCCAACGCGGCTTGGTGCTGGGCGGGGTGGAGACGGGGGCCTTAGTTGGGGTCAGCTCGGGAGGCAGGGCCTCTAAGTAGCAGTCGATAAGTCCCCGGCGATCCTTTGGATTGCGGCCTACGCGCGGCAGGTCGATGATGCGGTAAATCTTGCCCGGACCAAAGGGGTTGGGGACTTGGTAGATGCGCCGCTCAAAATTGGGGCTGCTTAAAGTCTTAAGCGGAGTTAGGCCTGCAAGTTTGTGCTCTTTTAAGTAACTTAGGTCGTAGCGGGGCGCGCTAGCCTCAGGGCCGTGCGCACTGCCGGTACCGGTCTTATTGGGCGCTTTTGGCGCTTCAGGGGTGACTTGCGGCACGGGTGCGGATTCGGGGCTAGTGTCAGAGGCGAGCTTAATTGGGATGTAGAGGTCGTCGTCGGTAAAGGCGCATAGGTTTTGGTCACCTTGGCCTAAGATGGCAAAGAGGGCATAGAGCAGCGACGACTTACCCCAGGCGTTTTCACCGATTAAGACGGTGGTGTCACGCTCAAAATCGATTGTCAGGTGGCGAATGCCCCGGAAGTTTTGAATCTCTGCGCTTTGTAAGTACATGACTCCCTCCTTAGCCTAAGTTCACACATTACCACGGTTTGAAGCTGGACGCGGCCTTAAGCGGGGCTAAGTTTGAGGCTGATCACCTTGCAAGGGCGGCCTTAATTTTTCCTAGCACTTAGGGGTCATTTGTCTTTTACAAAGGCTCGGATCCGGGCTAAGATCTAAGGTTAATTTTGGTTATGCGCTCCAGTGGTTCTAAAGTGGTTTTAGCTCCGCTCAAGCGCGATGTTTAAAGCAAAATGGCTCTGAATATTCTTTTAATCGCAGGTGGCGATAGCTCCGAGCATGAGATTTCCTTGATCTCATCCCAGTATCTGATGCAAGAGTTAAGTGTGAACCCTGAGTTCAATATCTTCTCGGTGGTCTTACACGAGGGCAAGTTCCAATTTGCCGATGGGGGCTACGGCTACTTTACCAGTGGACGCCATTTTGCCTGCGTTAGCCCAGACGGGGCGACTTCGGACATCGTGATCGACTGCGTGGTGCCATGCTTACATGGCTTCCCAGGTGAGACCGGCGATATCCAGTCGATGCTCGAGTTACAGGGTGTACCTTATATCGGCTGTAAGGCTGAAGCCAGCCGCATCTGCTTTAACAAGGTCACGACCAAGTTCTACTTTGATGCCTTAAAGATTGAGAACACCCCATCGATCTTTGTCTCAGATAGCACCGAGAGCTCCTTAAAGTCAGTCCATGAGGCCTTTGCTCAGTTTGGTCACGATGTCTATGTCAAGGCCGCTAGCCAAGGCTCCTCAATTGGCTGCTATCACATCACCGATGAGAGCAAGCTTGACCAAGCAATCCAAGATGCCTTGCAATTAAGCGATCTAGTCTTAGTGGAAAAGACCATTGAGCACCGTGAGCTCGAGGTCGCTGCCTTTGAGTATAAGGGCCGTTTGGTCATCACCGAGCCAGGTGAGATCGTGATCCCAAGCGATAAGTTCTACACCTACGACGAGAAGTACAGCAAGGACAGTGGCACCACCACCACGGTCGAGGTCGAGGGCTTAAGTCCAGTGCAGCGCGAGATGATCAAGAGCATGGCCACCCGAGCCTTTATCGGCTTAAAGCTGCGTCACCTCTCGCGCATCGACTTCTTCTTAGCTAGCGACGGCACCGTGCTGCTCAACGAAATCAACACCTTCCCAGGCATGACTCCGATTTCGATGTTCCCAAAGCTCATGGAGCATATGGGCATTGCGATGAGCGACTTCTTAACTGAGGCCATTGGCAGCGCCATCGCCGAGCAGCAGCGCAAACTTACAGCGCCGCGCAAACTTACAGCGCCGCGCAAACTTACAGCGCCGCGCTAACTTACAGCGCCGCGCTAACCGCTGCACTTACGCGGCCGCCGCGCCCTGACGCGTTCACCCGCGCATGCGCGGCGCGCGCCCCATAGGGGCGCCCTTTCCTTTTAGCTTGTGGCCCTTGGCCCGTTTTTTAGGAGTGCTCTTACATGGCTTCAGCAGCTAAGCAAGACGAACGCTTAAATCATGATGACGGTGCGCCACAAGCTCCCGAACAGCCAGTAACAACGGCTCAAGACACAGCTCAGTCGATGGACTCAGCTGCCGCCACTGCATCTTCCGACGCGGCTGCTTTGGCAGAAACCAACACTGAGGCTAAAGCGAACGCAGTTTCTGAGTCTCAAGCAGAAGCAGCTGCTGCAGATGAGAACCAGGCTGGGGCCAAAGCTGAAGCTGAGGTTGAAGGTAAGGCTAAGCCTGATGCTCAGAGTGAGCTCCACCGTGAAACCGCTGATGAGCACCAATACCACCCGATTATCTTAAGTGATGTCTCGATGCAGGCATCGACTTCGTTCTGGCGTGGTTATAGCCGCTTCTGGCCGTTTTTAAAGCCATACTGGCCAGTGGCGCTCTTGGGTATCATCCTGACCATTCCGGTTGGCGCCTTGGATGCGGTGATCGCTTGGTTCTTAAAGCCTTTTACCGACCAAGTCATGGTCGAGCAACAAGCTGAATTTGCCTATTACGTGCCTCTGGTCGTGATTGGCTTTACCTTGGTGCAAGGCATCTTTATCTACTTGTCCTCGCTTATTAACGGCTATGTCGGTGGTGCGATCAACCTGTTGATGCGCTCGCGCCTGTATCAAAAGCTTTTGACCTTCGACAGCCGTTTCTTTGATGCCAATAACTCGGGCTCGGTTATTTTGCGTTTCTTCAATGACTCCGAGACGGCCTCAAGCGGCCTCATTCAAAACATGCGGCTGTTCTTGACCAAATTCTTCTCCTCGGTCTCCTTAGTTTGCGTGCTGCTCTATAACTCCTGGGAGCTCACAATCTTTGCCGTGGGCATTATCACGGTCTTAATTTTACCGATGCAGATTGTGCGTAAACGCATCAAGAGTCTGGTCAGCCGCACGGTCAATGTCTCCACCGGTATGATCACGCTCTACAACGAGACGACACAGGGCTCCAAGGTCATCAAGAGCTTTAACTTAAAGGACTTCATGTACCAGCGCTTCCGCGAACAGGCTGATTACCTCTTTAAGATGGCGATCAAGATGGTGCGTGACACTAATTGGCTCTCGCCGGTGATGCACTTGGTAAGCTCCTTTGGTGTGGCGGGCGTCCTGTACTTTGGCGTGACCTTAATCTTAAGTGGGCGTATGACCTCAGGTGAGATGGTGTCGTTCTTAGCGGCCCTCATCATGCTCTACACCCCATTAAAGAGCATTGGCAACAATTACATCCAGGTTCAGACCGCCTTGCTCGCCTTAGATCGTATCTACGCTCTGCTCGACTACGAATCCTTTGAAAACGGCAAGCACGAAGGCTCTAAGGTCCTCAAGGATATTAAGGACTCGATCGAATTTGACCATGTCGTTTTCTCCTACAACGGCGAGCGCGACATTCTCAAAGACGTGTCCTTTAAGATTAACGTCGGCCATAAGGTCGCTTTAGTGGGCAATTCCGGTGGTGGTAAGACCACGGTATGCTCGCTGATCAACCGTCTCTATGAGGTCAAGTCGGGCTCGATCAAGATCGATGGCATCGATGTGCGCGACTACACCATTGAGTCGCTGCGCCGTAATGTCGCCTGCGTGTTCCAAGACAATTTCCTCTTTGCCGGTACCATCCGCCAAAATATCCTCTTTGGTAAGGAGGATGCGACCGACGAGGAAATCGCTCATGCCGTCAAGAGCGCCTACTTAGACGAGTTTATCGCCAGCCTACCGGATGGCCTTGACACTCAGATCGGCGAGCGCGGTGTGTCCTTATCGGGCGGCCAAAAACAGCGTATTGCGATTGCACGCGCCATTATCCGCAATGCTCCATTAGTTATCCTCGACGAGGCGACCTCGGCCTTAGATAATCGCTCAGAAAAGGTGGTCCAGCAGGCCTTAGATGAGCTGATGAAGGGGCGCACCACCTTAGTAATCGCGCACCGTCTCTCGACCATTCAAGATGCCGATACCATTATGGTGATCAATGATGGCCAGATTGTTGAGCAAGGCAGCCACGAAGAGCTCTTAGCTCTAGGTGGTGCTTACGCCGCGCTCTACAACACCCAATTTGCCTCCCAGCACAAACATAAAACGGAGCAAGCAGAACAGACCGACCAGGCTGAGCAAACAACTGCGGCTGAACCCGCAGCTGAGCCCGTGGCTAAGCCTGCGTCAGCGGAAAAGGCCAGTGAGGACTAGGGCATGACTTTGATTTTGCCGCCTGATTTCGGCACGACGCCTAAGACTAAACTCGTGATCCCTGAGGGCATGACTAAGCTCTTGGTGCAGGTGTGCTGCGCTCCGTGCTGTGGTGCGGTCTTAGAGTGCTTTAAGGTTCATGGCATCAGCCCGACCTTGTACTTTTACAATCCCAACATCCATCCGCGCGCCGAGTACGAAAAGCGCCGCGATGAATTGATTGAGTTGGCCGATTTGCTCGGCTTTGCCTACATCGTGCCGGAGTATGAGCCCAAGGAGTGGTTTGCCAAGGTTAAGGGCCTGGAGCATGAGCCTGAGCGCGGGGCGCGCTGCTCGGTGTGCTTTTTAGATCGCCTCATGGCCACCGCGCGCTACGCTAAAGAGCATGGCTTTAGCCACTTCACCACGACCTTAGCCACCTCGCGCTGGAAAAATAAAAAGCAGGTCGATGCCGCAGGTTTTGCCGCGCAAGAGGCGACCGGCGTGCCTTATTGGTCCGAGGATTGGCGTAAGGAAGGCTTAGTCACACGCCGCTATCAGCTGGTTAAGTCCTTTAACTTCTACAACCAGCTCTACTGTGGCTGCACCTTCTCGCGCGATAACGGCGCTTACCAAAAGGACGCCCCAACGATTCCGGTCAAGACTCAAGCTACGACGCAGGGGTAGCGGCGCCCTAGCTAGCGGCGCCCTAAAGTCGGCTGGGCCGGGCGCCCCCACCAAAGTGGGAACGTATTAAGCTTTAAGGTAGGTGGGAGCGGTAGGTGTGCCTGCGGTGCGGGTAAAGCCAGACTCAAGGCGCGCTGCCGCTGGGCAAGCGCTCTCAGCACTAGATGTCGGGCGCGCTCAGGCAGTTGCGTGGGCGCAACAGAGCTCGTAAGCTTGCAGTGAGCACCCAGGCTCAGGTAGTTGGATCAAGAGGGGCGAGGCAAATATGGAGACTAAGCAAGCGCAGGGACATAAGCTGTACGAAAACGCAGGCTTCGATCCTCAAGCCTGGCGTAAGCTGTTAGGCCCCAAGCATTGGCTTTCTTGGCTGAGCTTAGGTCTCTTAGCTGTGATGTCCTATGTCCCAAACCGTGTACGCGATGCTTTGGCTTGGCTGCTCTCATGGCCAATGTCCTTGCCTAATCCGCGCTTTAAAAAAGTGGCGCTGGCCAATCTGCACCTGGCCTTTCCTGGCCTTACGGAGCCGGAGTACCGCTCTTTTTACCGCAAGATGCTGTGCCATGCACTGATCACCGCGCTCTCCTACGGCGAGCCGGTGTTTTTGCCTAAATCATGGCTCGGACGGCGCTGGGTCTTAAAGCATAAAGAAGTATTAGATGCGGCGGTTGCCTCAGGGCAGCCGATTATCTTTTGCGTGCCGCACTCCTTTTACCTCGATCGCGGTGGCCTCTACCTGTCTTATGCGGGCTTACCGATGTTTGCTATGGTCAACGACCAGCAAAACCCGGTGTTTGACTGGTTCTTAAACTACCAGCGCATTATCTTTGGTGGCTCGATTCACGTACGCAGCTCGGGCTTTCGCTCGATGCTCAAGGCCTTAAAGCAAGGACGCCACCTCTATATCGCCTGCGATGAGGACTTAGGCGGCGAGAGCGCCTACTTTGTCGATTACTTTGGCGTGCCTAAGGCGACTTTGGGCTCGGTGCCGCGCCTGGCGGCGGTGACCAAGGCCAAGGTGGTGGTCTTATGCTCGAGCTACAATCTCAAGACCGCCAACTTTGAGCTGAGCTTCCATGATCTGCCGGACTTTCCGAGCGCTGATGCTAAGGCCGATGTCGCGGCGATGAATCAGGCCTTTGAGCAAGAACTGCGACAACACCCGGAGCAGTACATGTGGTTCTTGCGCCTGTTCAAGACCGTGCCCGATCAACGCTACTTTGTCGATATTTACGCTAATTGCCACGGCATTAAGCGCCCTGATATAAAGATTGACTACGAGCACCGCAGAAAGCCGCTTACCGAGCCCCTGCCAGCTTGGGCGGGCTATGTCCCCTTTGAGGACTATAGCGCTAAAGACGCCCCTGAGGCGCCGGAGGGTGAGACCAAGAGCGCTGAGGCCAAGCCAACTGAGGCTAGCTTTGAAGACGCGCCTAAGGCGTAAACTCTCAGCCTGGTTGGGCGCTCAAGCTAGCCCCGCATCCAACAACCATAAAAAAACCGCCCTCAGGGCGGTTTTTTGTCAGGGGATTGGGTTGGGTTTAGGCGCCGTATTGCTCACGGTAGGCGAGCATGGCGTCTAAGTGGGAGCTGAGCTCGGCGTCGTTCTTGATGTAGGTAACTAAGTCATCAAAGGAGACGATCGAGACAATCTCAATCCCTAAGGTGCGCTTGGCCTCGTCAATCGCGCTCTCATTGCCTTGGCCCTTTTCCTTGCGGTTTAAGGCGATTAAGGCAGCCTTGAAGTGGGCGCCATTGGCCTTAATGATGGCATCGGACTCGCGGATCGCGGTACCGGCGGTGATGACATCGTCAATCAACATGATGTCACCCTTGAGTGGGGCACCGACCAGATTGCCACCCTCGCCGTGATCCTTGGCTTCCTTGCGGTTAAAGCACCATGGGGTATTGATGTGGTGCTCGGCGCTTAAGGCCATTGCGGTAGCGCAGGCTAATGGAATGCCCTTGTAGGCTGGGCCAAAGAGCACGTCAAACTTGATCTTGCTGTCGACCAAGGCATGGGCGTAGCACGAGCCTAAGGTGTAGAGGTCTTCACCGGTGCAAAAACCACCGGCATTGAAGAAGTAAGGGCTTGGGCGGCCCGACTTTAAGGTGAAGCTGCCAAACTTGAGCACACCGCGCTTGAGTGCTAACTCAATAAATTTACGCTGGTAATCTTGCATGAAAAGCCTCCACAAAAAAAGTAGGGGGAGTTTTTAATTTTTTTTGTTAGGCGCGGCGCCAGGTCGTACCGTTCGGGCCATCTTCGAGCACGATACCCATCGCGGTGAGCTCGTTGCGGGCGGCGTCAGCGGCAGCATAGTCCTTGTTGGCACGGGCCTGCTTGCGCTGCTCGATTAAAGCCTCGATCTTAGCGACCTCGTCGTCGGCACCACTTGCGGCAGCACCGCTTTGTAAGAACTTAACTGGGTCTTGGTAGAGAATGCCTAAGATGCCGCCTAACTCGACTAAGCGACCGGCCAGGCCTGAGGCCTCAGTCTCGTTCTGAGCGGTATTGATCGCCTTGGCCAGATCAAAGAGCACGGCTAATGCGGCCGGGGTGTTGAAGTCATCGTCCATCGCGGCCTTAAAGCGCTCCACGTACTCCGCACCGCCTTGAGGGGCGGCGACCTTAACATTCTTTAAGGCGGTGTAGAGACGCGATAGGGCGGTGCGGGCGCTGTCTAAATTCTCTTGGGAATAGTTAAGGGCGCTGCGGTATTGGGCCGAGATTAAGAAGTAGCGCACGGTCTCGGCGTCGTACTCCTTTAATACGTCACGGATCGTGAAGAAGTTGTTTAAGGACTTCGACATCTTCTCCTTGTTGATCATGACCATGCCCGAGTGCATCCAATAGTTGACGTACTTGGTGTCAAAGGCGCAGCAGCTTTGGGCAATCTCGTTTTCGTGGTGCGGGAAGATGAGGTCAGAACCACCGCCGTGAATATCAAAGGTGGTGCCTAAGATCTTAGAGTTCATCGCCGAGCACTCGATATGCCAGCCTGGGCGGCCTGCACCCCAAGGCGAGTCCCAAGCAGGTTCGCCTTCCTTGGACATCTTCCAGAGCACGAAGTCAAAAGGATTGCGCTTGGTCTTCTCGACTGCGACGCGGGCACCGGCGTTGAGCTCGTCGAGCTTTTGGCCCGATAAGCGGCCGTAGTTCTTGAAGCTATCTAAGGCGAACATGACATCGCCATTGTCGGCGACGTAGGCGTGGCCCTTATCAATTAAGCGCTGGACTAAGGTGATAATGGCGTCGATATTCTCGGTAGCGCGTGGCTCAATGTCTGGTCGGGCGATATTGAGCGCGTCAAAGTCGGCGTACATCTCGCCGATAAAGTGCTCGGCCAAATCCTTGGCGGATACCCCCTTTTCTTGGGCGCGCTTGATGATCTTGTCGTCGATATCGGTGATATTGCGCACGTACTTGACCTTGTAGCCTAAGTAGCGCAGATAGCGCACAATCATATCGAAGCTGACAAAGGTACGGGCGTGGCCGATATGGCACAGGTCATAGACCGTGACACCACACACGTACATACCAATTTCGCCTGGGGTGATTGGTACAAAGTCCTCTTTTTTGCGCGTAATGGTATTGTGAATTTGTAGCATTTGCGATCTCACTGGTGCGACGTTGTGCTAAAGTGAAAGGTTAGCCTTAGGATAAGCTTGGAGCGAACAAGCTCTGACTTGGTGCCTGGCTTGCACTAGGACTAAGGTCAGGTGCTGTCAGGTCAGCTTGAGGCCTGTTGAGCGCATATTTTAGCAAGGCAATGGGGTTTTGAAATGGTAATTTTGAAGACCAACAAGGGTGATATCGTTATTGAGCTGAACGAAGAAAAGGCTCCAGTCACCTGCAAGAATTTCCTTGAGTACGTCAAGAGCGGCCACTACAACGGCACTATCTTCCACCGTGTCATCCCTGGCTTTATGATCCAAGGCGGTGGTATGACCCCTGATATGCAGCAAAAGCCAACCAACGACCCAATCGTCAATGAGGCTAACAACGGTCTGACCAACGACGCCTTCACCATTGCTATGGCCCGTACCTCCGAGCCACACTCGGCTACGAGCCAGTTCTTTATCAACACCGTTGATAATGACTTCTTAAACTACAAGCCAAGAACGGGCGACTGGGGCTACTGCGTCTTTGGCCGTGTGGTTAAGGGGCAGGATGTGGTCTTAGCCATTGAGGGCGTTAAGACCGACAATCGCACCTACTTCCCACACCGTGATGTTCCAGTTGAGCCGGTTATTATCGAGAGTGCTGAGATCATCGACGCTATTCCAGAATAGGCGCGTGCTCCGTTCTAACGTAAATTAAAGATAGGGTCTGGTCCTGACCTCCAAGGGATAAGGGACGGACCTTATTTTTTTTTTTCTGGGCCCCGCAGAAGAAAAAAAAAAATGAAAATGAGGATAAGTCATGGCCTGCTACGTTATTGCCGACCTGCATTTAGATGTCACTCGTCCTGAGCTGACGCAGGCCTTGCGCACCTTTGTGGCAAGTCTTAAGCCTCAAGATGAGCTCTATATCATAGGCGACCTCTTTAATTTCTTTGTGGGCTTAGATCCTGAGGACAGCGCTCAGCAGGCAGTAGCTGAGATTATGGGGGCGGCCCGCCAAAACGGCGTGGCCTGCTACTTTATTCATGGCAATCGTGACTTTCTGATAACAAAGCGCGAGGCTTGGCAGCTCAATCTCACCTTATTGCCTAAGCTCTATTACCTCGAGCGCTATGGCCAGCGCCTGCTCTTAACCCACGGCGATATCTTTTGCAGCAACGACCTTAAGTACCAAGCCTATCAGCGCAAGGTCAACAACAAGTTGCTGCAATGGCTCTTCCGCCGCCTGCCCTTAAGCCGCCGCCGTGCGATTGGGGCCAAGATCCGTGAGCAAAGCGCGGGCAGTGCGCGCTATCAAAGTGAGATCTATGGCGTCGTGACTCAGACCGTAGCGCAGTATTGCCACGACGTCGATCTCTTAGTGCACGGTCATATTCATGTCTTGGGTACCTACCACGATGAGGTGCCAGGCCTTAAGGCGCGTTATGTCTTGGGAGCTTGGGGCCAGAACTTAAGCTACTTTAAGCTAGATGAGCAGGGCGCGGCTTTGTATGAGCAGCCGCTTTGAGGGTGCTAGTCCTGCCCTGCGGTAGTCCGCTCACGCAAAAATCTTGTCACTATGTTGCGTCTTTGCAGCATGTAGACGGGAAAATTTGGTGTGAGCTAGTCGTTGCAGCCCATAACAATGCCAAGCTGAAGATTTGGAACATCAAGATTCCTGATAAAAATCACCTTCTTGTCACCATCTTAGCAAGCTGCTGAGGCAAAACTGCCTGGCTCAACTTAAATTTTCCCGTCTACATGAAATTTTCCCGTCTACATGTCTTTGCAGCACTTAAAGCCGCGCTGCGCCGCCAAATCTGAGCAAAATTGTCAGGCCACCATGGCTCTGGCTGGGCTGTGATAAAATGAGCCCAGCGTTTTCAGTGAGGAAAGCTTTTATGAGCTATATTGTTCACGTAACTGATGATTCATTTGAGACCGAAGTCTTAAAGTCTGAAGTCCCAGTACTGCTTGACTTCTGGGCTCCATGGTGTGGCCCATGCCGCATGATCACTCCTATCTTAGAGGAGCTGGCTCAAGAGCGTGACGACATCAAGATCTGCAAGCTCAACATTGATGAGTACCAGGTTGTTGCCACCCAAAAGGCGGTTATGAGCATCCCAACCTTAATGGTCTTTGACAAGGGTGAGAAGGTCGGCCAGCATGTTGGCGCTCTCTCCAAGGCCGACTTAAACGGCTTCATCAACGCCTCCTTAGGCATGTAAACCCCAATTCTGAGCGCGCACCGCGCTAGGTGTGCCTTACAGCCCTCAGCTGCCGTCTTACACGCGGTGACTGGGGGCTTAATTTTTTCCGGTAGCCGCCGCAGCGGCCCGTAGGGTGGGTGGGCGGGCCAAGTTGCTGCGGCGGCCAAAAAGTGAGGGGTGTCGGGGCCGCGTGTACATCTCGGGCGTCGCCGTACGATAAAAAGAAAAACAGCTGG